>NZ_JBFAXQ010000015.1:2817-212498 GCF_040680855.1 Kribbella sp. NPDC051952
CGGGGTCGTGGAACCCGGGGTCGTGGAACCCGGGGTCGTGGAACCCGGGGTCGTGGAACCCGGGGTCGTGGAACCCGGGGTCGTGGAACCCGGGGTCGTGGAACCCGGGGTGGTCGAGCCCGGGGTCGTGGAACCGGGCGTGGTGGAGCCCGGGGTTGTGGAGGTGGGGGTTGTGGTGTTCGGGGTGGTGGATGGGGTGTTGGGGATGAGCTGGGTGGGCGGGATTACCTGTGGGTCGGCCGGTGATTGGTGGGTTGATGGGTTGGTGGGGGTTGTGGTGGGGCGGCCGGTTGTGGTGGTCGGTGTCGTGTTTCCGGGGGTGGTGGGATCACCGGGCTTTGTGGTGATGTCCGGAGTCGTCGTACTCGGCGTAGTAGTCGCATCGGGCGTGGTCGCGTTGGGTGTCGTGGGGCGGTCGGGGATGGTTTGGGGGTCGATGTTGCTGGGGGCAACGGGATGGACGGGGCCGCCGTCGTGGATCGGGGCGGTGGGGCGGGGTGACTCGATGTTCGGGAGGTCGAGCTTCGGGGGCTTGGACAGGGGTACGCCGGGATCGAGGCGGACCGACTTCCCGAGCACCGGGATGTGCGAATACCCCTTCAGCACGTCACCGACGACCGGGATCTTCAGCCCGCCCTCGATCGCTCCCGTACGCAGCGTGTCCCGGAAGTCCAGGAACTTGTCCGCAGCATGCGCGGCGACCCGGATCGGCGGCACCTTGGCGGCCAGGCGGCTGACTCGGCCGAGCTTCGATGCGGCGCCGGCCAGTTTGGTCGGGCCGATCGGGATCAGGCCGACCACGCCCATGATCGAGCTGGCCTGGTTGCCGCTGGACCAGTCGTCCCCGATCGTGTCGAGGGTGTCGTCCCAGCGCGCGTCGAGGTCCTCGCTCATGCCCTCGGGAAGCAACTCACCGACGCCGGGAATCTTGTTCGCCAGCATCAGGATGTCGCCGCCCATCTCGGCCCAGGCGTCGAACATCTGGTGCATGTCGGCCGGCGGATGCCCGAAGGCCCCGTTGACGAGCTTGTCGTCCCACTCCCAGCCGGTCGACTGGATCAGCCACTGGATCCCCAGCATCGTGGTCAGGCCGTCGACGACCCCGAGCGCCATGTTGCCGACGTCCGCGATCCACGGTGCGTCGTAGACCTCCGGCGTACCCCACGGCGGCGGATCCGGATTCTCGTCCTTCACCATCGGCGGCTTCTTGTACTCGCCGAAACCGCCCCTGCTCCGCTCCTTGCGCTGGTAGCTGTCCGGCCACCAGCCGAGGCCGCCGATCAGTCCCTCGATCTTGTTCGCGTACTCCACCTGGATGTTCATCATCTGCTGGAGCAGGATCGCGGTGTCCTCGTGGTAGCTGTTCTCCTCCTGGACCCAGTTCTCCCAGCCCTGCCAGTCGTCGCCGTTCGCCTCGGCCTGCTTGCACTTCTGGATGAACCCGCGGGCCTTCGTGAGCAGCCGCTGGAGTTTGTCGTACGGCGGCTTGATCTCGTTCGCGAAGTCCTCCAGCGCCGTACCCATCGACTCGATGTCGGAGCCGAAGTCGTAGGCCAGGATGTACGCCGGTCGCAGCGAGGTGATCAGCGTCTGCGCCTCGGGCGCCTGGTAGCACCCGGACAGACCTTCGAACGAACTGTTCACGTCGTACCCGGTGGACCGGATCGCGGCGCCGACCTTCGTCAACTCGGCGCCGGTGAAGGCGAGTACGTCGGGAGTCGTCCCCGGGAAGAAATCCGGGACACCGTCAGGATTGAACATGTCCCCGCCTCACTCGACGTTGTGCCGTTGACGGGAGGCGTGCTCGGCGTTCGCCTTGGACTCGGCGGCGCGGCGCTTGCCGGGAGCATCGGTCGCGCCGCGCTGGGCGTTCAGCGCCATCTCCTGCTGACCGTTGATGTACGCCATGGTCGCGTCCTTGGCCCCGGTGAGGGACGCGTTGGTCTGATCGATGATGTCCATCCAGGCGTCCTGGTAATGCATCAGGACGTCAGCCACCGCCTGACCGACGAGCGTCGCCTGCGCCTGCCGGACCGCGCGCTCGGCGTAGTCGGCGTAGTTCTTGCCGACCGGCTCGAACCCCGCTGCCTTGTCCGCAGTGGTCTGCAGGACCGTGGCAACCTGGTTGACGTCGATGTCCCAGTCCATCTGACCATCCCTCGCTCCGGATTCCCGATGCTGTCGACGCTAGGGACGCAGGGGCGCACACCCCCTTTCAAAACGCTTTCAACGGCGTCGCGACGGGCCCTGCGAGTCAGGCGACGCGCTGGAGCGCCCGCTCCCGCCGCTCGGCGACCTTCGAGCCGGACTCCCGCCGCGCCATCCGACGCAGTACGACGGGTGCCAGCAGCAGCCCGCCGACCGCCCACACTCCCAGTACGCCGACTGTCTCGAGGTGCCGCCACGAGGCGCCGAGCTCGACCACGACCGTGCTGTCGGGCAGCAGCGCCGATCGCATGCCCAACCCCATCCAGTAGATCGGAGTGAGTTGGCCGATCCACTCCAGCCAGCTGGGCAATGCGGTGATCGGATAGAAGATGCCGGAGATCGCGATCAGCCCGAGCACCGGCAACTGGATCAGGCCCTGTGCGCGGGCGGTGGTGAAGATCGAGCCGAGGATCGCGCCGATCGGGAGCGTCGCGACCAGGCCGAGCAGCAGAACCCAGACGAGCGTCGGCCAGTGCGCCGAGCCGAGGGCGAGGCCGTCGACGATGAACAGCCCTGGGATCAACAGGATGGCCAGATCGGCGAGCAGGCCGCCGGCGACGGAGACGACCTTGCCGACGAGGTAGCCGAGCATCCCGTTCGGGGTGGCCTTGGCGCGCAGCAGCGTGCCGTCCTCGCGGTCGGCGGTGAGTTGCTGGCTCATGCTGACCATGCCCATCGCGGCGTTCATCCCGAGGATGCTCGGCAGAGCCAACGCGCCCAAGAGGAATCCGGTCGACCCGAAGTCGCGGTGCCGTAAGAAGAAGAGTGCGATGAGCATCAGCACCGGCCAGAGGAAGTGCGAGAACAGCTCGGCCCCGTTCGTGAACGACTGCCGCAACTCGATCACCCCACGCTCCCACCCGGCCCGAACAGCCGCCATCCGCGCCGCCCGCGCCCTGTAGTTCATCGCGTGACCTCCTGTCCTCGGACCAGCGCTAGATACGTGTCCTCGAGTGAGGCGCGGCGGACTTCGAGTTCGCGGACGGCGGCGCCGTACTGCGCGAAGAGTGCGCGGACGAACTCGGTCGAGTCGGGTGTCGACTTTCGGAAGCGCTGATTGTCAACAATCCAACGGACTTCGTCCTCCCCGGCGATCAGCGAGGTGAGCTCGGCCGTCGTACCGGCGGCGACGATCCGGCCGCTGGTCAGGATCAGGATGCGATCGGCGAGCTTGCCGGCCTCGTCGAGGTCGTGGGTGGTGAGCAGGATCGTGGTCTCCTGCTCAGCCGCGAGCCGCCGGACCAGGTCGTGGAACTCGTACCGGGCCTCCGGATCGAATCCCGCAGTCGGTTCATCCAGGAACAACACCTCCGGCCGCCCGACGATCCCGATCGCGACATCCAGCCGGCGCCGCTGCCCACCGGACAACGTCTTGATCTTCTGATCCGCGTGCTCGGCGAGACCAACCGTGTCGAGCAACTCGCTCGTATCCCAAGGCCGCTCGACCGTCGAGGTCGAGTACGGCGCGTAGTACGTGCCCAGATGATGCAGCAGTTCCCGCACGCGCCAGTTGCCGTGATCCCGCCATGACTGCAGCACGATCCCGAGCCGCGACCGCCATCGCTCATCGCCCTCGGCCGGATCCACCCCGAGCACCTCGACCTCACCGGCCGACCGCAACCGGAAACCCTCGAGGATCTCGATCGTCGTGCTCTTCCCCGCACCGTTCGGCCCGAGCAGCGCGACCACCTCACCCGCCCGGGCCTGGAACGACACGTCGTGCAGCACCTCGACATCGCCGTACCGCATTCGCAGCCCGTCCACCGTCAGAACCATGCGTCCCTCTCCTTCAGAATCCCTTGAAAGCTACGTTGCATTCATCAATCCTGGAATCTTGATCGCGACAGTGACCGTGTGAATCTCCACAAACTATGGCAATCTGTGCAATGAGACTGAGGAAGAACGCAACTCAGGTTGACAGACGTTGCAATGAGCTGCGGCTGAACGCACGAGAGGACCCGCGATGCCCGGAGGCAGGCTGAGCCACGAGGACCGCCTCGAGATCGCGTCCGGCTTGACCGCCGGCCTCGGGTACGCCGAGATCGCGCGGCAACTGGATCGCCCCACGTCGACGATCAGCCGCGAGGTCGCCCGCAACGGCGGCGCCCACGGCTACCGGGCCGACCACGCCCACTACGCGACCGCGTCCCGAGCCCGCCGCCGCAGGCCGACCGAGCCAACCCCCGACGAGCAGCCGGTCGGTCCGACCAAGGAGTACGTCGAGCGGTTCGCAACGATGATGGTCGAGGGCGGTCTACCGCGGATGGCATCCCGCGTACTCGCACTGCTCTATACGACCGACGCCCGCAGCCTGACCGCGGCGGAACTGGTCAGCGAGCTCCGCGTCAGCCCCGCGTCGGTCTCCAAGGCAATCGGCTACCTCGAACAGGTCGGCATGGTCCACCGCGAACCCGACCCGCGCCGTCGCCTGCAGCACTACGTCATCGCCGACGAGGTCTGGCTGAAGGCCTGGGAGGTGAGCTCCCGGACCAACTTCAACTGGGCCGAGACCGCAGCCGAAGGCGCCGACCTCCTCGGCCGCGACACCCCGGCCGGCGAACGCCTCACGCAGATGGCCGACTTCTTCCACCGGCTCGGCGAAGACATGTCCGGCGGCCTCGGCTCCGAGGTGATCCAGGACGCCGTCACGATCCTCGCCGCCCTCCGCCACGCAGCCGGCCCACTCACCGAAGATCAACTGGCCACCGCACTCGACTGGCCACTGATCCGCGTCACCGACGCGCTCACCTACACAACCGACAACACGCAACTCACGAGCCGCCAGCGAACCGCATTAAGACAGCAGCGAGCGAACCAGCCGACCCGTGATGAGCCCGTCAGCCAGACCTAGCTCCACCAGATCGTCGAAGATCCCCTGATCAGCAGCAGCCGCGCGGATCCCCGCGTCGAGCACCCGACCGGACCGCGTGAGCTGAGCCGTCAGCGCAGTATGCCGAAAATGCCGACCAAGCAAACGAGTCGTCCGACGACGGTACGGCGTACCCGCATCGCGACTGCCAGACCGCAGCGCATCCGCGACCGCACGCCCGGCGAGCAGGCCGGTCGCGACCGCGTAGTAGATGCCCTCGCCGGTCATCGGGTTGATCAACCCGGCAGCGTCCCCCGCCAGCATCACCGGCCCCGCGGCCGGACGCCAAGACCACCCCGACAACGGCAGGTGATGACCCCACCAGGACTCCCCACCGGCAGACGCACCCGGCAGCAACTCCTCCAAATGCCTCAACAACTCGGCGCGCGTCGGTCGCGGACGTTTGCTCGTCAACTGCTCGCCGTACCCGACGTTCGACCAGCCGTCCCCACGATCGAAGGACCACGCGTACGACGGTTGCCGCCCCGGCCCGTACGCGATCACCTGGCTCGCCGCCCGCGCTGCCGGCGTTGGCGCATACCCACGGATCGCCAACGCGACCGGACCAGGCTCGACCCCGAGATCCCGCCGTACGACGGAATGCGCGCCATCGGCACCGACGACGAACCGACCGTGGAGCTCCTCGTCCACCAGCACCGCCTGCGGCTGGACCGCGATCCCCCGGACCCGTCGCCGCACGAGCTGCGCCCCGGCAGCCTGGGCGGCTTCCGCGAGGCGTTGATCGAAGACGGTTCGCGGCACCACCCAGTTCGGCCGGGCCATGTCGCGATCCACTCCGACCTCACCACGAGTCAGCGCGAACCGCCGTACCGGCGTCCAGTCGTCGAGGATCCCGGTGACTCCGACTCCGGCGAGCAGATCGAGCACGTGCGGCGCGATCCCGTCACCACACGCCTTGTCCCGCGGGAAGTCGTGCCGGTCGAGCATCAGTACAGAGAGGCTGGGATCGGCCGCGAGCGCTCCGAGAGCGGCCGATGCCCCGGCCGGCCCGGCTCCGACGATCACCAGATCCCACACGGCCCCAGTGTTGCAGCGGTAGCGCAAACGCGACCTCGGACCGGGTGTCGAAGGCACTGTGGCGGGCTGCGCGGATCCCTAGCGTCAGTGGTGACTTCGAGGAGGACCGATGAAACTACTGATAGCACTGGCGCTCCTGGGCGCGACAACCAGCGCACCGGCAACCGCGCAAGCGAGCCCACCGACCAATGCAGACCCCACGATCCAGTGGCACCAGTGCCAGCTGAACGCGGCAGACACCGAGGGAGCCGCACTGGATCAGGCCGGCGCCGACTGCGGCGACCTGGCCGTGCCACTCGACTACAGCCGCCCGAACGGACCGAAGATCACCATCGCGATGTCGCGACTCAAGGCGACCGGCGATCGGATCGGCGCGATGGTGCTGAACGACGGCGGGCCCGGTGGTCCCGGGCTCAGCATGCCGCTGCGACTCCGGGAGACGATGAAGGCAGCCGGCCCGCGGTACGACCTGATCGGACTCGACCCGCGGTTCGTCGGCCGCAGTACGCCGATCGACTGCAAACTCCCGTTCGCCGGCTGGCCGTGGTCCGGCGGCACCGACCGTACGTCGTTCCTGCGAGTGACCCGGCAGCAAGCCGACTTCGCGGCCCGCTGCAACACCCACGCACGATCGGTGTTGCCGTACGTCAGCACGCGGAACACCGCCCGGGACATCGACCAGGTCCGCAGCGCACTCGGCGAGCAGAAGATCTCGTACCTGGGCTATTCCTATGGCTCCTATCTAGGTGCTGTCTATCTGCAGATGTTCCCGGGCCGCTCCGACCGCGTTCTCCTCGACGGTCCGGTGAACCCGGACACCTACGGCCCACGACTGCTCCAGCAGGTCGGCCCCGCGAACGAGGCGGCGTTGAGGGCCTGGGCGAGCTGGGCCGCCGCCCGGAACTCGACGTACCACCTGGGGGCGAGCACGCGGCAGGTGATGGCCACGGTCGACCGGATCTATCAGGTGGCCGCGAGCAAGGGGCTGAAGGTCGGCAAGTACACCCTCGACGACGGCTCCCTGCCGATGGTGATGTTCGGGCCGCTGGCCGACGACCGCGACCCGGCCCGGGCCGAGTACGCCGGCATCGTGCAAACGTTGCTCAAGGCCACCAAAGGACCGGCTGAGCCGGACGAGAACCTCGGTGCGTACCTCGAGGTGATGATGACCCCGGCCTGGTCACCGCTGGTCAGCGCCCAGACCGCGATCCTCTGCGCCGACGTCGCCGCCCCACGCGATCCGGAGGTGTACTGGCGCGACATCCAGGCGCATCGCAGGTCCGAACCGCACTTCGGGGCGCTGACCCGGATGATCTCACCCTGCGCCTTCTGGCCGACCCGGCCGCAGGAGCCCTCGACGAACATCGCGAACCACCAACGCGCCCTGATCGTCGGCGCCGACGGCGACCCCCGGCTGCTCTACGCCGGTGCCGCCCAACTCCTCGAGCGGCTGCCCGCAGCACGGCTCATCACGCTCACCAACACACGCAAGCACGGCATCTTCGGCGAGTACGGCAACAACTGCGTCGACGACAAGGTCGTCGCGTACCTGATCAGCGGCCGCCTGCCCGCGAAAAACCAGGTCTGTTAAGTCCCCGGGCGCTTGCCCGGTTTGTTGGTACGGCGGGAGCCCGCCCGGCGGGGACGTGGAGAGAGTAGGTCCGCGTGACCGCTCGACCGGTTCAAGGACTCGACCGGGCGGGCCTCGTCGAGATCGACCATCGGCGGGGGCGGCGGGACGAAGACGGGGATCGTCTCCTCGTCGTCCTCGATCGGAGATGGCGGCGGCTCGACCGGGTGGACCGGCTTGGCCCGGGCCGCCGACTCCTTGCTCGCTCGCGCGGCGGCCGCCGGGCGCGCCACCCTGACCGCGGCAACCGGGGCCCGGACCGGGCGGGGCGGCAACTTCGTCCGCAGGTCGAGTCCGAGCCCGGCGATCAGCCTGCGCGCGGCGGCGATCGACACCGCGACCGCGAACACCGTGCAGCCGGCGAACAGCACCGCTTGACCGCCGGCCGCCCAGTTCGACGGGTCGGTCCGGCGCATCGCGGCGATCATCGCCACCACGATCGCGTTGGTGACACCGAGGGCAATGGCCAGGCCGGCCGTACGGAGCAGCACTCGCTGCTCGAGCCCGACGTCATCCGCCGCCGCGACCAGGCCGGCGATCAGGCCGGCCAGCACGGGCACTGTATAGACCAGTGCGAGCGTCAGCCCCGGACTCGCGACGAGATAGAAGACGTCGAACACGAGGGCGGTGCCGCCCAGCGCGGCTCCGAAGCAGATCACCATCGGCGGGTACGACCGCACCACGGTGACCGCATCCGCGGGCACCGTCCGGATCATGCGCAAGGCCAACAGCAACGCTCGTCTCCTCATTCTCCCCCACATTGTGCAGTTCCCTCACACCGTGTGTGACAACCGGTTCAGGCGAGTCGTCACCTAGGTAGGCGGTCCGGGAACTTCAACGTCGTAACGGGCAATTTCGTCACCCATCGCGACCGAACGCCCCGTTCCAACAGGCGTTTGAGGCCGACACGATCACTACACGTAAGGGGGCGGACACAGAGGCCCTAAACGTGTACGATGCAAATGCAAGCCCAAATGCACGTGCATATGCCAAAGACGTACGGAAGGTGCAGCTGATGACTGCTGTCTACAACGGCATGCCCGGCGACTCGATCAGCGAGCTGATCTGGCGGAAGAGCCAGCGGAGTGGCCCCCAGGGCAACTGCGTCGAGGTTGCGAAGCTGCCGGACGGCGGCGTGGCGATGCGGAACTCGCGCCACACCGACGGCCCGGCCCTCGTCTTCACCAAGGCTGAGATCGAGGCGTTCCTCGGCGGTGTTCACGACGGGGAGTTCGACTACCTCGCCTGAACGCAACCCGGAAGCAGAGGCCCCTTCTCCAGGCGAGTGGTGAAGGGGCCTCTTCCTGTGTCCGGAGGTCTGCGGGGGACTGCGCTCGAGCGCAGTCCTGAAGGCGGGCGACAGGCGGTCGGTGGCTGGAAGCCGGCGTACTGACCGGCTCGGGACATAACAAAAGGCCGACCCTCGGAAGAGGGCCGGCCTTGGTGCTTGCCGGAGGGCGCGAACGAGCTACTGGACGGTGAGCGGCCAGAGCTGTTCGCTGGGCAGTTCGGAGGCCTTGCCGGTGGCCGCATTGTCCACGGTGATACGCAATCCGGTGAACTTCGGCGTCATCACCCGCTGGTACCGCGACGCACGGTCGGGTTCGGCGAGATATTCGGCGATCAGGTGGTCTCCCAGCCAGATCCGAACCATCTTTCTGCCTCCTACTGCTCTGTCGGTGGTCATGGAGCCAGGCTCACGATTGGGTCGCCATCCAGTTGGCGAACCCCCCGCAGCCAGCCCTCGAAGGCCCAACGCTGTTGCTCCGGGCAACGCGCAACCAGTTCCTGGATCTCCCGCTCGGTCAGCTCGTCGGGCGCGCGGCCGCCGGACCTCGTGGCGGTCTGCTCAACTGCATCACTTTCGTCGTTCATCGACTCGGGTTCCCCAACCAGTCATGCCAACGGGGAGGGCCGCTGACGGGTCTGTAGGACCGGCCTGCCGGATCACGCGATGTCACGTTTCGCGAGATTCAGCTCACCTTCTGTGCATGAATCAATCATGGCGTCGGCACGTTGCGAATGCAAGCGCCCGATGCACGTGCATCCGCACGTTTTCCATATCGAGACCCTCAGACGCCGGTTTCCGCCTGGGGACGGCCGGATCCAGGCCGCTCGAACGGCGTTCGTGGCACCGCGAGCGAGATATCATGTCCTGACAAATCAACCGGTCGGCAATCGGGTGGTGTTACGCTGCGTGATCGTTGGTGCGGATTCGCCGCGTCTTTGTAAGAACTTCGGCAGATTCCCTCTGCAACGTGCGATGATGTGCACCTGCGGGTGAGGTTGCCGCTTTTCAGACCGCTGGGGGCTGTGGGAGGTGAGTGTGTCCGAGTCGGGTGCGCAGAGCGGACCGACCGCGCTTCGCATCATCCTCGGAGCGCACCTTCGCAGGATGCGGGACGCGGCCGGGATCAGCCGGTCCGACGCGGGGTGGGAGATCCGTTCTTCGGAATCCAAGGTCAGCCGGATGGAGCTGGGCCGCGTCGGCTTCAAGGAGCGCGATGTCAGCGACCTCCTGACGCTGTACGGCCTCGACGACGGCGAGGAGCGCGAGCGGCTGCTGGCGCTGGCCCGCGAGGCGAACAACCCCGGCTGGTGGCACCGGTACGGCGACGTGCTGCCGAGCTGGTTCCACTCTTATCTGGGTCTCGAGGCAGCCGCCGCACTGATCCGTACTTATGAGCTCCAGTTCGTGCCCGGCCTGCTGCAGACCGAGGAGTACGTGCGCGCTGTCGTCCAGCTCGGTCGTGGTCTGATCCCGGCCGATGAGGTCGACCGCAGGGTCGCTCTGCGGGTGAGCCGCCAGGACGTGTTGACCCGGACGAACAACCCGGTCCGGCTCTGGGCGGTTGTGGACGAATCGGTGCTGCGCCGGCCGATCGGTGGCGTGAAGGCGATGATCCAGCAGCTCGATCGGCTGATCGACGCGACCCACGAGCCGAACATCACGCTCCAGGTGATGCGGTTCAACTCCGGCGGCCACGCGGCGACCGGCGGTGCGTACAGCATCCTGCGTTTCCCGGAGCAGGACCTGCCGGACGTCGTCTACATCGAGCACCTGACCAGCGCGCTGTACCTGGACAAGCTCGAGGACCTCGACCAGTACACGGCCACGATGGAGGCCCTGTGCGTCGCGGCCCCGCCGCCGAACCAGACCCGCGACATCCTGCTCAACATCCGCAAGGACTACGAGAGCGAGTAGTCAGCTGTTGTCGGCGAGCCAGGTGATCAGCGGCTTGGTGGCCTGCCAGTCGGCGCGGATCTGACCGGCCAACTCGGGCTTGTGGATGATCGGCTCGAATCCGTAGGACTTGCTCACCGTCAACGACTTGTGCCGGAGCAGCTCGATCCGCGGGTGCTCGGCGTCGTACCCGCGCGGGCTGGTCTTCAGCCGGTCGCCGCCGACGGTCCAGCCGGCCCGGGTGAGTTTGGCCAGCAGCTTCTCGAGTTGTTTGCCACGCCGGTCCTCGTCGATCGCGTTCCGGACCCGGGCCAGCCGCTCCGAACTCGCCTCGTAGAACCCGGCCGCCACCCGCACCCCCGGCGCCCCGATCTGTACGTACCACCCGGTCGAGGGCGCCACGTCGATGAACGCGCCCTGATGCGTCTTGTACGGCGTCTTGTCCTTGGCGAACCGGACGTCCCGGTACGGCCGGAAGAGCTTCGCCGGACCGAACTCCGCCTCGAGCTCGCCCAGCAGCGCGGACATCGGGATCCGGACCGACTCCTCGTAGACGTGCTTGTGCTCCGTCCAGAAGGACTTGGTGTTGTCCATTTCGAGATCGTCGTAGAAATCCAGCGCGGCGGCGGGAAAACCGGTAAAACTCATGCGGCAACGATAGTTCCCCTACCGAACGGATCTTCATGCGCGCCATTCAGGTCACCGAGTTCGGCGGTCCCGAGGTCCTGGTCCCGGCCGAGCTCGACGCTCCGGTCGCCGGACCGGGCCAGCTCCTGGTCGAGGTCAGCGCGGCCGGCGTGAACTTCGCCGACACGCATCGCACCGACGGCTCGTACCGCGGCGGCGTCACCCTCCCCTTCGTCCCCGGCGTCGAGATCGTCGGCCGGACCGAGGACGGTCGCCGGGTGCTCTCCCCCATCTTCGCGACCGGAGGTGGCTACGCCGAGTACGCCGTCGCGCCGGTGGACCGGGTGGTCGACGTACCGGATGGGGTGAGTGATGGGCAGGCGCTCGCGTTGCTGATCCAGGGGCTGACGGCGTGGCACGTACTGCGGAACAGTGCGCGGCTCGCGCCGGGTGAGACCGTGCTGGTGAATGCGGCCGCGGGTGGCGTCGGGTCGTTGGCGGTTCAGCTCGCCAAGCACTTCGATGCGGGCCAGGTGATCGCCACCGCGTCGACGCCGGCGAAGCGTGAGCTGGCGTTGGAGCTCGGTGCTGATGTTGCGGTTGACAACGATCCGGACGGGTACGTCGATCGGATCCGGGCCGTGAGCAACGATCGCGGGGTGGACGTCGTACTGGATTCGACCGGTGGGGCGACGATGCTGGCTGGGCTCGAGTGCCTGGCCGGGTTCGGGCGGTTGGTCAACTACGGGAACGCCGGCCGGGAAGGTCGGCCGTCGGTAGATCCCAGTGCACTTGCCGAGCGCAACCTTTCGGTCGCGGGCTTCTGGTTGGTCCCGGCAATGGACCTGCCGGGCGGGTACGCCGAACCGTTGACCGAGCTGCTCGCGTTGACCGCGGCGAAGGAGCTCCGTCCGTTGGTCGGCGCGGAGTATCCGCTCGAGGACGCGCGCCGGTCGCACGAGGATCTGCTCGCCCGCCGGAGCACCGGCAAGCTGGTGCTCAAGATCTGAGCGAGCTGAAGAACGCGCGGATGTCGGCGACCAGGACTTCCGGTTGTTCGAGGGCGGCGAAGTGGCCGCCGTCGGGGTGGGAGGTCCAGCGGACGATGTTGTCGGTGCGGTCGACGATGTGGCGGAGCGGGATGAAGTTCTCGTGGGCCAGGTCGAGCAGCGCGGTCGGTGTCGTGGACGGCTCGGTCGGCTGACCGGCGTACGGCGCGTGGGCGCGCTCGTAGTAGGCGCGCGCGGACGAGCCGGCGGTGCGGGTGAGCCAGTACAGCATCACGTTGGTGAGCAGGTGGTCGCGGTCGATCTCGGAGGCCGGATCGGACCACATCGCGAACTTCTCCGCGATCCAGGCCAGCTGCCCGACCGGTGAGTCGGTGAGCGCGTAGGCCAGTGTCTGCGGCCGCGTCGCCTGCAGATCGGCGTACCCTTGGCGGTCCTTCGACCAGGCCTCGAAGCGTCGCCACGACGCCCAGGTGCGGTCGCGCTCGGCCTGGTCGAGCGGCTCGAGCTCGGCCGCCGTCGGTTCCGAGGTGGCGCCCGCGCCGGGGATGAGGTTGAGGTGTACGCCGATCACGCGCTCCGGCTGGATCCGGCCGAGTTCACGGGAGATCGCCGCACCCCAGTCGCCGCCCTGTACGCCGTACCGCTCATAGCCCAGGCGCTCCATCAGGGTCGCCCACGCTCGCGCCATCCGGGTGAACTCCCAGCCGCGTTCGCGGGTCGGCCCGGAGAGCCCGAAGCCGGGGATGCTCGGGATGACCAGGTGGAACTGATCGTTCAGCGGGCCGGTGATCTTGCTGAACTCGACGATCGAGCCGGGCCAGCCGTGCGTGATGATCAGCGGCGTCGCGTCCGGGTTCGTCGACCGGAGACGCGCGAAGTGGACGTTCGCCCCGTCGATCGTGGTGGTGAACTGCGGCCACTCGTTGAGCTCCGCCTCGGCGGCCCGCCAGTCGTAGCCGTGACGCCAGTACTCGACCAGGTCCTGCAGGTACGCCAGCGGTACGCCGTACTCCCAGCCGGTGCCGGGGAGTTCGTCAGGCCAACGTACCCAGTCGAGCCGGGTGCGCAATTCGTCGAGTTCCGACTCGGGTACTTCCAGCCGGAAGGGTTCGATCGCCGCCACTCAGGCGCTGACCTTGTCGCGAACGACCTTGGCGTGAACCACCTTGACGGCCAGTGCGGCGAGCAGGCACAGCGCGCCCACGCCGATGAAGATCGTGACCAGCGTGCTCGAGCTGTTCAGCGCGTTGTCGCACGCCATCGGCGTGATGCCCGCGGCCGGCTGGAACGCGGAACCACAGTCGATCTTCGCCGCCGAGACCGACCGGAATCCGAGCAGCACTCCGGCCGCCACCAGCAGCGCTCCGGTGATGGCAAGGATCTTGTTCAGCATCGTCACGGCGTAACCGGCTCCGCTGATCGTGGGCATGCCGAGGGCATACCCCGTGAGCCCCGTTGCACTTCGTTCACTCCTGACGTCGTCGGACCACCCGCATCGAACTTACGGTCCGGTGCCGGATGATCCCCAGTCGGGCGGCGGGTCAGGACTGATTCTTCACATACTCCTTACTCAGGACATGACCCGCTGTGACGACGATCTCACATCGCGAGCAGGTTCAGCCAAGGCGTTCGTCGAGATGAACGGTGATCTCGTCACCCGGGTCCTTGCCGATCAGGTCCCGGAGGTCGCCCTTCACGGGCAGCTTGTGGGTGCCGTCGCCGAGCGCCATGAACGAGCTCTCGAACGGGTGCCCGTCCATCGTGCCGCGGACCTTGACCAGCCCACGGGTACCGAAGTACTCCGCCGAGCCCGGCATCTTCACGTAGGTCCAGCCGCCCTTGGCGTCGCTCTTCAGCAGCGGCGCGGTGAACGTCTTGTCCAGCTTTCCGGTCTTGTTGCTCACGGTGAGCTCCTCTCTACACGCCTAGGTAGAGACTGAACGGCGGCTTTCGACATCACTGGTCAAACTATTCTGAGCACGTGCAGATGACTATCCGCCGGGCCGGGCGGGACGACGTGGCGGCGGTGCTGGGGTTGCTCGACGGGGCGACGGAGTGGCTGGTCGCGCGCGGACGGACCGATCAGTGGGGTACCGAGCCGCATTCGACCAGCCCTCGGCGGGTCGCGCAGATCACCGGGTTCGCCGATGAGGAGGACGGGTTGTGGGTCGCGGAGGCGGACGGCCGGGTGGTCGGGGCGCTCGCCGTCGGAGCCGCGATGCCGTATGTGCCGGCGCCCGAGGAGCCCGAGTTGTATGTGCGGCTCTTGGTGACGGACCGTGCTTCCGCCGGTCAGAACCTCGGCGGTCTGCTGCTCGATCACGCGCGGAAGCTGGCGCGTGCGGCCGGGGTCGGGATGCTGCGCGTGGACTGCTTCGCGGGCGGCGACGGGGCGCTGGTCCGGTATTACGAGAAGCAGGGATTCACCCGGGACGTCGAGTTCGGCGTACCGCGGGCTAATGATTCGGACTGGCCGGGTCAGGTGCTCGTCCAGCGCCTGTGACATCGGCTATGACCGAGCGGTGCACGGTGCCGTGCGCGTCGCTGCAGTGG
The DNA here is from genome assembly GCF_040680855.1 of Kribbella sp. NPDC051952. NCBI lineage: Bacteria > Bacillati > Actinomycetota > Actinomycetes > Propionibacteriales > Kribbellaceae > Kribbella > Kribbella sp. NPDC051952. The sequence goes on from NZ_JBFAXQ010000015.1 coordinate 17,937, forward strand.
GCCGATCGTTCGTCGCCGGTGGCGTGGTCGACCTGGAGGGTCGAGTGCGTGAGGTGGTGACGGTCCGCGAGCAGGCCCTCGATCTTGACCCTGATCTGGTGGCAGTCGAGCCCTTCGGCGACCAGGATGTGCGCGGACGCGGCCGGCTCGCCGGAGGTGATCTCCCAGACGTGCAGGTCGTGGACCTCGATCACGCCGTCGATCGCGCACAGTTCGGCGCCGAGGGCCTGCGGGTCGATCGCGGTCGGCGCGGCCTCGAGGAAGATCCGGCCCGAGTCGCGGACGAGTGAGATCCCGGCCTTCAGCATCAGTACGGCGACCACGAGCGCGGCGATCGCGTCCGCCCGGGCGAAGCCGGTGAGCAGTACGACGAGACCGGCGATCGCGGTCGCGATGAACGCGAACAGGTCGTTGAGGATGTGCTGGAACGCACCCTCGACGTTGAGGCTCGAGCGGTTGGCCTTGCTGATCAGCCAGGTGGCGAACAGATTGACCACGATGCCGACGACACCGGTGATCAGGACCAGCGCACCCTTCACCTCCGGCGGGTCGATCATCCGGTTGACCGCTTCGTAGACGAAGTACGCCGCGAGGAGCAGCAGGGTGATGCCGTTCGCCTGGGCCGACAGGATCTCGACCCGCTTGAAGCCGTAGGTGAAGCCGCCGGCCGGTGGGCGGGCGGCAAGGCGGATCGCGATCAGCGCGAGCAGGATCGCGATCGCGTCGGTGAGCATGTGCGCGGCGTCGGTGATCAGCGCCAGCGAACCGGCCGCGACGCCGACGATCACCTCGGCGACCATGAAGCCGAGGATCAGCGCGAGCGCGCCGCCGAGCAACTTCCGGTCCGCGTCGGCACTCGTCTGGTGGCCATGCCCATGTCCATGCCCGTGCCCGTGGCTCATGACTCCGACCTCTCCGGGTGGATCGCGTCGGTGTGCTCGGTGTGGGCGACGGCGAGATCGAGCAGCATCCGCACATGTGCGTCGTCCAGGCGGTAGAACGCGTTCCGGCCATCACGGCGTACGGCGACCACTCGGTGGGCGCGCAGCAGCCGGAGCGCATGTGAGGTCGCGGACTCGCTCAGCCCGGTGATCGCGGCGAGGTCGCAGACACACAGTTCGCCGTCGAGCAGGGCGACCAACAGCTTCAGCCGCCGCGGATCCCCGAGCAGGCTGAACACGTCGGCCGTGTCGACGATGTCGTCGGCACCGGGCATCCTGGCGTTGACGCTCGCCACCCGCTCAGGATCAACCAGCCGCACGTTACATTCATCAACACCCTGCACATCTGCAGAACTGTTCATACGTCCACGGTAGTCGAGACCCCCTGCGCATCGCAATCACGGCTGGGAGTGGGCGGTCCACTTCTCCTCGATGCGCCCGTACTTCCAAATGGCCTGGGCGGTCAGCCAGGTGAGGAGGAAGAGAGCGACGATCGCGTAGCCGACCGAGTTGAGGTCGACGGCGGCGATGGTGGCGAGGGGGCCGTGGGTGATGTGCAGCTTATCGGTCAGGATCGAGTCGAGTTCGATGCTGCCGATCACCAGGGCGACGGCGACGGACAGGCCGGTGATGGTGATGTTGTAGTAGACCTTCCGGACCGGCTTCGCGAAGGCCCAGCCGTAGGCGAAGTTCATCAGGTAGCCGTCGATCGTGTCGAGCAGACTCATGCCGGCGGCGAACAGGATCGGCAGGGTGAGTACGGCGTACCAGGGCAGGCTGAACGCGGCGGCTCCACCGGCGAGCACCAGCAGGCTCACCTCGGTCGCGGTGTCGAAGCCGAGGCCGAAGAGCAGACCGATCGGGTACATCTGCCAGGGCTGCGTGACCGCCTTCGTCGCGCCGCGGAGGATCCGGTTGAGGAGGCCGCGGTTGTCCAGGTGCTGTTCGAGCGTGGCCTCGTCGTACTCGCCGGTGCGCATCCGGCGGAAGACCTTGATCACCGCTACCAGGATGACGAGGTTGAGGGCGGCGATCAGGTACAGGAAGATGCCGGAGACCGCCGTACCGATCAGGCCGGTGAGTTGCTGCAGGCGGGACGAGTCGTCGGCGACCTGGCCGGCGAGCGCGCGAACGCCGATCCCGAGCAGGAAGCACAGCCCGAACACGACCGTCGAGTGCCCGAGCGAGAACCAGAACCCGACCGACAACGGCCGCCGCCCGTCCGTCATCAGCTTCCGGGTCGTGTTGTCGATCGCGGCGATGTGATCCGCGTCGAACGCATGCCGCATCCCCAGCGTGTACGCCGTCACCCCGAGCCCGACCCCGAACACCCCGGCCGACCCGAGCAGATAATGCCGAGGGGCCACGATCAGCCCCAGGACTCCCCACCCGACCACATGCAACAGCAGCACGAACGCCGCCATCCCCCAGACCGAACCCCACTCCCGCCCACTCAACCCAACATGCCTCACGATCCGCCAGTAAACGCCCACCCCTCCCCCACATGCAACCCAGTCGCAGGAGGCGTCTCCACGACCTCGCGGTGCGGGGACGGTCGTCAGGCGAGGCCGTGGCGGTAGGCGTAGGCGACTGCTTGGGCTCGGTCTCGGAGGTTGGCTTTGGCGAAGAGGTGGTTGATGTGGGTTTTGACGGTGGCTTCGCTGACGACGAGGTGGCGGGCTATCTCGGTGTTGGAGAGGCCGTCGGCGATCAGGCGGAGGACCTCGATCTCACGTGGGGTCAGGCCGGTGTCGGTCGGGTCGGCGGGCTTGGGGGCGGCGGCGCCTTCGATCAGGCGGCGTTGTACGTCGGCGTCGAGGATGGACTGACCTGCGGCCGCCGCCTGCAGGGCTCGGCCGATCGACTCGGCGTCCGCGTCCTTCGTCAGGAAGCCGCGCGCACCGGCCCGCAGTGCGGACAGGACCGAGTCGTCATCGCTGTACGTCGTGAGTACGACGACTTCCGTCCGCGGGTGGTCCGCGCGGACCCGGCGGGTCGCCTCCACCCCGTCGCAGTTCGGCATCCGGAGATCGACCAGCAGGACGTCCGGGTTGTGCTCGGCAACCAACCGGACGGCCTCCTCACCATCCGCCCCGGCCGCGACCACGTCGATCCCGGGCAGCAACTTGAGCAACGTGACGAGCCCGTCCCGCACCACCCGCTGGTCGTCCGCGACGACCACCCGCACCGCACTCATCCCGGCACCTTCAGTTCGACTCGCCAGCCCTCCGCGGTCGGGCCGGCTTCCAGTGAGCCGCCGACGAGGTCGGCCCGTTCGCGCATTCCGAGCAGACCATAGCCGCCAGGTGTGGCCCGGCCCGGACGCCTCCCCGGCCGGTCCTCGATCGCGAGCCGGACGTCGTCGGCGTACGAAAGCTTTACGCAAACCGGAGCACCCGGCGCGTGCTTCCGCGTGTTCACCAACGCCTCCTGCAGGGTCCGGTACAGCGTGCTCATCACGTCCGCCGACAACTCCCGCTCCGCACCAATCACCTCGAAGTCCGCGGCAGCCCCACTCTCCACCCGGTACGCCGTGACCAGATCGCTCAACGCCCGTACGTCGGGAACCGCATCCTCCCGCAACGCCGCCACAGCCCGCCTGGCCTCGGCCAGCCCTTCCGCTGCCAACCCCTGCGCCCGAGTCACCTGCTCGATCGCCTCCTCCGAAGCACCATCCCGCACCAGCATCAGCCGCGCACCCTGCAGACTCAACGACAGTCCGGCCAAGGAATGCGCCAGTACGTCGTGAACGTCGCGAGCGATCCGGGCCCGCTCAGCCAAGGCCGCAGCGCGACCGTGCTCCTCGATCACCGCCTGCTTCCGGGCCAACGAGACCTCGAGCTCGTCGAGTTGGTCCTCCCGGTTGCGCCGGTTCAGCGCGGCCAGCGTTAACGCCACGACCCCGAACGCGGACCCGAGCGCACCGGCGAACGACCGCGTGTTCACGTAGATCGGCACACTCGCACCAACCACACCGACCGCGACCACGACGTACTGCAGCCAGCCCGGCCGGTGATACCGGACCGCGGCGCGCGTCACCCAGAACGGCAGCACGATCAGCACGCTGCCGGGCAGCGCCCACCACAGCACGGAACCCGCGACCGCGAACGCGAGCAGTCCATACGTCGCCCTCCCCAGCGGCTCGCCGTATCGCAGTGGGAGCAGCGAGAGGTTGCTGAGGACAACGATCAGGCCGAGGACGAGGAGGACCGGATACGGCAGCCGGCGCAGGTCGTCGTCGCCGGCCACCAGGACCAGCGTGATGATCGTGAGGAGGGTTGGGATCGAACGCAGCAGGAAGCCGGGCACGGAGGTCCGTACCCGGCTGTCGAGCGTCCGACTCATACCGTCATCATGCCCGCTCGGCGGCCAGCGGGATGTTCATCCCGAGCGCCCGGCGGTAGATCATCGCGTTCTGCGCGCCGATCGTGAGCCCGATGGTCAGCACGATCGAAGCGTGACTCAGGGCGCCGTGCGGCCAGATCGCCGCCGAGGCGAACGCGCCGCCGATCCGCAGGCCGATCGTGATCAGCCAGAGCGCGAGCGTGGCGCCGGTGCCCTTCTGGTACAGCCCGTCCGGGGTTTGGCTCAGTCGCACGCTGGTGCCCCGGGCCAGGCCGAGGCCGACCAGGATCACGCAGTCCAGCACGAGGAACGCGAGCTCCCCGCTGGTGGCGGTGTGCACCGCAGACGACACCGACAGCAGCCCGATCAGCAACAGGATCGTCGGCATCAGCACCAGTTGCCGCTGCGACACCAGCGATCCGGTGACCTGCCGGCCGACGACCCGGAACAGCACCCACAGTCCTACCAAGATCCCGATCACGAGTCCGGCCGACATTTTCGTTCCTTTCCGAGGGTTTCGTTGTTGGTCACAACACTCCTCGGAAAGCGCCGCCGGAACGTCAGCCCGCAGTTCGCACCCAGGTGGAACCCGGGCCTCAACCCGTGGGTTGAGGCCCGGGTCCGATCAGGCCAGCGAGACCAGATCCAGGTACTCGTCGGACCACAGATCCTCGCTCGCGTCCGGCAGGATCAGCACCCGGTCGGGGCGCAAGGCCTCGATCGCGCCCTCGTCGTGGGTGACCATGACGATCGCGCCCGGGTAGCTGCCGACCGCGCCGAGAACCTCGTCCCGGGAGGCAGGGTCCAGGTTGTTGGTCGGCTCGTCCAGCAGCAGCACGTTGGCCCCGGAGTGGACCAGCCCGGCGAGTGCCAGGCGCGTCTTCTCCCCACCGGACAGCACGTGGGCCGGCTTCTCCGCGTCGTCACCGCTGAACAGAAACGAGCCGAGCACGTTCCGGACCTCGCCGTCGGTCAGGCCGGGCGCGACCGACGCCAGGTTCTGCCGGACGGTCCCGGCCAGGTCCAGGGTGTCGTGCTCCTGCGCGAAGTACCCGAGCCGTAGCCCGTACCCGGGCACGACCTCGCCCGCGTCCGGCTCCTCACGACCCGCGAGCAGCCGGAGCAGGGTGGTCTTGCCCGCACCGTTCAGCCCGAGGATGACGACCCGGCTGCCCCGGTCGATGGCCAGGTTGACGCCGTCCAGCACCTGCAGTCCGCCGTACGCCTTCTTCAGGCCGACGGCGGTCAGCGGGGTCTTGCCGGACGGCGCCGGCTCGGGCAGCCGGATCCGGGCCACGCGGGCGGAACGGCGTACCGGCTCGAGGTCGGAGAGCAGCTTGTCCGCCCGCCGCGCCATGTTGCGCGCGGCAACGGCCGTGGTGGCACCGGCCTGCATCTTCTGCGCCTGGGCGTGCAGGACCGCGGCCTTGCGCTCGGCCGTCTTGCGCTCCCGGGTACGGCGACGTTCGTCCGTCTCCAGCTGTTCGAGGTACTTCTTCCAGCCGGTGTTGTGGATGTCGATCGTGAGCCGCAGCGGGTCCAGGTGGAAGACCCGGTTGACCGTTGCCTTGAGCAACTCGCGGTCGTGGCTGATCACGATCAGGCCGCCGGGGTACGACAGCAGGAACGAGCGCAGCCACAGCACCGAGTCGGCGTCGAGGTGGTTGGTCGGCTCGTCGAGCAGCAGGGTGTCGTGCTGCGCGAACAGGATCCGGGCCAGCTCGACGCGACGGCGCTGCCCGCCGGACAGTTCGCCGACGGGCTGCTCGAGCGCGCGGGTGGGCAGGCCGACACCGGCCGCGAGCCGGGCCGCCTCCGCCTCGGCCGCGTACCCACCGCCGGCCTGGAACTCCGCGTCGGCACGGGCGTACGCCGCCATCGCCTTCTCCTGTGCTTCGCCGGTCGCGGTGCTCATCGCGGCCTCGGCCTGACGGAGCTTGCGTACGGCGACATCCAGGCCGCGCGCGGACAGGATGCGGGCGGTGACGGTGACGGCGGGATCGGCGGCGCGCGGGTCCTGCGGCAGGTAGCCGACGGAACCGGACACGGTGATCGACCCGGTGGCCGGGCGGTCCTCGCCGGCCAGGGTCTTCATCAGCGTGGTCTTACCGGCGCCGTTGCGGCCGATGAGCCCGATGCGGTCACCCGGGCTGACGTGGAAGGACAGATCGGTCAGCAGCAGCTGGGCGCCGACGCGAATATCTACACCGCGAACGGTGATCATGGTTACTCTCCGTGATAGCTAAAGGACACACTTCTGGCGCGGAAGCGGGTCCACAGCTAGACACAGAGGCAAGTAGCCATGCCTCCACGATAACGGGAGCCTGAAGAACCGTCAGCTGGTTTTCGCCGGCAGCTCGACGACGAAGCGGGCACCGCCGCCAGGGCGGGTGACGACCTGGATGGTGCCTTGGTGCCATTGGACGTGGCGGGCGACGATGGCCAGGCCCAGACCGACGCCGCGACCGCGGCCCGAGGTCTCACCGCGGCCGAAGCGCTCGAAGATCCGGGTGCGGTCCTCGACAGCAATTCCTGGACCGGCGTCGTCGACGGTGATGATGACGCCCAGCCCACCGGCTTCCACACCGACGCCCTTGCAACCACCGGCGTGGTCCTCGGCGTTCTCGACCAGGTTGGCGATGACCCGCTCGAGCCGGCGCTTGTCGGCTTGCAGCGTGAGACCCTCGGCGTCGGGCTCGACCGTGGTCAGCTCGCGTCCCGCCGTGGCATCGGCCGCGGCCCGGACCAGGTCGGCGATCCGGACGATCTCCCGGCTGCCCTGATCGCCACCGTCGTCGCGGGAGATCTCCAGCAGGTCGATCACCAGTCGCCGGAACCGATCCAGGTCGTACCCGAGCAGCTCGACCGGCTCCCGCACCGCCGCAGGCAGTTCGGCCCGGTGGTTCTGGATCAGCTGCATCGAGTTCAGCATCGTCATCAACGGCGTACGCAACTCATGGCTGACGTCTCCGGCGAACCGCGCGTCCGCCGCGACCCGACGCTCCAGGTCGGCCGCGGTCTGGTTGAACGACCGGGCCAACCCGCCCAGGTCGCGGTCGTTCTCGGCCTGCAGCCGCGCATCCAGCTTCCCGCGCGCGACCGCATCCGCCACTCGGGTCAGCTCGGCCAACGGCCGCAACGCCAGGGTGCTCGCCAGCCGGCCGACTGCCAACCCGATCAGCGCAGTCACGATCGCCGCCACGACCAGCGTGATCTTCAGCGTCACGAGCGTGCTGTTCAGCTTGGCGAGCGGATGCCACTCGAAGAACGCCTCCCCCGGCCGGGTCAGCGGTACGCCGACAGCGAGCACCTCCTGACCGTTGACCATGATCCGGCGGTGGTCGGTGCTGCCCGCCTTGACGTTGGCGACCAGGTCGGGCGGGAGATCGGACGGCTTCCCGGTCAGCGAGTACCACTCGCCCTGGAAGTACAGGATCGCCGCCGCCGAGTCGGTGGACGGCAGCGTGGCCAGCAGGCTCATCACGCTCACGTTCTCCTGCGGGATCGGGCTGCCGCACTCGACCCGCTCCCGCGCCGGCAGGCATGGCTCGGGCGCGCCGAAGATCCCGTAGTGCAAGGCGGCCGCGTTGTCCTGGGTCTCCACGATCGCGGACGACTCCCGCTGGTCGGTCAGATAGTTCGAGACCACGCCCCAGGTGACGAGTGCGAGCACCGTCGACAACCCGAGCGCCAGCAGGCCGTACGCGACCATGACGCGCCCGCGCAGGCCGAGCCTGAGTCCTTCGCCACCCCACCACCGCGGTCGCCGGCCCGGCAAATCAGCTCACCAATCGGTAGCCCAGACCGCGGGCGGTGACGAGGTGCTTCGGGCTGGCCGGGTCGTGCTCGATCTTCAGCCGGAGCCGGCGGATGTGGACGTCGACGATCCGGCTGTCACCGAAGTACCCGTACCCCCACACCTTCGACAGCAGCTGCTCGCGGCTGAGCACCTTGCCCTCGGCGCCGGCCAGCTCGGCGAGCAGCTTGAACTCGGTCCGGGTCAGCGGGAGCACCTCGCCGTCGCGGGTCACCTCGGCTCCCGGTACGTCGATCCGCAGGTCGCCGACCTCGATCAGATCGGGCTGCCGCGCGTTGGCCGGCTCGACCCGCCGCAGCAACGCCCGGATCCGGGCCGACAGCTCCTTGGCCACCAGCGGCTTCGTCACATAGTCGTCAGCACCCGCCTCCAGCCCGGCGACCACGTCGTGGCTGTCGGTCCGCGCGGTCACCATGATCACCGGTACGTCGCTGGTACGGCGGATCTCGCGGCAGACCGTGAATCCGTCCCGGTCCGGCAGCATCAGATCCAGCAGGACCACGTCCGGCTGGACCCGGCGCAGCGCGGCGAGCGCGTCGTACCCGTTGGCCGCTTCCGCGACCTGGTACCCCTCGTCTTCCAGGGCGAGGCGCAGTACCCGCCGGATCCGGGGCTCGTCATCGACCAACAGCAGGCTGTGTGCCACGGGACCAGTGTCGCTCACCACCGGGCCGGGTGCCGGTTACGCCTGTCATGAAGCTGTCATGTCGCCACGCGCCGACGGTGACAACCTCTTGACGCTTCGGTGACCCGGGTTCCGGCCGGAGCCGGAAGTCCTAGCTTCGGCGCTATCGAGTCCCGGAGGAGGACCAATGGCCAGAAGACGGCTGGCGGCAGTATCCCTTGCCGCCGTGGCGAGCGTCGTGCTCGCCGCTTGCAGCAACGGTGGTGGAACGACATCCGGATCCGGAGGCACCGCCGCCGAGCCGGTCACCGGCGGAACCCTGAACATGCTCGGGGCCGGCGATGTCGACTACATGGATCCCAACGTGAGCTACTACGCGACCGGCTACCTGAACCTGCGGCTGTGGAGCCGGCAGCTGTTCACGTATCCGGCCGATCCCGGCGGCAAGAACACCGCACCCGTCGCGGATCTCGCGACCGACATCCCGACCGCCGCGAACGATGGGGTCAGCGCGGACGGCAAGACGTACACGATCAAGATCCGCCCCGGCGCGAAGTGGGACACCTCCCCGGCCCGGCAGGTGACCGCCGCCGATGTGGTCCGCGGCGTCAAGCGCACGACGAACCCGGTCCAGCCGTTCGGCGGCATCCCGGACTTCGCCGACCTGATCGTCGGTTACAAGGCGTTCGCCGACGGCTTCAACAAGGCGCCGAAGACGGTCGCGGGCATCCAGGAGTACATCGAGAAGACGCCGCTGCCCGGGGTCGAGGCCAAGGACGACACCACCGTCGTCTTCCACCTGACCCATCCGGCCACGTACTTCGTCGACATGCTCACGATGCCGGCCTTCTCACCGGCTCCGGTCGAGGCGCTGAAGTACCTCCCGGCCAGCACCGAGCTCGGTAACCACTACCCGTCCGACGGCCCGTACAAGGTCGACTCGTGGGTGCCGACCAAGTCGGTCAACTACTCCCGCAACCCCGCCTGGGACGCCGCCACCGACCCGGTCCGCAAGGCGTACGTCGACAAGATCGTGGTCAACGAGACGGTCAGCCAGGACTCGATCCAGCAGCAGCTGCAGACCGGTACGCCGACCGCCGACATGGAGTGGGACGTCGCACCGCCGCCGTCGCAGCTACCCGCGCTGCAGGCGAAGAAGGACCCGAACCTGAACATCGGCGACACCGCGAGCACCAACCCGTACGTCATCTACAACACCGTCTCGCCGAACAACAACAAGGCACTGGCGAACCCGAAGGTGCGGCAGGCGCTCAGCTACGCGATCAACCGGGACCACGTCCTGCAGGTGCTCGGCGGCAAGACGCTGAACCCGCCGCTCACGCACGTCCTGCCCGATGTCATCACCGGCTCCAAGCAGATCGACCCGTACCCGTACGACCCGGACAAGGCCAAGCAGCTGCTCGCCGAGGCCGGGTATCCGAACCTGACGCTGAAGTTCCTCTACCGCAACGCGAGCGAGGGCAGCAGCAAGAGCTTCCAGACGATCCAGCAGGACCTGTCCAAGGCCGGCATCACGGTCACCGGCGTACCGTCGCCGAACGCGGACTTCTACGTGAAGTACCTGCAGGTGCCGGACGTCGCGAAACGCGGGGTCTGGGACCTGTCCCTGTCCAGCTGGGGCGCGGACTGGTACGGCAACGGGGCGCTGTCGTTCTTCAACCCGCTGTTCTCGGGTGAGCCGTCGTTCCCGCCGGTCGGCAGCAACTTCGGCCTCTACAACGACCCGGAGACCAACACGCTGATCCAGCAGGCGATCGCCGCACCGACGCAGGACGCGGCCACGGACCTGTGGGCCAAGGCCGACGCCCGGGTGATGGACCAGGCCGCCTTCTACCCGCTGACCAACAACAAGCAGGCCAACTACCACGCCGCCCAGGTCCACAACGCCGTCTACGTCCCGACGTTGCAGAACTTCGACCCGGCGAACGTGTGGCTCGACAAGGCCAAGCAGGGCGGCTGAGAACCTCATGGCCTTGCTTGAAGTAAGGGACCTCAAGGTCTCCTTCGACACCCCGGACGGCACCGTCCGTGCCGTCCGGGGGTTGTCGTTCGACGTGGAAGCCGGTCAGACCCTGGCGATCGTGGGCGAGTCCGGTTCCGGCAAGAGCGTCTCCACCCAGACCATCGTCGGGCTCACCCGCGGTGCCCAGGTCTCCGGTACGGCGTTCTTCGACGGAACGGACCTGATCACCGCCGACCAGTCGACGCTGCGGCGGTTGCGTGGCGCGCAGATCGGGATGATCTTCCAGGACCCGCTGTCCAGCCTGCACCCGCAGTACCGGATCGGCTGGCAGATCGTCGAGATGATCCGCGCCCACGATCGCGTGATCAGCAAGCAGGCGGCCCGGAAACGGGCCGCCGAGCTGCTCACCCTGGTCGGTATCCCGCGGGCGGCGGAACGGATCGACGACTATCCGCACCAGTTCTCCGGCGGGATGCGGCAACGGGTGATGATCGCGATGGCGATGGCACTCGACCCGGCGCTGCTGATCGCGGACGAGCCCACCACCGCCCTCGACGTGACCGTGCAGGCCCAGGTGCTGAACGTGATGCGCCGCCTGCAGGAGCAGTTCGGTACGGCGATCATCCTGATCACCCACGATCTCGGGGTGGTCGCGGAGATGGCCGACGAGGTGGTGGTGATGTACGCCGGCGCCGTGATGGAACGGGCTCCGCGTCGCGACATCTTCTACCGCAACCATCACCCTTATACACAAGGGCTGCTGGCCTCGCTCCCGGCGCGCAGCGGTGATCGGCTGACCCCGATCCCGGGCACGCCGCCGAGCCTGATCAGCCTGCCGGCCGGGTGCCCGTTCGCCGCCCGTTGCCCGCAGGTGTTCGACAAGTGCCGGACCGAGGCGCCGCCGTTGACCGACGTCGCCCGCGATCCCCGGCACCAGTCGGCCTGCTGGCTCCCGCATGAGCAAAGCGAGGCGATCGCGTCATGAGCGACGACGTACTGCTGAAGGTCGACAACGTTCGCAAGGAGTTTCCCACTGGCTCGAAGGAGGTGGTCCGCGCGGTCGACGGGGTCTCCCTCGAGGTCCGCAAGGGCGAGACGCTCGGCCTGGTCGGCGAGACCGGCTGCGGCAAGTCCACACTGGCCCGCTGCATGTCCCATCTGTACGACGTGACGTCGGGGTCGGTGTGGTTCGACGGGGCCGAGATCAGCACGCTGTCACGCCGGGCGATGCGCCCGATCCGGCGTGAGGTCCAGGTCATCTTCCAGGACCCGTACGGCTCGCTCAACCCGCGCCGCCGGGTCGGCTCGATCATCGGCGACCCGTTTGCGATCCACAACATCGCATCGGGGGCGGAGCGGAAGAAGAAGGTCCAGGAGCTGATGGAGCTGGTCGGGCTGAACCCCGAGCACTACAACCGGTTCCCGGCCGAGTTCTCCGGTGGCCAACGGCAACGGATCGGGGTGGCCCGGGCGCTGGCGTTGCGGCCGAAGCTGGTCATCTGTGACGAGCCGGTGTCCGCGCTGGATGTGTCGATCCAGGCCCAGATCATCAACCTGCTGGCGGATCTGCAGCACGAGTTCGACCTGACCTATGTGTTCATCTCGCACGACCTGTCCGTGGTCCGGCACGTGAGTGACCGGATCGCGGTGATGTACCTGGGCAAGATCGTCGAGCTCGCGCCGACAAGCGAGCTGTTCGGGGAGACCCGGCATCCGTACACGCGGGCGTTGCTGTCCGCGTTGCCGGTGGCCGATCCGGACACCGCCGACAGTCGCGAGCAGATCATCCTCGGCGGCGACATCCCGTCCGCGACGAACCCGCCGGAGGGGTGCAGGTTCCATACGCGATGCCCGAAGGCGCGAGCCGATTGCGCGTCCGGCGAACCACCACTCCAGCCAGTGCTGGAGGACACCGGCGATCACCGGACCGCCTGCTTCTACCCATTGACCCTGGGCGAGGACCTGTCCACCGCCGTACCCAACTTGAAGGCATCATGACCGCCGCCATCGAAATGATCGACGTAGTCGACGAGCCGCGGGCGATTGAGGGGCGTAGTCCGTTCGTACTGGCGTTGCGGCGGTTGCGGCGGGACAAGGTGGCGATGATCTCGCTGGCCGTGATCCTGCTGATCGTGCTGATGGCGATCTTCGCGCCGGTGTTCTCCGCCATCACGGGACACCCACCGAACGAGCAGTACCGGGACATCGGGCTGACCCCGGACGGCCTGCCCCGCGGGCCGAACGGGACGTTCTGGCTGGGCACCGACGACCTCGGCCGGGACATCCTGGTCCGGATCGCGTACGGCGCTCGCGTGTCACTGCTCGTGGGTGTCATCGCGACCGCGATCACCGTGGTGATCGGCGTCGTACTCGGGCTCGCGGCAGGGTTCCTCGGGGGGATCACTGACACGGTGCTCGCCCGGCTGATCGACGTGGTCCTGTCGGTGCCGTTCCTGCTGGTCGCGATCGCGCTGGTCTCGGTCACCGGGCCGAGCCTGACTGTGACCGTGCTGGTGATCGGCTGCTTCAGTTGGGCGTCGGTGGCCCGGATCGTCCGCGGGCAGGTGCTGACGTTGCGCGAACGCGAGTTCGTCGAGGCGGCCCGGTCGCTCGGCGCGGGTGACAGCCGGATCATGTTCGTCGACATCCTGCCGAACGTGCTCGCACCGGTGATCGTCTACACCACGCTGCTGGTCCCGGTGGTGATCGTGACCCAGGCGACGTTGTCGTTCCTCGGGCTCGGACTGCCGCCACCAACGGCCGACTGGGGCGGGATGATCAGCACGTCGCAGAACTACTACACGACCGCGTGGTGGTTCATCCTGTTCCCCGGTCTGGCGCTGCTGATCACGACCCTGGCGTTCAACCTGTTCGGCGACGGCGTCCGGGACGCCTTCGACCCACGAGCGGATCGGACCTAGTCATGGCACTCTTTCTCCTTCGCCGGTTCGGTCACGGCATCCTGGTCCTGTGGCTGATCACCATCGCGGTCTTCGCCCTGTTCTTCGTTGCCCCCAGCAACGTGGCGCAGACGCTGGCCGGCCGGCAGGCGACCCCCGAGACGATCGCCCTGATCCAGCACCGGCTCGGACTGGACCTGCCGGTCTGGAAGCAGTACCTGCACTTCGTCGAGAACGCGGTGAAAGGCAACCTCGGCTACGACTACTACCACCAGGTGCCGGTGACAACCATCATCGGTACGGCGCTGCCGATCACGGTCTCGCTCGCGATCGGAGCCGCCGTACTGTGGTTGCTCCTCGGGGTGTTCAACGGCGTGATCTCGGCAGTGCATCCGCGGTCGCTGGCTGACCGTGGGCTGACGCTGTTCTCGTTGTTCTTCTACTCGTTCCCGTCGTTCCTGCTCGGCTTGTTGCTGCTGTACTTCCTGTACTTCCGACTCACGCTGGCCGGGTACCACTGGTTCCCGGCAGGCGGGTATTCGGCGCTCACGGCCGGGGTCGGGCCGTGGTTCCAGCATCTGTTCCTGCCCTGGATCGCGCTGGCTTTGTTGCTGGCGGCAACGTATACCCGGTTGACCCGCGGTTCGATGCTCGACGTACTGGGCGAGGACTACATCAGGACCGCTCGGTCGAAGGGGATCCGGGAGAGCCGCGTGATCGTCCGGCACGGTCTGCGCAGCGCGCTCACGCCGGTGGTGACCCAGTTCGGGATCGACCTCGGCCAGCTGATCGGTGGCGTGGTCGTGATCGAGACCGTGTTCAGCCTGCCCGGGCTCGGCCAGACGGCCGTGGTCGCGATCAACCAGCAGGATCTGCCGGTGATCATCGGTATCGTGCTGTTCGCCTCCGCGGCGGTCGTGGTCGCGAACATCCTGGTCGACATCGCGTACGCCGTACTGGATCCGCGGGTCCGGCTCCACTAGATATGGGTAGTTCTTGCCGATGAGCGGCGATAGGCATCGCCGTACAAACAGAGGCATGGATGAATTACGTGAACTGATAGACGGCCCGGTCGTGTTGCCGGGCGACTCGGGCTGGGACGCCGCGCGGGGTGCGTGGCACCTGCTCATCGACCAGCAACCCGTCGCCGTGGTGCAGGCGTCCGGACTTGACGACATCGTCGCCACAGTCCGGTACGCCCGCGACCACGGTCTGGCGGTGACGACTCAGCCGACCGGGCACGGGGCATCGTCGGCCGTGAACGGGACGATCCTGCTCCGTACCGGTGCGCTCACCGCGATCGACGTCGACCTCGAGGCCGGTGTGGTTCGGGTCGGCGCCGGTGTGCAGTGGCGAGACTTGAACGAAGCGCTGACCGGCACCGGGCTGACCAGCCTGCCGGGCAGCAACGGCGACGTCACTGTCGTGGGCTACACGCTCGGCGGCGGGGTCGGCTGGTTCGGACGAAAGTACGGGCAGGCGGCCCAGCGGGTCCGTTGGGTCCGGCTCGTCACGGGCGCCGGCGAGGTCATCGACGTCACGCAGGAGTCGGACCCGGACCTGTTCTGGGCCGTGCGTGGTGGCGGCGGCGACTTCGGGATCGTCGTGGCGATGGAGCTCGAACTGCTGCCCGCCATGGAGATCCAGGGCGGCCGGATGATGTGGCCGATCGAGCACGCCCGCGACGTACTGCGTGCCTTCACCGAGATCTCGGCCACCGCGCCGGACGAGCTGTCGCTGTGGGCGTGGCTGCTGCACTTCCCGGATGTTCCGTTCGTGCCGGAACCCGTACGTGGCAAGTCGTTCGCGGCCGTCGACAGCACATTCCTCGGTACGCCGGACGACGCGGACAAACTGCTCGCTCCGCTCCGGGCGGTCGCCGCGCCGGTGTCGGACGACGTCGCGGCGATCCCGCTGAGCATGGTCGGCAAGATCGCCCAGGAGCCGGAGGACCCGACGCCAGGTTTGATCAAGAGCGTGCTGCTGTCGTCCTTCGACGACGCGGCGATCGACACGCTGCTGAAGGTCGGCGCAGCGGATTCGCCGCTGTTCATCTTCGAGGTGCGGCACCTGGGCGGCGCGTTCGCCCGGCCGGACGAGTCGCACGGTGCGGCCGGCGTGATCGAGGATCCGTACCTGTTCCTGTTCGGCGGCATCGTTGCGGACCCGGCGCTGGCGCCGGTCATCGGCGGCGCGATCGAGCACGTGCAGACGGCGATGGAGCCATGGATCAGCGGCCGGGTCCTGCCGAACTTCTCGGTCGGCGAACCGAACGCCCAGCTCTACCCCGCGGCGACGCAGACCCGGCTCGCGGAGATCAAGAGCCGGGTCGACCCGAACGGGGTGATCCGCAGCAACCACCCCGTCAGCGGCAATCAGCCGACCAGCAATCAGCCGGTCAGCACTCGGCCGGCCGGCTCTCAGCCGGTCAGCTGAAGGTCGAGGTCCCGGGCGATGGCGGCGGCCTGCCGCCTCGTCCGGGCGTTCAGGCGGGACAGGATCGCCGAGACGTGATGGTCGACGGTACGCACCGAGACCACCAGCTTCTCGGCGATCTCCGCGTTCGTCATGCCGTCCATCAGCAGCATCAGCACATCGACCTGCCGATCGGTCAGGCCGGCCGGGTTCTTCCGGGACCGGGCCTGCGCACCACGCGGGATCCGCTGCATCCCCAGCTCCTTCAGCCGGCGCCGCAGCATGCCGGCCGCCGGTGCGGCACCCAGCTCGAGCAGGATCTGCAAGCCTTCCAGCGTCGCCTCCCGGCTCATGGACAGCGCGAGGACGAGCGCTCGCTCGTACGGCGTGTCCTCCCAGGCGTCGAGCCCCTCCTCCAGGCAGCCGCCCCGCCAGCACACGTCGGCGAGCGACAGGTACCGGGCGAGCTCGCGGAAGGCCGGCTCGTCGAGCGTGTGCCCGCCGAGGCTCAGGCGGATCCGGTCCGAGATCTCCGGACGAGCATTGAGCCAGGCCCATTCGGCGTACGACGTTGCGGCGTACGCGAGACCGAGGACGGAACGCTGGGCCTGCGCACGCTGCCAGGCATCGGCCAGCAGGGACCGCGCCTCAGGGTCACCGCGCCGGGCGAGCACCCGGCCGAGGCTCGACGCGCTGAGGACCGACAGCATGCCCGGCTCGTCGACGGTGTCGATCAGCCAGCGCAGGTGCTGCTCGGCGCCGGCCAGGTCGCCCCGGCGCATCAGCAGCAAGGCCCGGTGCGTCTCCAGGTTGTACGTGTGCGAACCGAAGCCACGCTCCTGGGTGAACTCCAGCCCGGCCGCGATGGTCTCGGCCAGCTCGTCCCAGCGGCGGGCGCGGTACAGCATCTCGACTAAGTTCGTGTAGCCCCGCGCGACCGCTTCATGGTCGCCGGTAGCCAGTGCGGCGTCGATGCTGATCCGCAGGTTCTCCAGTCCGCCCGGCTTGCCGAGATCGCACCAGGCGAGGCCGATGTAGTTGAGGCACAACGCGGCGATATCGGTCCGCCCGGTCGCGACCGCGAGGGCATGCGCCTGCGCGAGGTCCGGTGCGGCTTGTTCCGGTGAACCGGTCAGAACCAGCATCATGCCCCGGCACGCGACCGCCGCCGGCCAGACCTCATCGTTGCCCTTAGCAACTTTGAAGGCGCGGTCGACCGCAGCGAGAGCCGCGTCGGTGGCGCCCGCGAGGTAGCAATGCCGCGACTGCTGCAGCAGTGCCTCCGTCAACGGCACGACCTCACCCAGGTGTTCGAACAGTTTCACGGCCTCTGCGCAGCGCGCGACCGCCTCCGGGAAACGGTGGGCGATGTGCAGCTCCCAGGCGAACCCGGCCAGCACCTCGGCCTGCTCGGCCGCCGGCAACCGGTCGACGTACGGGATCACCGCCTCGTACTGCGCGAGCGCCTGGCGGTGCGAGCCCGCCGCGGTCGCGTCGCGGGCGGCCCGGGGCGCGTACTCGACGACCGTGTCGACGTCACCGGCGCGTACCGCGTGGTGCACCAGCGGGTACAGCAGCCGCTCGTGCCCGTAGTCGAGGATCAGCTCCACGATGCGCTTGTTCAGCGCTCGCCGCTGGATCGCCGGCAGCGCTTGCTCGATCGCCCGCCGGGCCAGCTCGTGCCGGAACGCGACAGTGCCGTCGCGGGCCTCGAGGATGCCGCGGAGTTCGGCCCGGGTGATCGCCTCACTGTGGCCGGCCATCAAGATCTCGGCGTACCCGAGGCCGAGCGGCCGCGGGATCACGGAGAGCAACTCGACCGCACTGATGCTGTCGTGGTCCAACGTGTGCAGCCGGGCCAGCGTCGCGTCGACCACGGTCGCAGGTACGGCGTCAGCGGGACCCGCGAGCGCCTCCGTCACGAAGAACGGGTTCCCGTTCGTCAGCCGGTACAACTCGTCGGAATCCCAGCCGGCTTCGGCGGCCATCGACCGTACGGCGTCCTCCGACAACGCCGGGAGCGCGAGCCGATGGACGGTCACGTCGGACAGCGCACCGAGCAGGAGCCGGAGTGGATGCCGAGCATCGATCTCGTCATCACGGAAGGTGAGAACCACGACCAGCCGCAGCTGATCCACCCGCCGCGCCAGGTACCTGAGCAGATCCAGGGTGGCGTCGTCAGCCCAATGCACGTCCTCGATCACCAGCACGGTCGGCTTCGACCCGGCGAACTCCTGGATCACCGGCTCGTACAGATCCCGGTGATCGGCCAGGGCTCGCGCCAACGGCCCGTCGGACCCACGTACGGCGTCACGCAGCGGCTGGAGCGGCGGTGGCGCGAGCATGTCGTCACACGCACCCCGCAGGATCCGGACGGACGGACCGAGCCGACCGACCACTTCACGGACCACGCTGGTCTTCCCGATCCCCGCTTCGCCGGTCAGCAGTACGACGGACCCGCGGTCCGCGTGGACTGCAGTCTGGATGGCGCGGACCGCCCAATCTCGTTCATGTAATCGCATCAGTGAACCCCCGAGCTAGACACAAATGTCCCCGAACCAACTCTGCTGGGACCTGCTGTGGGAAGTGCTTGGGGTCAGCTCAGAAGCGCTGTGGTCTGCGGGCTCGGGGTGGTCTGGAGCTCGGTGGCGAGGAGCTCGGTCAGGGCCTTGTACTGGCGGACCGCGGCGGCGCGGTCGCCCTGGATCAGGTGCAGGGAGATGATCGCGCGGTGGGCCGATTCGAGCAGTGGGTCGTGGCTGACCGCCCGTTGGTAGAGGTCGATGCTCTCCTCGACCCGCCCGTCCGTGGCGCGGGCGTCCGCGAGGGCGAGCAGCGACCGCTCGAACGTCTGCCGGAGGGTCTCCCGGCGCTCGTCGATCCACGCGGCGCCGGCGACGTCGATCAGGTAGTCGCCCTGATAGATCGCGATCACCCGGGCCAGGTCCCCGGCCTCGGCGGCGCCCTCCAGGTCGGCCACGTCGTACGTGTGCTCGAGGGTCCGGTTGAACTCGTACCGTCCGCCGCGGAACGTGATCCAGTCCGAGCGCCCGAGCGTACGGCGGACCTGGTGCAGGCAGGTGTGGAAACTGTTCCGGAGCGTCTGGGCGGAGGCGTCCGGCCAGAGCTCGGCGCCGATCTGGTCCTTCGTGACCGGGCCGGACCCGAGCAGGTAGAAGAACAGCTCGCGGGGTTTCGCATAGCCCCAGGCCGCAGCGTCGAGCACCGTGTCGTTCCGGCGTACCTCCGAGGAGCCGAGGGCCTGGATGTGGAGTGACTCGATCCGGGTCTCCACGATCGTCAACGGCAGCGCGTTCCGGCGGACGTTGGGCTCGACCCCGGCGACCTTGTCGACGGTGAACACCTCGCCCTCGGTCCACGCCGTACGAAAGACCTCCGGCGTCAACGCTGCGCGGGCTGCGTCCAGGGTGGACGCGACCTCGGCTGCCTCGACGGCGGGGACCGGCGTGCCCAGCTTGGTCCGGATCGCGGCCGCGTGGCTCAACAGCCGCACGGCCTTGGCCTGATCGTCGGACAGTGCTGTGGTGGCGAGGGATTCGAGCAGGCTGGCCACCCGCCAGCGGTTGCCGGAGTTGAGGTGGAGCTGGAGGCTCTGGATGAGGAGGTCTGCAGACTCGGTCAGCCGACCTGCCTTGCGCGCCTCCAGGCCCAGTAGGTGCAGAGCCCAGGCCAACGTGACGGTCTGGTGCGCGGGCTCGGCCAGTTGGCGAGCTTGACCGAGGAGGATGTTCGCCGCCGCGGAGTCGCCGCGGTAATGCTCGACAGCGCCCAGCAGTGCAGTCGACCAGGCCAGCCCCTCCCCTGCGCCGTCCTGCTCGTAGCGGGCGCGGGCTTCCCGCAACAGCTCGTCCGCGTGGTCCAGCTCGCCGGCGAGCAGTTCACGCATGCCCAGGTAGTCGATGGCGCGGGAGAGCTTCCACTCGACACCCAGCTCCCGCCACAGCTCGATGCACCGCAGGCCGAGCCGCCGTGACTCGTCGTACTCGCCCCTGCGCATCGCGACGCCACCGAGCCAGTGCAACTCACGCGCCTCGGCGGTCGGATCGCCGGCGGCCTTCTGCGCGGTGAACAGGGCGCGCAGATGTGTGGCGGCCAACTCGGCGTCACCTTGCAGGTGGGCCAGTGTGCCGAGTGCCATCTGCGCATCGGCTCGCAGCTCGGCGGGGACCGGACCGGGTAACGCCAGTACGCGTTCCAGCATGTCCCGCGCGTCCTGGTACCAGCCGAGCAGGTACGACGGCCACCACAACCCGACCACGAGCCGGGTCGCGGCCTCCGCCTCATGGCGCTCGATGTGCCCGATCACTGCAGCCCTGATGGTGTGGCGCTCGACGAACAGCAGATCAAGCCAGTCCTGCTGTTCCTCGCCCTCCAACCGATCCGCCGCGCGCTCGACCAGATCGAGTGCGTACGCCGCCAGCCGCTGGACCGGACCGGTGTCCGAACCGAGCCGGTACGCCGCGTACTGCCGGACCACGTTGAGCAGGCGGTACTGCACCTCGTCGCCTTGTTCCACCATCACCAGCGAGCGATTCACCAACCGGGACAGGGATTGCAGCACATCGTGTCCGCGCAGTACGGCGACTGCCTCGACCGCGTCGACACTGAAGTTCGCCGGAAAGACGGACAGCTGCGCCAGCAACTCCTGCTCCGGCGGATCCAGCAGACCCCAGCTCCAGTCCAAGGCGTCACGCAAGGTCCGATGTCGCGGCATCGCCTCCCGATCGCCACGCGTCAGTACGGCGAGGCTGTCGTCCAACCGGCTCGCGATCTGCGCCGGCGACAAGGTCGGGATCCACGCCGCCGCGAGCTCGATCGCCAGTGGTACGCCGTCCAGCCGGGCACAGATCTCCGCGATATCCGACGCATTCGCCTCGGTCCGTTCGAACGTGTAAGACGCCGCCTGCGCCCGATCGACGAACAATCGGGTCGCCGCCTCGGCCAACGGCGGTACGGCGAAGGCCAGCTCACCCGCGATCCCCAGCGCCTCCTGGCTGGTCGCGAGCACGGTGAGCTTCGGGCAGCTCCGCAGCAGCTCACCGATCAGCGGGGCGATCGGCTCGAGTACATGTTCGCAGTTGTCCACCACCAGGAGTGACGGGCCGCCGGACAGCCGCCGCATCACCGCCTCACTCGTTGCCTCGGGCAACTCAAGCACATCGGCCAGGGCGGTCAGCACCCCCGCGGCGCCGTCCATCGGCCCGGTCGTGGCCAGGCCGACCCACCGGACCGCGGCGTACCGGGGGCGCAACCGATCGGCCAGCGCCACCGCCAGCCTGGTCTTGCCCCCACCCCCGGGTCCGGTCAGTGTCACCAGCCGATGTGCTCGGACCAGCTCCGCCAGTTCGGCCAGCTCACTCTCCCGGCCGACAAAACTCGACAACCGAACGGGGAGATTCCCCTCCGCCACGGCCTCAGACTAGCGGGCAAGGAGCCGATTCCATCAGCACTTCAGGAGCGAGAACCGGTCGTCGCACTCGACCACCTCACCCGGCGTCAGCCCCGCGGCCGCGGCCAGCGCCATCCATTCCTGCTCGGTCCGGTCCGCCCCGCCGGCGACCGCCATCATCTCGATGTCGTCGAACTTCGAGTAATGCCGCCCGTTCCCGGCCGGGATCATGGTCTCGGCGATCAGCACCGGCCGACCGGGAGCCGCGAGTACACGCAGGATCTCGATCGCCTGCTCGTCGGCGAAGTTGTGCAGGCAGCTCTTGATCAGATACGCGTCACCGGGCGGAACCTCGACGAAGAAGTCACCGGCCACCAGCTCGACGCGATCGGTCAATCCGGCTGCTTCGAAGGCCTTTGCGGCATCCGGAAGTACCTCGGGCAGCTCCAGCAGCACTCCCCGCAGCTTCGGATACGCGCGGAGTAGCTCGATCAGCAACGCCCCGGATCCACCGCCGACGTCGACAACAACGTCGTACGCCGAGAAGTCGTGCGCGCGGACGATCGGTCCCATCGCCTGACCATGGAAGGCCGTGGCCGCCGCACCGAAGATCTTGGCGTCGTCCGGGTGCTCGGCGAGGTGCTGGTAGATGGTCCGCCCGAAGATGTGGTCGAACGCGGGCTCGCCGGTCCGCACGGTGTGCGTGAGGTGCGCGTACGGCGTCCAGAACGGCTCCAGCGCGAACATCCTCGCCGCTTCCCGCAGCGACCCCGGTACGCCGGAACGCAGCAGGCCGGCCGTCTCCGTCAGACCGAATCGGCCGTCCGGGTCCTCCTCGAAAACGCCGACGCTCGCGGCCGCACGGAGCAGCCGGTAGAGCGCTCGCGGTTGCGCGCCGACGCGCTCGGCCAGCTCGGCCGGGGTCAGCGGTTTCTCCGCCACCTCGTCGGCCACGCCCAGCTCGGCGAGCGTCGCGAGTACCGGCGGGATCCATTTCGCGGTCAGGAACCCCATCAGCTCCTGCCTGGCTGTCGTCGTCACCCTTCCCCCTTAGTCAGGTTGCCTGACCATGAAGGTAAGGTAACCTGACCGTCATGTCAACGCCAAGGTACTTCGGGCTGCTCCGACTCGCCTTCGACCAGGCGCTCGCCACGGTGCTGGCCGAGGTCGGCCCGCAGCATCCGGAACTGCGGCCCGCGCACCTGCAGTTGTTCCGGTTCGGTGGGATCGACGGCTCGCACACCGCCGAGCTCGCGGCGCACGCCGGGATGACGAAGCAGTCGATGCACGAGCTCGTCACGCACCTCGAGCGGCACGGCTACCTGGTCCGCGAGGCTGACCCGGTCGACCCGCGGGCGAAACGGGTCCGGCTCACCACGGCCGGCCAGCAGTTGGAGCGGCAGATCAACGCCGCGATCGCGGACCTGCTCGACAGCTGGGAGAAGCGCCTCGGCACCGAGCGGTTCGATCAGTTGTGGAACACCCTCCAGGAGCTGACCGGGGAGACCGCCTTGCCGGATCGTGCGCGGATCCGCGTACCGAAGAACGGGTAGTGGTGGAGGGCGACCGGCGGCGCCGGTAGTCGCTAGGCGTGCGTCGACTCACGGGAACTGACTACTACCCGTCCTTGCGTACAGTGTCTGAGGCCTGAAGGAGGTTGCGGTGCGGATCGTCGTTTATGGCGCGGGTGGGATCGGGTGCTATGTGGGCGGGCGGCTCGCGGCGACCGGGGCTCCGGTGACGTTTGTCGGGCGGCAGCGGATGGCGGACGAGTTGGCCGAGCATGGTCTGCGGCTGACCGACTACCTGGGCGCGGAGCTGCGGGTCGAGCCGGATGAGATCCGGTACGAGACGAGTCCGGTGGCGGCCGCGGAGGCGGATCTTGTACTCGTCACCGTGAAGTCGGCCGCGACCGAGGGTGCGGCCGACGAGTTGGCCGGCGTACTCAAGCCGGGCGCGATCGTGGTGAGCTTTCAGAACGGCGTACGCAATGGGGAGATGTTGCGGGCGCGGCTGACGGATCAGGTCGTGGTGACCGGGATGGTCCCGTTCAACGTGCTGAACCGGGGCGGCGGGGTGTTCCACCAGGGCACCGAGGGCGCGCTCGATGTCCAGGCTCATCCCGGACTGGCGCCGTACCTGGAGGCCTTTGCGAAGGCCGGGCTGCCGCTCGCGCAGCACGACGACATCCTGCCGGTGCAGTGGGCGAAGCTCCTGCTGAACCTGAACAACCCGATCAACGCGCTCTCGAACCTGCCGCTTCGCGACGAATTGTCCCAGCGCTCCTACCGCCGCTGCCTGGCCGCAGCCCAGGCCGAGACGCTCGGATTGCTGGCCGCGAAGGGCATCGAGCCGGCCCAACTGCTGCCAGTGCCGATGCGCCGCTTCCCGATGATCCTGCGTCTGCCGGACTTCTTGTTCCGGCGCCTGGCGAGCAAGATGCTCGCGATCGACCCACTCGCCCGTACGTCGATGTGGGAGGACCTCGAGGCCGGCCGGGTCACCGAGATCGACTACCTGAACGGCGAAGTCGTCCGGCTCGCCGAGTCCCTCGATCGGCCCGCTCCGGTCAATCGCAAGCTCGTCGCGTTGATCCGCGAGGCCGAGGTCGACCGCCGCGCGTGGTCGGGCGCCGATCTACTCCGCGAGCTTCAGCGGTAGCTGCGCGCGGACGTCGATGCCAACCAGGCCGTACGTGAAGCCGAGGTGCTCGTTCAGCCGCCGCATGTTCTCGTTGCCTTCCTGGGTCCACGTGTAGATCTCCGTGATCCCATGCTCCGCGGCCCAGGCCATGCTCGACCGCTTGAGCGTCGACGCGACCGCCTTCCCCCGCCATTCCCGACGTACGCCGGTGTACGCGACCTCGGCCCGCTCCGGCCGGTCGGTGTCGAGCATCAGGCCCGCCACCCCGATCACGTCATCGCCGGCAACCGCGAGGAACATCGCGGCCGGATCGTTGATCCACTCGGTCGCCCACTCCTCGGCCGAGACGTCCAGCGGCTTCGGCAGGTCCATGTCCGGGAACGTCGGCAACGCCACCTGCTCGTACGCCGCCGCCCACAACTCCGGCCGCTCCGCGACCGTCACGATCCGGTACTCCGAGGGCGCGGCCGGCCAGGCCTCGTCCCCGATCGGGCGGACCTGCTCGACCTGACGCTTGACCTCCGCGAACCCGAACCGGTGCGCGAACGCGAGCGACCCCTCGTCGTCCACGCTGGCGCCGGCAACGTCGTACCCGAGCCCGGCGGCATGCTCGGACAGCGCGAGCAGCATCCGTGTGCCGACACCCTGCCGTCGCCTCTCCGGACGCACTCTCGCGGCAACCGAGGCCCGGCCACCTTCGCTGGACCGGTCGGACAGCCCGCTGCCGACGACCTCACCGTCCACCTCGGCCAGCAGGAGCAACCGCTCCGGGCTCTCCATCGCCCGCATCTCGGCAACGCTGGGACACCGCTCGTACGGCAGCACCGCGATCCGCACCTGGCGCCAAGCTTCGTAGTCCGCGTCGGTCTCGACGGCCCGGATCTCGATCATGCCCTCAGCATGCCTCACCGGAGGGCAATCTGCTCACCATTTGTTGTCTCAATATATGAGCAAGAAAGTCTCGTATACTGAGCGCATGGCGAACTACGACGTAGCGGTGGTGGGTGGGAGCGTGGCGGGGTTGCAGGCCGCGCTGACGTTGGGACGGGCTCGGCGGCGGGTGGTGTTGTTCGATGACGGGAAACCGCGGAATCGGGCCGCAGCCCACGTGCACAACTACCTGGGAGTCGAGGATCCGGCGCCGGACAAGCTGCTGGCGGTCGGGCGAAGGCAGGCACAGGAGTACGGCGCTGAGGTGCGGGACAGCCGGCTCGAGGACATCGACGCGGACGGCGAGGGCTTCGTCGTTGCCGGGGATCGGGTCCGGGCCGTCGTACTCGCGACCGGGTTGTGGGATGAGCTGCCGGATGTGCCTGGGGTGAAGGAGTCCTGGGGACGGCAGGTGGTGGCGTGTCCGCACTGTCATGGCTGGGAAGTGCGGGATCAGCCGTTGGTCCAGCTCGGGATGCGCGGGATGCCGGAGCGGTCAGTTGCCCGGGCGTTGCTGCTGAGTCGGTGGAGCAGTGCGGTCACGCTGTGCACGGACGGCGATGAGCTGGGCGAAGACCAGGTGGCGCGGTTGGGCAAGGCGGGTGTGACGGTCCGGACCGAGAAGGTCGAGGCCGTGGACGAACAGGTCCGGGTGCGGTTGGCGACCGGCGAGACGCTGGCACCGCGGTCGGTGTTCGTGGTGGTTCGGCAGCATCAGCAGAGTGACCTTGCTGAGCGGATCGGCTGCCGGATCGTCGACAAAGCAGTCGCGACCGACGAGAGCGGACGGACGAGCATGCCTGGTGTCTGGGCAGTCGGTACGACGGCTGTGCCGGCCCTATTCGCGATCGGCGCGGCCGGTCACGCGAGTACTGCGGCCATTGCCCTCCACGCCGACCTGCTGGAGCAGGACCTAGAGACGAGCAGCGGGCGGTAGCAGACTCGGGTCGGCGACCGGCCAGTCCCCGGGAGTCGACCCGAGCCTGTCCAGCTCGTCCAATTGCAACAGGCACCAAGGAGACAGACCGGGAACGTCACGTACGGACGCCCAGTCGACCCAGCGGTACGCCGCAACCTCCGCCGGGTTGAGTGTGGGCTCACCGGACCACACGGTCCGGTAGACCGGGCACAGCTCGTTCTCGACCACTCCGCTCGGCATCTCCGCGCGGTACCGGAACTCGGGCAGCACCAGCTCGAGCGACTCCACCTGGATCCCGAGCTCGTCGACCAGCCGCCGCCGGACCGCGTCCGCGACCGGCTCGTCCGGCAATGGGTGCCCGCAGCAACTGTTGGTCCAGACGCCCGGCCAGGTCGGCTTGTCCGCAGCCCGCTGGGTCAGCAGCACCCGTCCGGCCGGGTCGATCACGTAACCGGAGAAGGCCAGATGCAACGGTGTCGCCGCGTGATGAACCGTCGCCTTCGCCTCGGTCCCGATCGCCCGGCCATCGTCGTCCAGCAGTACAACCCGCTCCTCCGTCACACCCAGGAGCCTAATCGGGATAGGCAATTCCTACCGATGTGGGCATGGCCCCGCCGTCCGTACAACAGATGGTATGGACCTCAGCAGCCTGGAACCCGTCCCGTACGACGTGAGCTCGCCAACCACCGCCGGCCTGTACCGCGGTGACGGGCGGTTCGTGAAGGTCCTGCGCTCGTACCGCGACTGGCCCATGCTCCCCCTCCTCCCCGAGGACTTCCGCCGCATCGCGCTCGACACCGACCTCTGGCGTTACGAAGCAGACGTCTACCTCGACGGACTCGCCGATTCACTCCCGACCGGCCTCCGGCTCCCCGTCCTCTACGACGTCCAGGAGCCGGACCCGGATCACGTCGTCATGGTGCTCGAGGACGTCGAGACGACCGACGCGCCCTGGGATCACGACCGCTACGGCCTGGCCGCCGAACTCCTCGCTCGTGTCAACGTCCGCCTGACCAAGAACGACGCCCTCCCGGCCCCGGTCGGCCGGACGCCGGAACGCCTGACCCGGGCGATGGTCGACGGATTCGTCCGCCGCCTCGTCCTCCCGGCGCTCCTCGATGACGACGCGGTCTGGACGCATCCACTCCTGGTCGACGCGCACGACGTACGCCACGGCCTGGCCGAGCTCGCCGCGCGCATTCCCACCATCCTGGACGACCGCGCCGGGCGGCCGCAGCTCCTCAGCCACGGCGACGCGTGCCCGCAAAACCTTCTCCTGCAGGGCGATGGGTTCGTCGCGGTCGACTGGTCCCCGAACGCAATGGTTGCCGCAGGCGACGATCTCGGCCAGCTACTGATCGGCCGGGCGCATCAGGGCGAGCTCGGCGTCGAGGAGTTCGCCGTACTGCGGGAGCTCGTCGTCGACCGGTATCACGCCGGGTTGGTCGCCGAGGGATGCGAGTCGATCGGCGTGGACGACGTACGGGCCGGCATGGACGGGTCCTTGCTGCTGCGGAGTGCGTTCCTCTCGCTGCCGGTCGGGCGCCTGACTTGGCCGATCACGCCGGAGCTGGCCGGGTTGATGAAGGACCGGCTCGATCTAACCCGATTCCTGCTGGGACTCGAGACTGCTAATCTGACCGCGTGATCAGGCGAGGCGTGACGTATCGACCGGCTCTGGGAGGAGCCGGTATTCGGTAGTCCGCACAACTCGCTCCACCCAGAGCCTCCGAGGCAGGAACCATCCGGTTCCTGCCTCTTTCCGTTGTTCGGAGGCGCTGGCGAGGGTGCCTCCCCTGGTGAGAGGAACCCCATGAACACGGTCGTCGACCGGTTACGGCGTACCACCGACTCCATCATCGGCGAGGCCGATCTGCGCGAACGACTGGCGTCCGGGCGGCCGCTGCGGATCAAGTACGGCGTCGACTGCACGGCACCCGATCTCCATCTCGGGCATGCGGTCAACCTGTGGATGATGCGGCAACTGCAGGACCTCGGCCACCGGGTCGTGTTCCTGCTCGGCGATCTGACCACGCGGGTCGGCGATCCGACCGGCCGCTCGGAAACGCGACCGGTGCTCACCCCGGCGGAGATCGACGCGAACGCGGCGTCGTTCCTCGAGCAGGTGTCGCTGGT
Source organism: Kribbella sp. NPDC051952 (assembly GCF_040680855.1). Classification (NCBI taxonomy): domain Bacteria; kingdom Bacillati; phylum Actinomycetota; class Actinomycetes; order Propionibacteriales; family Kribbellaceae; genus Kribbella; species Kribbella sp. NPDC051952. The sequence goes on from NZ_JBFAXQ010000015.1 coordinate 46,002, forward strand.
CCTGCGCACCGATCCCGAGGTGTTCGAGGTACGGCGCAATTCCGAGTGGTACGACGGGATGCGGGTGGCGGAGCTGCTGGGGCTGTTCGGCCAGGTCACACAGGCCCAGCTGATGAGCCGGGACATGTTCCGGGACCGGGTCGCGGCTGGGCGGGAGATCGCCGTCCACGAGCTGGTCTACCCGGTGCTGCAGGGGTACGACAGCTTCGCGATGCAGAGCGATCTGACGATCGTCGGTTCGGACCAGCTGTTCAACGAGCAGCTCGGGCGGCACTTCCAGCAGCGGTTAGGTGCGCCGCCGCAGGTGGTGATCACGACGACGATCACGCCGGGCATCGACGGACGCGCGAAACAGTCGAAGTCGCTGAACAACTACATCGGGCTGACCGACAGCCCACGGGACAAGTTCGGCAAGGTGATGAGCATCCCGGACTCGCTCGTCGAGCCGTACGCGCGGGTATACACCGAGCTGCCCGCGGACACGGTCGCCGCGCTCGGATCCGCTGCCACGCATGCCGGCCCGGCTGCTCGTGACGCGAAGCTCCGGCTGGCCGCCGCGGTGGTGACGCGCTACCACGGCGCGGGTTCGGCGAAGGCCGAGCTGGACGCGTTCCGGCGTACCTTCTCCGAGCGCGGCGAGCCGGCGGACATCCCGGTGATCACCGTGACCGGGACGACCACGCTCGACCTGTTGCGGGCGGCACGGCCCGATGACAGCAATTCGGAACTCCGGCGGCTGATCCGGCAGGGCGCGGTCAGCATCAACGGCGTCCGCGCGGACGATCCGGCCGGAACCGTTGACCTCACGACCGACGTAGTGCTCAAGTCAGGCGCACGGACCTGGCACCGGATCAGAGGACATTGATCACTGTGGACACAAAGACCGTCGAGGCGTTGATCAGCGTCGGCGACAGATTCGTGGGACGGGCGCCGGCATTCGAGGTGGAACCGCCCTGGTGGCAGGAAGTCGAGGGAATCACCCGGCACCTCGACGAACTGCTCGGCGTACCGACGATGGTGCTGCGACTGCTGCACGCGGACGAGGCCGTGATCGGACGTGGCGGACGGGCCGTCTACCACGTGCAGGCGCTGGCTGAGCCACGGGCCGGTGTGCTCAACGAGACGCCGTACGACGATTGGGACGCGATCCTCGCGCCGCACCCGCTGCGGGCGACGTGGGCCGAGGTCGACGGGCCGAGCCGGCTGATCGCCTGGGCGCAGGACACCATCGGCCCGCTCGATCCGGTCCAGGTGAAGAGCTGGAATCTGTCGAGTTTGATTCGCTTCAAGGGCGCGTGGGCCAAGGCCACGAGCCGCTTCGGCAGTGTCGACGCGGACATCATCGAGCACATCCATCGGTACGACGAAACCCTCGCACCGACCGTACTGGCGACATCTGCCGCGGACCGTTGGTCGCTCCTCGCCCACGCACCCGGGATCGACTGCTGGGAACCGGATCGGCCGACGGTCGAGGACGTCGTGAGCCGGTGGGTCGCTGTCCAGGCTGCACTCGCTCTTGAGGTTGACGAGCTGAACGCACCCGCTTCGCGACCGGAGGACCTGGGTGACGAGGTGTCCCGGCTGCTGACCGTCGTACCGCTGTCCGACGACGACGTACTCGACGTCAAACGGCTGCTGTCGACACTGCCCGCGATCCTCAACGAATTAACGGCTTCGGGCTTGCCGATCACGCTCGTGCACGGCGACTTCCATCCCGGGAACTGGCGTTCGGATGGCACGAACCGCGCGATCGTCGACTGGGCCGACAGCTTCATCGGGCATCCGGCCGTCGACATCCAGCGCCTCCACGGCTGGTTGCCCGCGGACAAGGGCGAGCATGCCGTCGAGGTGTGGGCAGCGGCCTGGAAACGTGCGCTCCCAGGCAGCGACCCACTCCGCGCGCTCCGGCCGATGACAGTGCTGGGCCGCCTGGTCTATGCCTGCATGTACCAGCGCTTCCTGGACAACATCGAGCCCTCGGAGTGGATCTACCATCAGGACGATCCACGTCACGAACTCCAGGCCGCCGTCGAAGCTACGCGGGCTTCCGGGTGGTGACCAGCCAGGCCGCGGAGGGGAAGGTGACGCCGCCTGCCGAGTAGTGCGAGACCAAGGTCCGGCGCAGGTTGGTCATCGCCCGGGTGAGCTCGTCGGGATCGAGATCGTCGAGCAGCCAGCCCAGCACGCCCAGGACGAAGTCCACAGCGGTCGGTACGTCGGGACCCCAGTACATGCGCTCCTTGACCGGCTCACATTCGGGCGTGGCGAAGCCTGCGGCCGTGAGGATCTGCGCGATCCGCGCCGGGTCGGCGAGGGCGAACGGGCTCGGTGCGTCCGGCGGCGGGGACGGGAGGGTCCGGCCGACCGCGAGGGCGGTGGTGAGTTCGGTGAACCACGGGTTCTGGCTCGGCGGCTGCCAGACGAGCAGGGACAGCCGTCCGCCCGGCTTCACCGCGCGCGCGAGGTTGGTGAAGGCCTCGACCTGGTCGCCGAAGAACATGCAGCCGGTCCGGCTGAGGAGTACGTCGTACGCCTCCGGCTCGAACGGGTGCACCTGGGCGTCGGCCTGGAGGTACGTCGCATTCCCGGTACCCGCATCGCGGGCCCGCAGGGCGGCCACGGTGAGCATGGGAGACGAGAGGTCGACGCCGAGCGCCGTACCCGATCCGGCCAACCAGGCGGCGGACCGCGTCGTGCTGCCGGTTCCGCAGCCGACGTCGAGCACCTGGTCACCGTCACGGATCCCGGCCGCTCGGAGCAGCCAGTCGTCGTACCGCTGCAGGCTGTGCTCGAACAGTTCGGCATGCTCCGCCCAGAACACACCTTCCGCGGTGTCCCAAGCGGTCAACTGGTCCGCGTTCGCCGGGGCGACCCACGCGGTGTCGGTGCTGGTCATCCTGATCCCCTCTCGTTGCTGTGCTCTACGGATCAATCCGCAGTCCGGTTCACGGCACCTTTTCCCCGTAGTGTTCGGACCCATGAGGATCTTGGTGACGGGCGCGACCGGGAACGCCGGTGGCGCGGTGGTGCAATCGCTGGCGGCGCAGGGGATCCCGGGGCGCGCACTGATCCGGTCAGAACGGGAACTGCCGGCCGGCATCGAGCCTGTGTACGGCGACCTGAACCGGCCAGACACGTTCGTCGACGCGTTGGCCGGGGTCACCGGGATCTTCCTGCTCAGCGGCTACGAGCGGACCGATGAATTACTCGCCAATGCGGTGCAGGCCGGTGTCCGGAAGGTCGTGCTGCTGTCGAGCAGCTCGTTGGACAGTGCGGACACGTCGAACGCGGTCGCCGCTTACCACCAGGCTGCCGAGAACGCCGTTCGGTCGTCGGGGCTGGAGTGGACCTTTCTGCGGCCGAATTCCTTCATGTCCAACACGTTGCGCTGGCTCGACCAGGTGCGCGCGGGTGATGTCGTCCGCGTCCAGTTTCCTGAGGTACCGATCTCGACGATCCACCCGCGCGACATCGCGGACGTCGCAGTCCGCGCGTTGCAGGGTGAGCGGGACGGCGAGATCCTGCGGCTCACGGGGCCGGTCGCACTGACCCCCGGCGAGCAGGTGGAGATCCTGGGTGCGGGCATCGGGCGGACGTTGACGGCGTACGCGATGAGCCGTGCGGAGACCCACGACGACCTGTTCGCGTCGATGCCGGAGCCGTATGCGCAAGCGATCGAGGGCTTCTTCGGTGATGGCCTGGTCGACGAGACCTCCGTCACCGACACGGTCGCCCAGGTCACCGGCAACGCACCACGGACCCTGCAGGACTGGGTCCGCGAGAACGCCGCTCTGTTTGCTTAAAGCGTGGGGCTGAGGGCGGCGATGTACTCGGTGCCGGAGCAGGTCGTCCCCAGCCGCGGGAACAGCTTCGCGACCGCGAACTCGTGCGCCTCCTGGGTCAGACCCGTCATCGCGTCGGTGATGTAGAGGGTGTTGTAGCCGAGGTCGTCTGCGGCGCGGCCGGTGGATTCGACGCCGAAGTTCGTCGCGATCCCTGCCAGGGCGACCGTTTCGATGTCGCGGGCCTGGAGCTCCGCGTCCAGAGTCGACCGGCCGAACGCGCCGATCGAACGCTTCACGATCTCCAGGTCACCTGGCTGCGGATCCACCTCCGGCGCGAACCCGCTGCCCTCCGGCTGGACGTGCACGCCCGGTCGTTCGACCCGGACGTTCACCACCAGACCGCCGACCGATCGCGTCGCCTTCGCCAGCGCGACGCAGCGCTCGAGCACCACCGGGCCGGCCAGCGGGGCGGTGTCGAGCGCGACGATCCGCGGCATCAGATCGATCAGAACGAGTGCGGTACGACGAGGGTCCAGGCTGAGCGAGGTCACACAACGACACTAGTTCAAGCCCGAGGCCAGGGTGTCCGCGAAGGTGACGTCCCGTTCGGTGCCGGAGAACCCGATCCGCCACCGGCCGGCGTCGTACGTCCCAGGTGGGAGCGCCCGGCCACCGGGTTGCCAGAGCGGTTGCCAAGCCACGCCGCCGGTGGACGGGTCGTACCAATGGTTGTCCGCCGACCACGCCGAGCCCTGCTGGTACGCCGTGACGACGCTCAGCCCGGGGCCTGTCGCCATCGACCAGTTGGGCAGTCCGGCAACATCACCGTCCCGGTTGAAGCCGCCCGGGTCGCCCTGGTCGGGTAGCGCCGAGTCAACGTTCAACGCGGCCTCCCAGACCGGTGCGGTCGTGGCGCCACGCACGGTCCAGGTGAGTCGGAGGTCGAACGTGCGAGTGCCGAAGCCGAACGACCAGTCCGCCGTCACGGGCTCGTCGCCGAAGGGGATGCCACGCAGGGATAGCGACGTACTGCTGCTCTGCACCCGACTGGCCGCGCCACTGAGATCGGTGGCGCCGAAGTTGCCGACTGCCAGGTACGGCGCTGTCGAGCGGCCGGTCGAGTCGAGGGCTGGGCGGTAGTCGCGATGGCCGTTCGGGTCGACGTCCAGACTGGTGAGGGCCGCGTGTGGACTGGTCTCGATGTTCGCGCGGTAGTACGGCGTACTCACCACTCGGCCCTTTGTCACTTGGAGCTTGGCGAAGTCGAGCGGGGCGATGTACAGACCGCCCTTGCCCCAGCCGGCTCCGGTGACGTACCACTTCTGGCCGTCCTGCACGACCTCGGCCGCATGCGCGGGGATCGTCCCGGCGAGCTGGTCGATGGTGAAGTGCAGGGGGTCCTTGCTCTTGTAGACCTTGGTCGACTCGTAGCCGCCGTCGCAACAGACGAACAGGTACCAGTCAGATCCGCGCTGGACGACGAAGGGCGACTCGGTCGGGCCTCCGAACGTGCCGGTCGACGGGTGCTGGAACGCCGTCTGCCGGTCACTCCAGTGCTTCAGGTCGGTGCTGGTGCGGTAGGCAACGATGTGGTTGCCACCGGCCGGAGTGGAGTTGGCCGTGTAGTACATGACCCACTGATTGCCGACCTTGCGGACCATCGGGTCCCGCCCGTCGAAGCCGTCGGTGAACAGTGGGTTGGCCGCGTCCCGGGTCCAGTGCACGAGGTCGGTCGAGGTCGCGAGATGCATCCGGTACGCCGTGTGGTCCGGCGTGCCGGCGGCGTAGAACATGTAGTAGGTGCCGGCGTCGTACATGACGTACGGCGCCCAGATGTGACTCTCGCCCGCCGCCGGGTCCGCGACCAGGGCCGGCGGCTGCTTGGTCCACGGGCCGTTGGGTGTCGGCGCGGTCGCGTGCCCGAAGCTCTTCTCGTCGAGCGGGTTGGCCGGCTCGGCGTGAGTGATCGCGTACACGTGCCAGGTGCCGGTAGCCCGGTCCTGCACCAGCGTGTGGTCGTTGTAGTACCAAGGCCCGGTCTCACCCACACTCGGGTCGTAGACCTTGGCGAACTGGCCCGCCGCAACCACCTTGCCGACCTTCACGTACGGCGTGATCCGCACGCGACTGGGTGACGCGACGGACTGCAGGGGTGCTGCGAGGACGGTGAGGCCGACCAGGGCGGCGAGCATTTTGCGGATCATGAGTTGAGCACCAGGTCGAGGACGTCGAGTCCGACGAGATAGCCGATGGCGGCTGGATTCTTGCCGGTCAGCGTGATCGACAGTTGGTGATTGCCGGCGGTCAACTGCGACGTCCCGAGCTCGACCTTCTGCGTACTGACGCCGGACGCCGCGTAGCCGTCGAAACTGACCGGTGCATTGCCATCAATCTGAATGTCGACAATCCCATAGTCGGCGGCCTTCGTCAGCACGGTCGAGAGGTTGTACGACCCGGTGGTCGGGACCGTGAATCCGAAGACGGTCTTGTCGCCGGCCTTGGTGCCGTGGATCCAGGCTTGGGCGCCACCGGACCAGCTCACCCCACAGCAGTTGCCCTGTGGGTCGACAGCCACGGTCGACGACACCGGCGGCAGCATCGCCTCACCCTCCAGTCGGAGGGTGCTGCCGCTGGTTGCTTGCGCGGCTGCCGACTTGGGCCCGGTGTTCCCGGCCAGGTCAACCGCGGCGATCCGGTAGGTCCAACTCTCGTGCAGCCCGAGGTTGCGATGCAGGAAACCGGGCAGCGGGCTCGTGCCGATCAGCTTCTCCTGGGCTCCGGCCTTCTTCGCGTAGATGTTGTAGTGCGCGATCCCGCTCTCATCGGCGGTGTCCGCCCACGTCACGTTGATCGCGTTGTCGGACCGCCCGGTCGCCGTCACACCGCTGACCGCGCCGGGCGCGCGCCGGTCGTCGTACGGGAGGACGAGGGACTGGACGACGTACGACGATGCGGTCCAGCTCGGGCCGGTCGGGCCGGTCGGGCCGGTCGGGCTGGTCGGGCGCAGCTCGATGTCGAGCTTGGTGCGGCCGAAGGTGAGTGCCGCGGGCAACTGGTAGTTGTCGTCGAGCCAGCGCTGGTGGCTGTTGCCGAGTGGCTGCAACCAGGTCCCGGCATCCTTGCCGTTGACAATCACCTGCGCCGACTGACCCGCCGTGTTCTGATCACTCGTCCGGCGCAGCGTCACGCCACGGTTGATCGGATCGGTCTTCACGGTGAAGCGGATCGGCTGCGTCGTCGACCGGACCTGGTCGGTCAGAGCGGTGTCGTCGTGGTCACCTTCGTAGACCGACGTCAGGTCGGACGTCTGCGCACCGGTGTCGGCGTACGCATGTTGCTGGCGACTGGCCGACGATCCGACATCGATCCGGTCGGTCTCGCGGGCCCCGAACTTCGCCGCGGTGTAGAGAAACGCGGTCGAGCCGTAGATCGCCGGGTGGTCGTCCTGCTGACCGTGCTCGATGCCGAAGTCGAGCTGGTTCTGGAAGGAGACCGAGTCGGTGATGTGGAGTCGCCAGGCGCCGTCGCACTCGTTCGTGCAGAAGCCCGCGCGGACCTCGTGGGCGGAGTTGCCGTGGAAGGGTGTCGAGTAGGTGCCGGCGTTGAAGTACCAGCCGGACTCGTAGTAGTCCTCGGTGCCGGTGCCGTGGATCGCGGGGGTCCGCTCGCTGTCGACGTACACGCGCTCGTCGCCCTCGAGGTAGCCGCGAGTATTGCCGTCCGCAAGCAGTCCCTCCATCGTCGACGAGACGCCGACGAACTTGCCGCGGCCGGCCACGTTCGCGAAGTTCCAGTCGCTGCCCTGCGTGGTCTCGCCGCGCTGGGAGATCGCGGTGAAGTACCCGGTCTTCCCGGTCGCCAGCTCGATCGCCTTGCGCGCGTCCCGGCTCGCCGTCACCTCGGCCTGACCGGTCAGCGGGTACGCCGACGTGTTCACCAGGGTGACCTTGGCGCGGGCGACGTACGGCATCGGCCACCAGGACGAGTACCAGCCGTCTGGGTCCATCGCGAAGAACAGTGAGCGGACCGGGTTCTCGCCGAGGCCTGAACCGAAGAACTCGCCGATCGGGGCGTCGACCCGCTTCACACCGTCGATGGTCACCTGCACCCGAACACCGGCGAGCAGGGAGTCGGACGGCTTCACCCGGGCGGCGTCCGCATCGGTTGCGGCGTACGCCATCGCGTGCGATCCGCTCCAGTTCTGCTGGGTGATCGAGTACCCGTGCGCCTGCTCATCGGCGACATGGTCGGGGCCGACGTCGAGGGTGTCGGTGCGCTTCGTTTGATTGTCGACAATCGAATCCGCCCAGTAGGTGAACTCGTTGAAGTCGAGATCCGACGAGACGAACTCGTTCGTGATCGTGATCTGCGACTTGCCGGCCGTGGCACTGGCCGGCAGGTCGACAACCTGGTCGAGCCACTGGGCGCCTTGGGCCTTGAGTGGCGCCCACTCGCCGACCTGAACGCCGTCGACGAGGACCTTCGCGCGCTGGTTGCCGATCCGCAGATCCATCCGGCGGATCAGCTTCACGCCGGTGTTGGCCGGGTCGATCTTCATCGTGAACTTGCTGCCACCGAGGAATGCGCGTCCGTCGTCCGCGAAGCTCTGCAGGTCGAGACCGACCACCTCGGGGAGTTTGAGCCGCAGCGCGCTGAGTTCGCCCGGGCCGTAGCTGTCGGCCAGTGTGATTTGTTTGCCGGGGGCAAGCTTCAGCGGGGTCGTCTTGGTTGTGCTGTTCGGCTGGGCCGGCTTGGGATCCTTGGTTCCGGCCGCGTTGAGGAGTGCGATGACGTCCTCGGCCTTGTCGCTCGGATCGAAGGTACGAATGCCGTTCGCGTCGGGGAACTGGCGGTAGTCGACGTGGTAGAAGAGCGGATTGGTCTGGGTGGTGATGCGCATCGACGTGCGGTACGGCATCGGGACGCGGATGTACACGCCGCCACTGGTCTGCACCGCATTGGCGACGAGCGGGTAGCTGAAGGGCGCGCCGAGTTTGCCGTCGACGATGTCCTGCAGACTCCCGTGCAGGACCTGCTTGCCGTCGAGCTCGACGGTGATCGTGCCGGTCTTGGTGACGTTGCCCTCGTCGCGGGTGAACCAGATCGACGCGACCTCACCCGGTCCGGAGTCTTCCGCGATCACGCAGCCCGCGTCCGTCGTACGGAGGCACGAGTAGGTGCCGTCGAAGCCGTCGTTGTTCGTGCCGTCCCGGCCGAAGCTGGAGAACTGTTTCGTCCGTACGCCGGTCTGCAGCTCAGGCAGTCGGTCCAGGTTCCGGTAGACGTCCCAGCCGACGGGTCCGTTGTCGTTGCCGGCGTACGTCGTGGCTGAGGCTGCAGCCGCGGGTGTGGTTGCGGCTGTTGTTGCGACGGGCAGGACGAGCAGGGCGCTGACGAGCAGCGCGGCGACACGACGGAGCATGGGGCGGCCTTCCGACTTCGTGGCGGGAAATCGATTTCTCAGATGTCTACCATCGATTCACCGTGGTTGAGAAGAGCTCGCCGCCGGTGACTTCGGCTGTCCGCAGGTCGGGCCGGTGGTTGCGGCGCCGGCCCGGAGGGCCAGACTGGGTCCGGCATACAACTTGAGACTGCGGGAGATTCGATGAGTTCTGCCAAAGCCCAGATCGGGGTCACCGGCCTCGCGGTGATGGGCCGCAACCTGGCCCGGAACCTCGCGCGCAACGGATTCAGCGTCGCGCTGCACAACCGCTCCCAGGCGCGCACGGACTCGCTGGTTGCGGAGTTCGGCTCCGAGGGTGACTACGTCCCGTCGACAGACCTGGCGGGCTTCGTCGAGTCGCTGGAGCAGCCGCGCAAGATCATCGTCATGGTCAAGGCCGGCGCCCCGACCGACGCGGTCATCGACGAACTGGTGCCACTGCTCGACGAGGGCGACATCGTCGTCGACGCCGGCAACGCGCACTTCGTCGACACGCGGCGCCGCGAGAGCGCGCTGAAGGAGAAGGGCCTGCATTTCGTCGGCAGCGGCGTGTCCGGCGGCGAGGAAGGCGCGCTGAACGGCCCGAGCATCATGCCGGGCGGTTCCCCGGAGTCGTACGCCGCGCTCGAGCCGATGCTGACCAAGATCTCCGCGCACGTGAACGGCGAGCCGTGCTGCGTGCACGTCGGTCCGGACGGCGCGGGTCACTTCGTGAAGATGCTGCACAACGGCATCGAGTACGCCGACATGCAGCTGATCGCGGAGGCGTACGACCTGCTCCGGCACGTGCTCGACCTGTCCCCCGCCGAACTGGCGGACGTGTTCCGGGAGTGGAACACCGGCGACCTCGAGTCGTTCCTGATCGAGATCACCGCCGAGGTGCTCAGCCAGACCGACCCGACCACGGGTGGCTCGTTCGTTGACGTCGTACTGGATCAGGCCGAGCAGAAGGGCACCGGTCGGTGGACCGTGCAGTCCGCGCTCGACCTGGGCATCCCGGTGAGCGGTATGGCCGAGGCGGTGTTCGCGCGGTCGCTGTCGGGCGACGTCGTACGGCGTGAGGCCGCGGCCGGTGTACTTCCGGGTCCGGCGACGCCGAAGGTGGACGTCGATCGGGACGCGTTCGTGGACGACGTACGGCATGCGCTGTACTCGTCGAAGCTGGTCGCGTACGCGCAGGGGTTCGACGCTATCCGGGCCGCCAGTGAGGAGTACGACTGGAACATCGACCTGGGTGCGATGGCGACGATCTGGCGTGGCGGGTGCATCATCCGGGCCCGCTTCCTGGACCGCATCAAGGAGGCGTACGACCGCAACCCGGACCTGCCCTCGCTGCTCGTCGACGACTACTTCAAGGAAGCCGTCGCCAACGGCCAGGAGGCCTGGCGTCGTGTCGTCGCGACCGCGGCCACTGTCGGCGTCCCGGCGCCCGGCTTCTCGGCGGCCCTGTCGTACTACGACGGCCTCCGCGCCGAGCGCCTCCCGGCGGCCCTGATCCAGGGTCTCCGCGACCTCTTCGGGGCCCACACCTACAAGCGGGTCGACCGCGAAGGCACCTACCACCTCGAGTGGTCGGCCGACCGCTCGGAAACCCGGTCCTGACCTGCGGATCGCCGTGTGGCGGGTTGGTGTAAGCGTCGAACGTATGTTCTAATAAGACGCCCAGCGCCAGCCCGCTTCGGCGGGCGATGTTCTTAAGGAGATCGCCGCAACGATGACTGTAGACACTCTGGCAGCAGAAGCGCCGTCCACTGACGCCGACACTCCCGATGTAGTGGCCCCGTCTCTCGACAGCACGCCGGCGCCCGACGCGTCCACGGCGCAGGTCGACGAGAAGGCACAGCTCGACGAGAAGGTGTCCGCCGAGGTTCCGGGCGAGGACGAGCCGGCCGCGAAGCCGAAGAAGGCGCCGGCGAAGAAGGCCGCCGGCAAGAAGACCAAGACCCTGGAGCTGACCCTCACGGTCACCGGCACCGCCGATGGTGAGTGGCACGCCGAGCTCAAGCAGGGCAACACCTACCTGGCTCGCAACCTCGCCGTCGCCGCCGCGGCCGTCTCCCGCGCCGCGAAGGAACTGCACGAGGACCTCTCCACGCCGATCGACGAGGTCATCGAGGCCGCCCGCGAACAGCAGGCCGCCAAGGTCGCCGCCCTCGAAGCCGAACTGGAAGCCGCGCGCCAGGCCCTGGCCGACCTCGAGAACTAGCCCCCGAACCACACGCACCCCGGCCGAGCGTCTCGCCACGCCCCGGGGTGCGTGGCTTTACCTGTAGCTCGGAAACCCTTGTGGCTCAGGAAATGTGATGTAACCGGCGCGCCGGGTTGCTGGGCGTGGTGGGGATTGAGGCCTTACCGTGTTTTTCTGGGCCGATCCCACCAGGCCCTGACCGCTCCGAACCGAAGGGGTCAGATGAGTACCTTCCAGGACCTGGGATCGCTGCTGCTGGTGCGCGGCGCGGATGAGCTCGAGCACGCGGGCGGGACGCTGTACGTCCATCTCCACCGCGTTGCCAAGCGCCTGACCTCCCTCGGCGCCTCCGACACCCTCGTCCTGGCCGGCCTCGCCCACGCGGCGTACGGGACCGACGGTTTTCCGACGCACCTGTTCGACTGGCAGACCGAGCGCCCGGTCCTGGAGTCCGTGATCGGTCCCGAGGCGGAGCTGATCGTCTATCGGTATGGCTCCTGCGACCGCGAGACCACCTGGCGCGACCTCGCCGAGCACTGCACGGTCGCGGACCGCTTCACCGGTACGTCGGAGGAGCTCTCCACCGCGGACCTCCGTGAGTTCGTCGACCTCACCATCGTCAACGAACTGGATGTCCTCGAGCACGCCCCGGCCCTGGCCCCCAAACTGCGGCCGTTCCTCCAGGAACAGGTCCCGCGCTGGCAGTCCCTGGCCTCCCCCGCAGTCCTCGCCGACGCCAACCGGATGCTTCAGGTCTAGATCGTTAAGCTCTACCTGCGACTGTGAACTAGGCAGCGCGTCCCTTCCCGTGCCACGCTGCGGAAATGACTGCAGGGGGCTGGAGATCACAGGGGTGGGCGGCCTTGGCCGCGTCGGTTGCTCTGGTGCTCGGCGCGGTGGTGGCTCCGGCCGCGAGCGCCGTACCAGCGAAGGTGAACTCGCCGGATCCGGCGCTGACCATCACCAACGTCACACTCGGACGTACGTCGGTCGCCGTCTCCGGACTCAACACCGTCGCAGTGCCTGTCACCGTGGTCGGCGGCTACGCCACGACCGACGCGAACCCCATCTATCTCAACGTGTTCCTGAACCGCAGCGGCGGCAGCGGACCGGTGCGGCAGATGGTCGCGGGCCTGCTGACGCTGGACTCCGGAACCGTCCAGAGCGGCACCTGGAAGGGCTTCCTTTACGTGCCGTCGACAGCGAACGGAACGTTCACGGTCACCGGGGTGATGAGCGGCCAGATCATCGACGGCTCCGACGGCAGCATGACGACGCCGACCCCGTTCGCCGGCCCGAACCTCGCCGTCACCGGTCTCCACCTGCCGAAGATCGGCGTCTCGATCATCCCGAAGGTGGTCCCGTTCGGATCGGCGTACACAGCCCGGGTCGCGATCACCGACTCCGCGACCGGCAAGGCGTACGGCAGCCGGATCAACGTCCAGATCACCTGGGACAACCTCTGCGTCGAGCACGACGGCGACCGCTACCTCACCAACACCTCCGGCATCGTCGACCGCGCCTACCCGGCTGCCGCCGGAGATGCTCTGAACTGCGTCCGGCTCCGCGGCCGCTCGTTCGACACCGCAGGACTGGGCTGGTCGGTCAGCCGTCCGGGCATCGTCAGCGCAGCGCCGTCCAAGACCAGTGCCCGGGTCGGCACCATCGTCCCGGTGAACGGCACCGTCGCCGGCATTGCGTCCGGCTGCCCGGTCATCCTGCAGCGCCTGTACGGCGCGACGGCGTGGCGCGCGGTCAGTCAGGACGTCGTGCGGCAGAGCGGACGGTTCACAGTGCTCGCCCAGCCGCCATACGCCGGCAACCTGATCTACCGCGTCTACTTCCCGCGCTGCGGGAGGTATCAGGCGGGGTACAGCACGAGCTTCGTCATCCGGGGGATCTGATGCGAACCCTGCGCGCGGTGCTCACGGCGCTGGCCGTGATCGGGTCGACCCTGGTCGCGATCCCTGCAGCCGAAGGCGTTCCGGACCCCAAGCTGACGGTTACCAGCGTCACGCTCGGACGTACCTCGGTCGCCGTCTCCGGCATGAACACCGTGCCGGTGTCGGTGCGGGTGAAGGCGAGCTACGACTCGGACAGCCCGTATGTTCAGCTGGTCGTGTTCCTGAAGCGCACGGCCGGGACCGGGCAGCTCGCGACGATGATCGCGATCGACCTGGCCCGCGTGTCCGGCACGACCCAGGACGGCGAGTGGCTCGGCACGCTGAACGTGCCCTCGACGGCGAACGGGACCTTCCAGGTGAGCGCCGTACAGGTCGGTCCTTACACGGTGAACGCGAGCGGGAACAATCCGATCGACCCGACCCCGTTCGTCGGGCCGAATCTGACCGTGGCCGGCTTCCATCTGCCGAAGCTGAGCGCGACAGTCATTCCTCGCGTCGTGCCGTTCGGGTCCGGGTTCACGGTCCGGGGCGCGGTGACGGACTCCGCCACCGGGAAGCCGTACGGGACCGGGATCCCGATCCGGCTCCTGGCCGCCGCGTGGTGCAAGCAGATCGCGGTCAGCGAGGGCCCGCGCAGCAACCCGGCCGGGGTGGTCGAGGAGTCGTACACCGGCGGGCTGGCCGACAGCGTCACCTGCGTCCGGCTGATCAACGGCCCGTTCGACAAGCTCTCGCTCACCTTCCTGGTAGCGCGGCCGGGCATCGTGGCCGCGGTCCCATCGAAGGCAAGCGCGTCGGTCGGGACAGTCGTGCCGGTCAACGGCTCGGTCGCCGGTGCGCCCGCGGGTTGTCTCGTCGTCCTGCAGCGACTGCTCGGCGCCACCCAATGGCGCACCGCCAGCCAGGCAGCCGTCCGCTCGAGCGGACGCTTCACCGTCCTCGCCCAGCCGCCGTACGCCGGCAATGTCCTCTACCGGGTGTCCTTCCCGACCTGCACCCGCTACCAGGCCGGAGTCAGCAAGAGCTTCGTCATCCGCGGCCTCTGACTCGGCACTACAGCCCACCACGCAGACTGGGCGTGTGAAACGGTTCCTGCGTCGGCTGCTGCTGGGCATCTTGGCCTTCTGGTTGGCGATCACCATCGCATCGCTCGGCTACAACGCCTTCACGAACGGAACCGCCGAACCACCGCCCGGCCTGAAGTTCGTCCAGACCGGAGACGTCAAGACCCGCTACGACAGCTGGGGTACGACGGGAACGCCGATCGTGCTCGTCCATGGCGCGGTCGAATCGGTCGACACCTGGTCCCGGCTCGTGCCACTGCTGGCGAAGAATCACCGGGTCTATGCGTACGACATCACCGGATACGGCTACAGCGAGCGCAAGGCGCCGTACACGATCGAGCACCTGACCGCGCAGCTCCTCGGGTTCCTGGATGCGATGCACCTGGGTGGTCCGGGCGAGCCGCGGCCGATCCTGGTCGGGCATTCGCTGGGTGCGGGTATCGCGGCCGAGGCGACGCTGGAAGCGCCGGCGCGGATCGGCGGCATCATGTTCCTCGACGGCGACGGACTGCCGCTGCCCAACGACGGACCGCGGCCGTTGGTCGTTCCGCCGTACCGGACCACGCTGCTGCGGCTCGTGCTGGGATCGGACTGGCTGATTCGCAAGATCTACAACGGCGTCTGCGCGCCCGACTGCCCCGCGCCGGATGTTGATCAATGGACCCGGCCGTTCCGTCAGCCCGGCGCGGAGAAGGCGGTCTGGCAGATGACCGCCCACGGCATTCCCGCGGTCTCCGCCGAGCGGCTGACCAAGCTCCGTGACCTCGCGATCCCGAAGTCGGTGGTCTTCGGCGCACTCGACACGAACGGCGGCAACGCGACCGAAACGGCCACTCGCATCGGCGCCCCGCCGCCCACGCTGATTCCTGACGCCAACCACCTGACCCCGATCTCCAACCCGACCGAAGTCGCGGCAGCGATCAACGGTCTCGCTGGAAATCGGGCCGAGGGCGACGGATGATCGAGATATGGCCCGTTACGAAGTGGTTGCGCGTGCGAAGACCGACCGACGACTCTCCGACTCCGACTACCTCAAGCTGTCGCTGAAATCCTTCAGCCTGGACAAGGGCATGCGGCTCCAGCGGGTCGAGGACCTGCCGGACGGTTCGATCGCCGTCGTGCTGCAGCAGAAGTTCTCGCCGCGCAAGCACGACACGGCGTGCGAGATGGCGAACCGCAGTCTGATCCAGCTGGGGATCCCGGCCAGCCAGGTCCAGCAGATCGACCTGCACCGGCTCTCCCGCAACGGCCGGACCCTGGTCCGTTCGTGGGTCGGGCCGAGCACGCCGCCCGGCCCGGATACCGCGGGCGACCGCGAGCCTCGTCGCCCGAAGCCCGCCCCGCCACACCTGAACGCAGCCCTCGACCTACCGCACGAATAGCTCACACGCGGCCGTCGACCTGCCGCGCGAATAGCTCACACGCGGCCCTCGAGCTACCGCGCGAATGGCTAATACGCGGCCCTCGAGCCAGCGCGAGTAGCTGGTCACATGTCGAAGACCTCGAAGCGGGCGCCGTACTTGGTCCCGAGGAGCGTGCCGGTCGGGCGTGACGCGCCTTCGAGGAACTCCTCCGGGTCGAAGTGCGGCCAGTTGAGACCGTCGATGTAAGCCTTGTGCGCCTTCAGCGACTGGACCCCGATGTCGAACGTGTCCGTGGTGTCCACACCATGCTTCGACCCAGGCGATCCACCCGCCCAGACCTGACGTACGCCGCCCCACTTCTCCCCCGCGTCCGGGAAGATCCACCGGTTGGCGGCATCGCGAACGGCGTCCAACGTGGCGTGGCCGGTGTTCATGTGGTCGGCCTGGTTGAGCGTCGTCGCGCCGTCCCAGGTGTCCCGGAAGTTGTTGGTGATCACGATCTCCGGCTGGTGCCGGCGGATCACCTCCGTGATGACCCGGCGGAGCGGTACGCCGTACTCGATCGTGCCGTCCGGCTGGCCGAGGAACTCGACCGCCGAGACCCCGACGATCCGGGCCGACTCGATCTGCTCGGCCTCGCGCAACGGACCGCACTCGGCCGGCGCGACGCCGTCGATCCCGGCCTCGCCGGAGGTCAGCATGCAGTACACGATCTCCTTGCCCTGCGCCGTCCACCGCGCGATCGCCGCCGCCGTCCCGAACTCCAGATCATCCGGGTGTGCGACCACCGCGAGTGCCTTCTGCCAATCCTCGACTACCGGTTCGAGCCCCTCCACAGCATTCATGTCGGCAGACTAACCTGATCCGGAGCCCGGGCTCAGCCGAAAATCTGGCGGGTGTACGGGTTCTCGAAGGTTCGCCGTGGATCGAGCCGGTCGCGGACGGCGAGGTAGTCCTCGAAGTGTGGGTAGCGGGTCCGAAGGTCGGCGGCGGTAAGCGTGTGCAGCTTCCCCCAGTGCGGACGACCGTTGTAGTCGGCCACGATGCGCTCGAACGCACGGAAGTACGGCTCGTGCGGCAACCGGTGGTACTGGTGGATCGCGACGTACGCCGTGTCCCGCCCGGACGCCGTGGACAACCAGATGTCGTCCGCCGCCGCCACCCGGACCTCGATCGGGAACGGGAAGTGGTGACCCGAACTGTCGATCCAGTCCCGCAACCGGCGGATCACCTCGACCACATGCTCCCGCGGTACGGCGTACTCGGACTCGCGGAACACCACGTTGCGTTCGGAGCAGAACACCTTGTACGACGCGTCGACATACTCGCGGGCGGACAGTGCACGGGACGCGAGCCCGTTGATCCGCGGAACCAGGCCGGGTCGTCGCATCGCCAGCCGGTTGGTCAGCTCGAAGACCTTGTTGGACAGGAGTTCGTCGTCGATCCAGCCGCGGACCCGGCCGACCGGGGACGCCTCGACGCCGGCCGCGACCCGGTTGTTGCGTTTGGTCAGCGCGATGTCCGTGTGCGGGAACCAGTAGAACTCGAAGTGATCGTTGCCATCGACAAACTCATCGAACCCCTGCAGCACGTCACCCAGCGGAAGCGGCATCTCCTGTGCCCGCAGGAGGAATGCCGGCACACACTGCAACGTGAGTGAACTGATCACGCCGAGCGCACCGACCGACACTCGGGCGGCCGCGAAGACATCCGGATTCTCCTCCGCCGAGCAGTGCAGCACCGAACCGTCCGCCGTGACCAGGTCTAGCCCAACGATCTGGGTAGCCAGACCACCGAGGCGCGCACCGGTGCCGTGGGTCCCGGTGGAGACCGCGCCGGAGATCGTCTGTTTGTCGATGTCGCCGAGATTCGCCATCGCCAGATCGAAGGCGGCGAGGCCGGCATTCAGCTTGCGCAGACCGGTGCCCGCGCCGACCGTGACCAGCCCGGATCCCTTGTCCGCATGGAGGATCGAGGACAGGCCCTCCATCCGGATCATCACCTGCTCGGGCACCGAGCAGCCCGTGAACGAGTGGCCGGCACCGACGGCCTTGAGCTTCTTGCCCTGCTCGGCGGCGGTCTTCACCGCCGCCGCGAGCTCGTCGACCGAAGTTGGTTGCAGGACCTCCACACCGGTGGCGGACTCGGTGCCCGCCCAGTTCCGCCAGGTGCTCATCCGAAGTTCTTCCCCTCGCCCCGGTAGGTGGCGAGCTCCGTCAACTCGTCACCATCGATCGCGTGCACGACCTCGAATCTCTCCAGCATTTCGCCCGCCTTCGCATAGCGCATCCAAACTCTGTCTCCAAGATGCAGCCCAGCGGCGGAACTCCCAAGGACCGGAGTCTGCACTTCTCCGGCACCTTCTGTGCCCAAAAGCTTCAAGCCGGCCGGCCACGTCGGCGAAGGCAGGCGCGATTTCTTCGCCGGGCCCGAGGCGACATAACCACCACCGAAGAGCGTGGCGATCCGCGGCGCAGGACGGCGTACGACGTCCAGTGCGTAGGCGACCGCGTGTTCCGGCTGGAATACGTCGTACTTGTCGAAGAGGGTCGGTCCGTAGAGGCCCGAGCCCGCGGTGACCTCGGTGACGACCGGGTCGGCGCTGCTGACCTCGATGCTGCCGGTGCCACCGCTGTTGACGAGGCGGAGCGGTGCGAACTGCTTGACCGCGTCGACCACCGCACCACGGCGGTCGGCAAGCTCAGCGGCCGAACGGCGCTTCACCCAACGCACAGCCGGTGAGGTGTCAGGGAGTCCGGCGATCTGGGCCTCGTAGAACATCACCCCGACCAACTCGAAGGCGTCGTCCGCGGCGACCGTACGAGCGAGGTCGGCGACGTCAGCCGGGGTCCGCAGCGGAGAACGCCGTACGCCGAGATGCTGGCCGAAGACCCGCAACGACGCGTCCACGTCCAGGCAGACCTGGATGCGCGCGCTCCCCGTGGCGACCGACTTGATGAACTCGAGGTGCTCAGGCGAGTCGATCATCAGCGTGATCCGACCAGCCGCCTCGGAGTCCTCGGAGAGGGCTCGCAGGGCGGTGCGGTGCGTAGTCGGGTACCCGAGCAGGATGTCGTCGACACCGTTCTGAGCCAGCCAGAGCGCCTCGGGGAGCGCGTAACTCATCACGCCGTGGAACCCGGGCCGCTCGAGCGCCGCCGCGATCAGGGCGCGGCAACGCACCGACTTGGAGGCAATCCGGATCGGCGTCCCGTTGGCCCGCCGGACCAGATCGTCCGCGTTCCGGCGGAACGCGGCCAGGTCGACCACCGCGTACGGCGCGTCGAGGTCCGCGGTCAGGCGGGCATACCGGTCGAAGTCACCCATAACCGGAGTGTAGGTCAAGGAATACTGAAAGGTAATACAGCTTCTACGGCGAATCCATCACGGCTTCGAAGGCTGGTACGACGCCGTGGGCCCAGTCGGCCTGCGTGTCGGGCTTGTCGGAGGTCGCAGCGAGCAACGCGAGCGTCGACCCGTGCATCACGGAGACGTCGACGTACGACTCGGCTCCCGCGTACGTCCGAACGGCCGCCGCAGCACTGTCCTCCGACCACAGCCCCTTGACCGACAGATCCCCACCGGATCCGCACGCCTTCATCCGACTCTGATAGCCAGTGAAGTACGCCGTCGCCTTGGCAGCGTCAGCGAACCGCAGCAGCAACGCAGTCGCGGGCTGCGTGTCCGACGTGCGATAAGTGCCGGAGAGCGCGTACTGCGGGACCGGCAGCGACCCCGCGACCGGCTGCCCCGAGCACCCGGAGGGCAGCGCCTCGTACGACGCCTGATGCGCATCCCGGCGACGGGTCCAGGTCTTGTTGCCCAAGAACCCCGCCTCCGCCCCACCCGGGTCGACGTACGTCTTCCACCCGGCCCCGAGCTTGTCCGGCGTCGGCAGGTTGCGCCCACTGAGCGGACCGGCCGTAGCCGGAGGCGGTGCGGTCGCCTGCTCCGGCACCTCCGGCGGAACGGCCGCATCGGTCGGCTTCACCGTGCTCAACGTGTTGGTCGGCACCGGCACCGTCCCACCCACCGTGCTGGGGATGACCGGAGTCGGGGTCGCGGACGGCTTGGACTCGGCCGCTTCCCCCGAGCCGCTGCAGCCCACCAGCAGGACTGAGAAGACCGCAGCGGCTACGAGTGCTTTCACTTCGGCTCGAAGTGCTGGTAGTCAGGCTTGGCCCAGCCGGCGCCCCAGAAATAGCCCTGGGCAACCAGAGACTTCGTGGCCACGCTGCTCGCGAAGAGCATGCCCGGACGCGCCGGCGTGCGGGTGCGGTACGAGAGACCGTTCGACGGGTACCAGACGCCATTGGCGGCCAGGTACGGGTTCTCCACGGTGTTGATGTCGATCGCCCAGCCGTACGAGTGCGGTGAGAGCGAGTAGGGGTCACCGGTGACCCGGCGGCAGTTGAAGGCCGAGGTGTTGTCGGCGGCCATCGACTTCACGTCGCTCCCGCCGAACACGTCCACCCGGCGCATCTGCCGGATCGGGAACTTCGAGTTGAACGTCGCGGTCCAGACCGTGATCATCTTCGCCACAGCGGCGTCCCGCAGCACCAGCTCACCCCGGTGCACCTTGCCGTCGAAACCCCAGTAGTTCAGTTGCAGCAGCCGCAGTGACGCCGGCTTGACCGGGCAGCCCGCCCGGTAAGTGTTCGCGACCATCGCGGCCGACACGGCGTACACCTTGGGGTTCAGTGCAGCCTTGATGACGATCTTGGCGAGCCCTGAGTACTCCATTGCCGGCTGGCTGACGTAGCGGGTCAGCACGCGGACGGTCCGGGTGGACGGGAGGTCGTCGGGGACCCGGAGCCGGAAGTTGCCCTTCGTATCCATCTTCGCGATGCCCAGCAGCCGCCACTTGCCGCTGCCGAGGTAGTCCTGCAGTGCGAGCTCCTTGCCCGGCTCGGCCGGAGTCATCCGGCCGGTCACGGACACACCGGTCAGCGTCGCGTACCAGGCGGCCGGGGTGTTGATCACGATCTTCCGGTCCTGGATCGGCACGGTCCGGTACGCCGAGATCGCCAGCGCAGTCGTGTCCTTGACCCCGATCATCGTGCGGAACGCCCAGGACCCGGTGTACGCCGACGTGTAGCTGAACTTGTACACGCCACCAGCGGTGGTCCGGGTGGAACCGCGCAGCACCCACGCACCGGGGACCCGCTGCCACAGGGTGATGTACGAGCCGGTGATCGGCTGGCTGATCTTCCCGGTGAACACCGTCGGCTTGTCCTCCCAGGACGCCGCCGGCTGGTCCAGCGTGATCGACCAGGCCGCCGCCGGAGTGACCGGCTGCGAGGGGGTGACCGGCTGCGTCGGGGTGACCGACGGGGACTCGGCGGCGGGCGGAGGCGTCACCACCGAGGGATCAGCAGTCTTCCCCACCGAAGGCGGTGGCGTCTCGGTCGCCGGAGACTCGGTCGCCGGCGACGATGGTGTTACGGATGGATCATCTGCCGCCTGGGCGGTGCCGACCGGCACCATCCCGAGCAGAAGCACCCCCACCACCCCGATGGAACGCCACGTGTTGCGCATGCCTTCCCCTCCATTGAGTTCACCTACCCCCTTAAGAGGCAGTCACACAGGAAGACGTCACACTCGACGTGGAAAGTTCTCTTATTCGTGCAGTCTTTTCACTGCAGCATCGATCCGCTCGTCGGTCCCGGTCAAGGCCACCCGCACGTGTCGCTCTCCCGCGGTGCCGTAAAAGGCGCCCGGCGCAACCAGGATGCCCCGGTCGGCCAGCGCTCCCACCGACCCATAAGCGTCGTACGACGGGTGCGAAGCCCACAGGTAGAGCCCACCGTTGGACAGGGTGATCGCCCAGCCCGCAGCGGTCAGCGCATCCCGCAGTACCGACCGGCGGCGCAGGTATCGAGCCCGCTGCTCCTCCACGTGCGTGTCATCCGCGAACGCAGCAGCCATGGCAGCCTGGATCGGCGCGGGCACCATCAGACCAGCGTGCTTGCGTACGGCGAGCAGCTCCGCCACCACCGTCGGATCACCGGCCACGAAGCCACCCCGGTAGCCGGCCAGGTTGGACCGCTTGGACAGCGAGTGCACCGCGAGCAGGTTGTCGAAGCTGCCACCACAGACGTCCGGGTGCAGCACGGACACCGGCCGCTCGTCCCAGCCGAACTCGGTGTAGCACTCGTCGCTGACCAGCAGTACGTCGTTCGCCCGGGCCCACTCGACCGTACGGCGCAGCTCGTCGGCCGAGGTGATCTCACCGGACGGGTTGCGCGGGGAGTTCAGGTAGGCCACCCGGACCGGCCCGTCGTACGTCGTCGGGTCCGCAACGGGGACGCTCGTCGCACGGGACAGGGCAGCGCCCGCCTCGTACGTCGGGTAGGCCAGGTCCGGGATGAGGACCGTGTCACCCGCGCCGATGCCCAGCAGCGTCGGCAGCATCATGATCAACTCTTTGGTCCCGATCACGGGCAGTACGTCGGTCTGCGGGTCCACTCCGGTGACGTCGATCCGCCGGGCCATCCAGTCCACAGCCGCCTGCCGGGCGGCCGACGTACCGAGGGTGGTCGGGTACCCAGGGGCGTCCGCCGCGTCGGCCAGGGCCTGCTTCACCAGGTCCGGGACCGGGTCCACCGGGCTGCCGATGGACAGGTCGACGATGCCGTCAGGATGCTCGGCCGCCTTCTGCTTGTAGGGGGCGAGCTTGTCCCACGGAAAATCGGGCAACCGGCTGGAGGTCTCGAAGATCACCCGGCCATTGTCTCCCGATCGGCTCAGCAGGGCTTACCCGGATCGACCCTTGAGAGGATCTGGTCGGCGATGACCTTGAGCTGGGCGAGTTGCTCCGGGGTGAGGCCGGCGATGACGTACTCGCGGACCGTCGTGACGTGACCCGGCGCCGCGGCGACGAGAACCTCGTAGCCGGAATCGGTGATCGTGGCCACGGTGATCCGGCCGTCGTCCTCGGCCGGCCGACGGTCGACGAAACCGCGCTGTTCGAGCCGTTTGACCACGTGCGAGAGCCGCGACAACGAGCCGTTCGCGAAGCCGGCCAGGTCGCTCATCCGCCGCGACCGGCCGGGCGACTCCGACAGCCCGGCGAGCACGAGGTACTCGAAATGGGTCAGCCCGGAGTCACGCTGCAGCTGGTAGTCCAGGACGCCGGGCAGCTTGAACATCAGGGCGGCCAGCGACATCCACGTCGCCAGCTCGTCCGGCTCCAACCACTCGGTCTCCCCCGCCACGGCATTAGTCTACCCACTTAGTTGACGCTTCAAGTCATCCGGTCTAGGTTTGAGTTGATACATCAACCAATGACCGAGAGTGGGATATGAACATCTTTCTGTGGATCGTCGCGGGGGTCCTGGCCGCCTTCTTCCTCGCCGCGGGGATCACCAAGCTGTCGCAGTCGAAGGAGAAGCTGCAGGCCGGGCAGATGAAGTGGGTCGAGGACTTCTCGGCCGGCACGGTCAAGTTCATCGGAGCCGTCGAGCTCCTCGGCGCGATCGGGCTGATCCTGCCCGCCGCCCTCGACATCGCCCCGATCCTGGTCCCGCTGGCCGCGACCGGACTCGCCGTGATCATGATCGGCGCGATCGTGACCCACGGCCGCCGCAAGGAGTTCCCGCCGGTCGCGATCAACGTGGTCATCCTGATCCTGGCCTTGCTGGTGGCGATCTTCCGGTTCGGCCCGAACAGCTTCTAGGCCTGCCAGGTCCACTGCCCGGCGACGAGTGTCGCGTGCACGGGGGTGGTGCGGAGGTCGTCGATGCCGGCCGTCACCGGATCGGCATCGAGTACGACGAGATCCGCCGTACCACCCTCGACCGGCGTCCGCCCGCCGCGCGTCGACGCATCCAGCGCAGCCGTCACCGGGATCTCCTGCTCCGGATGCCACGACTCCCGCCCGTCGTCCGACCGCCGTACAGCAGCCGCCATCGACAGCCACGGATCGAGCGGCGCGACCGGCGCATCGGACCCCAACCGCAGCTCGGCTCCGGCCGCCAGCAGACCAGCAAAGGCGAACGCGCGATCCGTCCGCCCGGACCAGTGCCGATCCGCCACATCCCGGTCGTCCAGCGCGTGCACCGGCTGCACGCTCGCCGCCACTCCCAGCTGCTTGAACCGCGGGAAGTCCGCCGGTGCGATCAGCTGCGCATGCTCGATCGTCCCGCCAATCCCAAGCGTCTCGAACGCATCCAGGACCAGCCCGTTGGCGTGGTCCCCGATCGCGTGGATGGTGCTCGCGATCCCATGCTCGTGCGCCTTCCGCATCAGCGGCACCAGGACCTCAGGCGGTACGACAAGCAGCCCATAGTCGTCCAGTCCCGGATAGGGGTCGTGGCAGTACGCCGTACGCGTGTTGAGCGACCCGTCCGTCATCACCTTCAACGGCCCCATCGTGACCAGCCCGCCGGTCTCCGGTACGACGTCACCCGTCCGCAGCCCCTGTGGCCTGCGCGGCCTCTGTCACCAAGGCGGTGGACGGTGCGGCGCTCTGCATCAGTGCCATCACCGGCGCGAACTCGGTCTCCCGCACCACACCGCTCGGTCGATCCGCGGCACCGATCAGCCGAAGCGCTGCGCTGTTCAGCCAGCCGCTATGTAGGTCTGCACTCGCCAGCGCGACGGGTACGTCCCCAGAGACCTCGTCGAGCATCGATTTGAGCGGCTGGTCCGGCCAGAGTCCGTCGCGGAACCCGTACCCGAGCAGTCCGGCTCCGGCTGAGGGCGGGTTGGTGGCGAGGCGGTCCCGGACCCGATCGGCGACCTCTCGGGCGGACGTCGTACCGGACAGGTCGAGGTGCTGCCGGGACAACGCCCACTGCTGGAAGTGCACGTGGTGGTCCCACAGACCGTTCATCAGGTAGCGGCCGTCCAGGTCGACCACCTCACCGACGGACTCGGTGCCGACCGGGCTGACGCGCGCGATGGTCCCATCGGTGATCAAGACATCGACCGGATCGGCAGCCAGGCCAGCACGGACCAGGCGGACGCGCCGAAGCAGAAGGTCAGTCATGGCCCTTACTCTGCATGTTCAGGAGCCGACGCAGGTTCAGCAGCCCACGCGAACGGAGTGTCCATGTACGTCGACCCTGACTACGCCGAACCCGATCTCGACGAGGTCGCCCGGCTGATCGAGGCCCACCCCTTCGCGACCCTGATCACGGACGAGCCCGAGCTGCGGATCGCCCACGTGCCGGTGCAGGTACGCCGGGACTCCGCCGGCGGACTCGAGTTGGTGGCACACGTGGCCGGGCTGGACCCGTTCGCCGAGTCGATCCGGCAACAGGCGCGGATCCTGGTCAGCGTGGTCGGTCCTTCGGTGTACGTGAGCCCGGCGTGGTACGCGAGCCGCGGACTGCCGACGTACAACTTCGTCGCGATCGAGGTACGCGGGCAGGCGGTCCCGATGGACGATCCGGACGCCGTACGGGTGCACCTGATGCGGCTGGTCCAGGACCACGAGCAGGCGCTCAACCCAGACGATGCGAAGGCCCGGTGGCGGGTGGACGAGTGGGCGCGCGACCGGACCACCGAACTGCTGCCGGAACTGCAGGCCTTCACGCTGCGGGCCGAGCAGGTCACCGCGAAGGTCAAGATGGGTCAGAACCGAACCGAAGGCGACCGGGTGGGCACGATGGCCGCACTGCACGATTCAGCACGCGCGGATCACCAAGCAGTGCAAGGCTTGATGCGCGACCGGTACGACGGTGAGGGTCGCGTAAAGGGGTGACGATGACGTACGACGTGGCTGTGGTGGGGGCCGGCGCGATGGGGTCGGCGGCGGCGCGGGCACTGGCGGCTGCCGGGCGTGAGGTCGTCGTACTGGAGCAGTTCACGCTCGGCCACGACCGGGGTGGATCGCATGGCGGCACCCGGCTGTTCCGGCCGGCTGCGGACAACGCCGACGTGGCCCGGCTGACCGAGCAGGCTCGACCGCTGTGGCAGGAGCTGGAGTCGGACTCCGGGGAGACGCTGTTCGAGGTCACCGGCGGCATCGACCACGGTCTCGACGACAAGGGCATCGAGACGTTCCGATCGTTGCATGCGGCAACTGGTGAGGTACTGACCCCGGCGGAAGCGACTGAGCGCTGGCCGGGCTTCCGCTTCGAGACACCGGTGCTGTACCAGCCCGGCTCAGGCCGCCTGTACGCCGATCGCACGGTGAAGGCACTGCAGACCGTGGCAACCCGGCTGGGTGCGGAGTTCCGCGTGCAGTCGCCAGTGCGGTCGCTGCGGGTCCACGACGAGCTGGTAGAGCTCGACGTACCGGGCGGTGCGGTGCGGGCGCGGCACGTGGTCGTGACGGCTGGGTCGTGGGCGCCCAAGTTGCTGACCGGACTGGTGCCACTACCGGAGCTGACCGTGACTCAGGAGCAGCCTCGGTTCTTCACGCCTAGGTCAGACGAGCTGGAGTGGCCGAGCTTCGTGCACTGGGGTCCGGACGCCTATGGGCTGTTCGAGGCCGGGTCCGGTGTGAAGGTCGGACTGCATGCCAGCGGGACGGTCGTCGACCCGGACACCCGGGACTTCTCGGTGGAGCCAGAACGAGACGCCAAGCTCGTGCGGTACGTCGACGAGTGGTACCCCAGCCTGGACAGCAGCAGGTCGACAGCGATCAGCTGCCTGTACGACAACACCCCGAAGGACAACTTCGTCATCGACCGGGCCGGACCGATCACGGTCGCGGTCGGCTTCTGCGGCCAGGGCTTCAAATTCGTGCCACTGATCGGCACCTTCGTCCGCGACCTGGTCATCGGCGAGGCCGAGATACCCGCACGCTTCCGGCTGGCGAGTCATGCTGCCTGACCTGCCGCTGATCGACCATCACGTGCACGGCGTGGTGACAGGTCCCCTCGATCGGGCCGGGTTCGAGCAGCTCATCACCGAGTCGGACCGGCCGGTTCCACCGGGGATGTCGACGTTCGACTCCCAACTGGGGCTGGCCATCCGCCGACACTGTGCACCGCTGCTCGAACTGGATCCACATGCCTCGGCCGACGACTACCTGGCCGCTCGGGCCCAGCAGGACCCGAGTGTCTTCCTCCGCGCCGCAGGTGTCAGCGACTACCTCGTCGACACCGGTTATCTAGGCAACCTGGACGACTTGGCGACGCTGAGTGGAGCGCGTACGCATGAGGTAGTCAGGCTCGAGTCGGAGCTCGAGTACGTCGCGTCCCACGAATCCAGCGCGGCCGCCGTACCTGATGCCTTCGTACGGCGGTTGGCGGAGCGGACCGCGGATGCGGTCGGACTGAAGAGCATCGTTGCCTACCGCCACGGCTTCGACCTCGACCCGACCGAGCCGAGTGCCACCGAGGTCCTGACCGCGCTCGACCGCTGGTACGCCGCCGGAGCCGAGCGGGTCACCGACCCGGTCCTGCTGCGGTGGTTGCTGTGGATGGGGGTACGACGAGGTCTTCCGCTGCAGCTGCATACGGGCTTCGGCGACCCGGATCTGAACCTCCACACCGCCAATCCCCTCCTGCTCACCGAGTGGCTGCGCCTCGTCGAGCCGCTCGGCACACCGGTCGTGTTGCTGCACTGCTACCCGTTCCACCGCGAGGCCGGGTATCTGGCGCAGGTCTTCCCCCACGTGAGCTTCGACGTCGGCCTCACCACCATGTACGTCGGTGCCCGCGCAGCCGCCGTCGTCGCGGAGTCCCTCGAGCTGGCGCCCTTCGCCAAACTCCTCTACTCGTCGGACGCCGCCGGCCCAGCCGAGCTGCACTACCTAGGAGCCGCCCTGTGGCGCCGCGCCGTCGACACAGTGCTCAACGGCTTCGTGGAGCAGGGTGAATGGTCGCGCGCAGACGCCGAACGAGTAGCCCGGCTGTGGGGCCGCGAGAACGCCCAACGCCTCTACCAGATCTAAAAGGCGGCTCTACCAGATCTAGAGGTAGAGGCCGGTCTGGCCGTCTTCGAGGCGGCCGGCCGCTACCGCGTGCAGGTCGCGCTCGCGCAGCAGGATGTAGTCGTCGCCGCGGACCTCGACCTCGGCCCGGTCCTCCGGGTCGAACAGGACCCGGTCGGCCACCTCGACGGTCCGCACGTTGGCACCGACCGCGACCACCTTCGCCCAGGCGAGCCGGCGGCCCATCTGCGCGGTGGCCGGGATCAAGATGCCGGCCGACGACTTCCGCTCGCCCTCCTGCTCGACCGAGACCAGCACCCGGTCGTGCAGCATCCGGATCGGCAGCTTGTCGTCAGAGAGCTTCTTGCGAGGCGTCACCGGCGACCCACCAGCCGGCGGATCAGCAGCAGGACGCCGATCACGCCGACCGCCGCACCGGCGACCGCCACGATCTTCTGGGTGCGCAACTGGCCGCTCTCGTCGAACACCTGGGACTTGGCCTGCTCGACCTGCCGCAGGGCCACGTTCTTCGGGTTCGCCCGGTCGACCAGCTCGTCCACGGTCGAGGCCAGGCGCGCACGGGTGGCGGCGATGTCCGCCTCGATCTGCTCGGCGGTCCGAGCCTTCGTGTCCGACACCTGTCGGCGCTCCCTTCCGGGCCTGCCCCGGGATGGCCGGGCCTGCCCTGTCTACTGCCCATCCTTGCAGGTCATCCCCGCAAGTCCACGACCACCTTGATGTCATCCGGTTCCCGGACCAATGCGGACGGCCAGTCGGACAGCGGGACGGTCCGCGTGATCAGCCGCTCGAGCCAGGACCGGTCGGCGGCGCCCAGTACGTCCACAGCGTCCGCGTAGTGCCGTTTACCGGCATTCACCGTCCCGACCAACGCAGCGTTGCGCACCACCAGTTGGCGGACCAGCGCATCGAGCTGTACGTCGATCGTCGCCGGACCGGGGTGGATTCCAGCTAGGCACATCACCCCGGCCGGCGGCAGCAGCTGGGCGCAGTCGAACACAACCTGCCCCACGCCGGTCGCCTCGATCACCACATCAGGTACGACGCTCAGCTGCTGGAGGTCGGTGAGATACGTCCCGCCCAGCGCCCGCACGAGCTCGGGCTTCGGCCCGTCCACGACCCGGTCCAGGACATGTACGCCGTACCCGCGTTGCGTCGCGATCAGTGCGGCGAGCAGTCCGATTGGTCCGGCGCCCGTGATGAGCACCTGCTCCGGTCCGTACCAGGAGCGCGCGCCGACCCGGTCCACCTGTTCCCACGCCTTCGTGAGGATGCTGGTCGGCTCGACGAGTACGCCGAGGTGCCCTAGCGCAGCCGGGACGGGTACGGCGAAGTACGGGTCGACGCGCCACCGCTCAGCGCCGTACCCGTCCATCTCTTTGATGCCGCGCTCGGTGTAGAGCCCGTTGCGGCAGAAGTCCCACTCACCACGCGCACAGGCCGCGCAGGGCTCCGGATCGGGTCTACGGACCACTCCCGCGACCAGATCGCCCGGACTGAAGCCAGAGCCCGCAGGGGCTTCCAGCACTCGACCCAGCGACTCGTGGCCGATAACCAAGTGGTCCGAGCCCGGTCTGCCGGTGCCGAACAGACCGGAGACCAGCTCGATGTCGGTCCCGCAGATCCCCGTGAAGAGACCCTCCACCAGAACCGAGCCGTCATCCTCAGGTGGCTCTGCTACTTCGCCGAGCTTTGCCGAGTCGGCTTTTCCCGGCGTGACTGTCATGGCCCGCATGCGTTCAGGCTAACCGGGTCGTGCCGACGGTCACCTCAACGGCCGTCGCCGTACCGCCGGAGCAGCTGCCCTCCGCACGTAACATTGCCCGCAGTTCACTCGATCCCCGTGGAGGGCCTGATGTCCGAACGTCTGTCGGCCGGCGACACCGCACCCGATTTCACCCTTCCCGATGCCGACGGCAACGACGTCGCGCTGAAGGATCTGCGCGGGAAGAACGTGATCGTCTACTTCTACCCGGCCGCGATGACCCCGGGCTGCACCAAGCAGGCCTGCGACTTCCGGGACTCGCTGGACTCGCTCCAGGCCGCCGGCTACGCCGTCCTCGGCATCTCCCCCGACAAGCCGGCCAAGCTGGCCAAGTTCCGTGAGCGCGACGGCGTGACGTTCCCGCTGCTGAGCGACCCGGACAAGGAAGTACTGCAGGCGTACGGCGCCTTCGGTGAGAAGACCATGTACGGGAAGAAGGTGACCGGCGTGATCCGGTCCACCTTCGTCGTGGACCCCGAGGGGAAGGTCGCGATCGCGCAGTACAACGTCAAGGCGACCGGGCACGTGGCGAAGCTGCGCCGCGACCTCGGGCTGTGAACTCTGTGGTGACCCTGGTGTGAAAGACAACCTTGTCACTCACGTCTTCGGAGGGAAACCTTCGACCGTTTCATGACGAGTGGTCCATGAGACGGTCGTTTGAGCAAAGTCGTAGTGTGATTTGGATCACACCCACTTCTCACCACACCGCAGCCGTCACGCTACGTACGGTGATTTTTACAGCGTTCTTGTGAAAGAGCGGTACTGGCGGGGTCTCCGGCGTTCATCGAACGGTGTGTCAAGAACGGTTGCGTCTTTCGCCGCTACCTGCCGAAACCGGGTAATCTGCGCGCGCAGTCAGCCTCTGGGAGGGAGCACTGCCGCGATGGGAAAACATTCCTCTGCGGTGACACGAAGTAACACCAACAACAACCGCCGTACGGTGTACATCACCGCGGTTGGTCTGCTCGTGCTGTCGCTGGGTGCCGTGTTCGTGGTCCGGTCGTTCGGATCCGAGTCGGGGGCCGACGGCTTCCTGGGCGGCAGCAAGTCGTGTGACGACCCGACGCAGATCCAGTTGACCACCACACCGGAGATGCAGGGCACGCTGGAGACGGCGGCCAAGTCACTGGCGACCAAGGGCGGTAAGAACAACACTCCGTGTCTGCAGTTCACCATCACCTCGGCGCCCTCGTCGAAGGTTGCCCAGGACGTCGCGAACGGCAGTGACAGCCGGCCCGACCTGTGGGTGCCGGACTCCTCGCTGTGGGTGGCCCAGGCCGACGACGGCGACAGCGTGCCGACCATCGCCGTACCCTCCATCGCTACCTCACCGATGGTCCTGGTCGGGCAGAAGTCGGCCTTCGCCGACACCTCCTCCTGGCTGCGCACGATGGCGTTGCCGAACGAGGCGGCGCTGCTGGACCCGCTGAGCACGTCGGCCGGCGCGCTGACGCTGCTGGCGATCCAGTCGGAGCGGCAGAAGACCTCCACGTCCGACGGCCAGGTGTCGGAGGTGATCGTGCCGCTGGCGCAGGCCCTCGGCTCGATGGCCAAGCCGCTCACCGATGGCAACGCCCTGCTCAGCCGGGCGGCCGTCGAGGGCAGCAAGTCCGTCGTACCGACGTCGGAGCAGGCCTTCGTGAAGTGGCAGGCAGCCAACCCGAACGCTCAGCTCAAGCCGATCGTGCCGAGCACCGGCACGCTGTTCCTGGACTACCCGATCGTCGTGACGGCGAAGTCCGAAACCGAGCAGGCCACCTCGGCCGCCAACGCCCTGGCCGCGGAGATGCTGTCCGACAGCTACTCCCAGGCCCGGGCCGACGCCGGCTTCCGGGACGCACAGATGAGCCCGCTCAGTGGCGGCCGCGGCGTCGGCGACGTCACTCAACTGGCCAAGCCGACCAGCCAGGGCATCGACAAGGCGCTGCTGAACTGGACCCGCCTGTCGTTGTCCACCCACTCGCTGGCCGTGATCGACGTGTCCGGGTCGATGGCGGAGAAGGTCGGCAACAAGACCCGGATGCAGCTGACGATCGAGGCAGCCATGGGTGGTCTGTCGCTGTTCCCGTCGAGCGCATCGCTCGGCCTGTGGACGTTCTCGACCACGATCGGCACGGACAAGGCCGACTACAAGGAACTGGTCCCGATCGCTCCGCTGTCGGACAACCAGCGCGGGAAGATCCTCGGTCAGCTCAAGATCCAGCACCCGATCCCCAACGGCGGCACCGGCCTGTACGACACCGCGATCGCGGCGGTGCGCCAGGTCCGCCAGCAGTACGACCAGTCCGCGGTCAACACCGTCCTGCTGTTCACGGACGGCAAGAACGACGACCCGGGCAGCCCGACGCTGCAGGAGACGGTCCGCCGGCTCAAGGCCCAGGCAGACGAGACCCGCCCGGTCCGCATCATCGCCCTCGGGATGGGGCCGGACGCGAACCCGGACGAGCTCCGCACCCTGGCCGCGGCCACCGGCGGCCAGGCCTACGTCGCCCGCGACCCGGGTGACCTCCGCAAGGTCTTCATCGACGCCCTGCAGAGCCGCTAGACAGCACCGCTGTGCAGAACCGCTAG
Source organism: Kribbella sp. NPDC051952 (assembly GCF_040680855.1). Lineage (NCBI taxonomy): Bacteria > Bacillati > Actinomycetota > Actinomycetes > Propionibacteriales > Kribbellaceae > Kribbella > Kribbella sp. NPDC051952. Next base: position 77,934 of record NZ_JBFAXQ010000015.1, read on the forward strand.
GCAGAACCGCTTGGCAGACCGCTGGGCAGACCGGCGAAGCCGCTAGATCGGGGCTGCTCCCCTAAGATGTCTCACCGAGGGGAGCAGCCCCCTCCAGCCAGAGTGGTGGAACGGCAGACACGCCGGCTTTAGGTGCCGGTGCCCCCGGGCGTGCGGGTTCGAGTCCCGCCTCTGGCACCGGATTGCGACACGATTCCGGTCGAGCCGTCGATGGTGACGGGTTCGCCGTCGGCGAGGTAGGTCATGGCGTCGGGGACGCCCAGGACCGCGGGGATGTGCTGTTCGCGGGCGACAATCGCCGCGTGCGAGAGGACTCCGCCGATCTCGGTGACGACGCCCGCGACGATGCGTAGCAGCGGTGTCCAGGCCGGGTCGGTGAAACGGCAGACGAGGATGTCGCCGGGCCGCACCCGCCGGAAATCTCCTGGCCCACGAACGATCCTGGCCGGGCCGGTCGCCGTACCGTGGCTGCCCGGAGTCCCTGTACTGGCGCCACCCGGTGGAGGTGGCGCGGTCACCGGGCGGGACTGCAGGAGCCAAAGGTGGCCGTCGGCAACCGTCCACTCGATGTCCTGCGAACTCCCTTGTACGGCGGCAACCTCATACCCCAGGTGTGCCAGCCGTACAGCGGTTTCGTCGGTGAGTGTGGGCTCGTCCACGATCGTGCGGGTGACGGAATCGTCCGCAGCGACGCGGTAGGCGTCCGGCGTGACCCGGCCCTCGACGACATTCGGCCCGAGTCCCCAGGCCGCCTCGATCAAGGTGTCGCCGCCTGGATCCGCCGGCGTGAACATGACGCCGGAGACCTCTCCGTCCACCTGTCGCTGCACGATGACAGCCATTGATGGACAGTCAGCCCCGTCTCGATACGCGATGGCGCGCGGCGTCCAGAGCGACGCCCGGCAGGCGCGCACGGCCTCCACCACCGCCGCGACACCCTGCACCCTGAGGAAGCTGTCGTGCTGCCCGGCCGCGGACGTCGTTGTGGTGTCCTCGTTCGCAGCGGACGAACGGACCGCGACGACCGGATCGCCCGCAGCCTCGAGCCACCGCCCAAGCTCGTCTACAAGTGGCTCGCCGTCGTACGGCACGACGATCCCGTCCGGGACCGGGAGGTGAGCCCGGATCAGCGCGCCAAGACCGCCCGCCTTGCCACCGCACGTATCGGCGGTTGCCGCGGCCAACGGAATCAGCATCCGGCTCCTCCTATCAACACAACGTTGACAACGTTTTGTTGATGATCCATCGTGTGGGCATGCGACGCAAGCCGGACCCAGCCCGGGCAGCCCAAGCCGATCAGGCCCAAGCCCAGCGCCAGCGAGGAGCGCGAGTACGTCTCCTCGATCGGGGCGCGGACGAGCTGCCCGCGCGGCCGTGGCGGCCCGAGCCGATGCCGTTGTCCTCGGTCGACTTCGTGCAATTCGCGCTGTCGCGATCCTCCGAGCTGGACCTCGACGACCTGCTCGCCGCGCTCGCCCTGTTGCCGGCCGCGCGGGCCGAGGTCGAGGAGCTCGAGTCCGGCCTGTACTTCACCGCTCGGAGCGCCGGCCTGACCTGGGCGGAGATGGCCACGGCGATGGGGTTCTCCTCTCCGCAGGCCTGCCAGCAGCGCTTCAACCGGCTGACCGCACGGATGGACTCGTGACCCGGCCGATACTGCTGGCGTTGCACGGCGTACGCCTGACAGGGTTTGCGGAGACACCAGTAGTTGCCCGGCGCTTCGGGCTTGCGGCTGAACAGATCGACGAGCTGTTGCGCGACGCCCAATCGCAGGGGTGGGTCGAGTACTCCACCTTCGCCGGCACGAGCGGATGGTCGCTGACCGAGGAAGGCCGGCAGCAGAACGAGCACCTACTCGCGGCTGAAGTCGCGGGTGCCGCAGACGCCGTACGGGCGGTCTACCAAGACTTCCTGCCGCTCAATGCCCTCCTGCAACGCGCCTGCACCGACTGGCAACTGCGCCCGACCTCTACCGAACCACTAGCCGCGAACGACCACTCCGATCCCGAGTGGGATGCCGGCGTACTGCATGAGCTGGCTGTGATCGACCGCGCCCTCGGCCCGCTCGCCGCCCGCCTCGCCGGCATCCTCCCGCGCTTCCGCGGCTACGACACTCGCTTCACCGCCGCGCTCGCCCGCGCGACCGCGGGCGAGACAGCGTGGGTAGACCGCAGCGACGTCGACTCCTGCCACCGCGTCTGGTTCGAGCTGCACGAGGACCTCCTCGCGACCCTCAACCTGCACCGGGGCGACTAGCTGACCAGGCAGGGCTGCAGCACCGCGTCCCCAGGCTGCAAGCCGAAGTAGGCAGCGGCCGACCCACCTCGGATCACCAGCTCGGTGAAGTCGGAGCCGGAGCTGCCGGGGATCAGGCCTGGGGTGTCGCGAGGCACGGCGGTCAGGTGCGGGTAGTAGGTGACTTCAGTGTGGTCACGTCCGATCGGAACGGAGTCGCCCGGGACGAGCTCGAGTCGCCGGTCCAGCTTGCAGTTGCCGAAGTTGTCGACCACGCTCACGGTCGGCTCCCCGTCCAGCACCTCGGGTACGGCGGTTGCCGTCGACGGGACCGCATGCCCGTCCGCGACCCACTTCGCCAGCAGAGGTAGGTACCACAGGCTGCGGAACTGGGTGGTGACGATCTTCTCGAGTTCCGCCGTACTGAAGTCGGCCCATGCCCCGGCCGCGTCCATGACCTCGCGGATGTCGGTGACGTGAACCCGGTCGATGCCGAGCTCACGCCGTACCAAGGACAGCGCGCGGGCGTTGAAGGTGCTGGCGACGATGTGCTGGCCGTAGGTGAAGTAGCAGAACGGGACGCCGTTCGGCCAGACGCCGTCGCGGGGTGCGATGTTGAGCAGCGTGATGGTCGGATGGCCGGCCGCACCGAGGGACTCGGTCGATCTCAGACAGTCGAGCAGGGTGAGTGCGGCGAACGACTCCGGATCGGGTCCGTCGGCCGCGACGATGATCGGCGACCGGCCGAACAGCGCGCCGATCCGGGTGCTGAGTCTGGCGCGGGCATTGCCGTCGAAACAGTCGGTGACATAGGTGATCGGGTACATCGAAGGCTCCTGGGTGGTTGCAGCTGTGGGGAAATGAAAGAGGCCCCCGACACAGGGGGCCTCTCTCGCTGCAAGCACATGTGCCTACGCCGCTAGAGTCCTCCGCATCGAGGGCTCAGCATTCGCAGTGCGGCGTACCGGGTCACATCCGGGATGCTACCTCAACGCACCTGGCCGTTGTCGAAGTAGTTGATCAGGGTCTGGTCGAGCGGCGGGATGTCCATCGGGGTGCCGTTCGAGCGCAGCGACATCGTGGCTGCGTACCCGGCAGCGACCGCGGCCCGGGCCGCGACCGGCGACGTGAGCGTCGCGCCGCCGTCACGGACGAACCGGATGAACTCGGCCACCAGATGCGGGTCCGCACCACCGTGGTGCTCGGTCTCGCCGGCGATCTCGACGACCTGGTCGGCGTCCTCGCGGTAGCCGGAGCGGCGGCTGTTCCACACCTTCACCACACCGCCGGCGGTGTCACCGAAGTTCTCCAGCCGGCCGTGCGTGCCGATGACCGTGTAGTTGCGCCAGTAGTCCGGCGTGTAGTGGCACTGCTCGTAGGTCATCAGTACGCCGTTGTCCAGCAGGAGATTCGCCGTCGACAGGTCCTCGACGTCCATCACCGGCGCGAGGCCCTTCTGCTCCAGCGGCGGCCAGTTCGACTCCGACACGAAGTCGCCGAACCGCTGGTCCGAACGGTCGAGCCGGTCCTCGATCCCGCCGTACAGGGTGAGGGCGCCCATCGCGTTCACGCGGGTCGTATAGCCACCGGCCAGCCAGTGCATCACATCGATGTCATGGGCACCCTTCTGCAGCAGCAGTCCGGTGCTGCGGCGGCGGTCGGCGTGCCAGTCCTTGAAGTAGAAGTCGCCGCCGTGGCCGACGAAGTGCCGGCACCAGATCGCCTTCACGTCGCCGATCGCGCCGTCCTGGATCAGCTGCCGCATCGTCAGGACCACGGGCATGTGCCGCATGTTGTGGCCGACGTACAGCCGGGCGCCGGAGTCGTACGCCGCCCGCAGCACCCGGTCGCAGCCCTCCGTGGTGATCGCCAGCGGCTTCTCCACGAAGACGGACACCCCGGCCTCGAGGAAGTCGATCGCCGGTCCCTCGTGCAGGTCGTCCGGTGTGGTCAGGAAGACCCCGTCGAGCTTCAGGTCGAGCAGCTCGGTGTGGTCGCCGTACGCCGTCGCGTCCGGGTACCGCTCGAGGGTCAGCTCCCGCTGCGGGGCGGACGGGTCGGCCACCGCCACGATCGCGGAGCCCTCACCGGGCCGGTGTGCGTACTGCGCCAGGCGGCTCCGGGACCCGAGTCCGACCAGACCAAACCGAAGATCACTCATCAGCTAGCAACTCCTGCACATAGTTGTTTGCAACAGCCTAACTCCGCGCAATTCCGCCACTCAATGGTGACCTGTCTCTCGCTGCCCGGACCCCAATGCTCGGTTGGTGTTGACATGACGGCAACCTCGGTCTCACCGGGATCTCGCTCCGTGCGCCCACCATGGCGGAATGTGAGCCTCCACTACGTGGCACTGGGGGACTCGACCACCGTGGGTGTCGGGGACCCGATGAACGGCAGCAGTACGACCGACCTATCCGGTGCCGGCGCGCGCCCGGGCGAAGGGTGGCGGGGCTGGGCCTCGCTGCTCGCCGACTCCCTGGCCAGTTCCCACCGTGTGACGTTCTCCAACTACGCGACCAGCGGCGCGACCGTGCCCCTGGTCGCGACCGAGCAACTGCCCGATGCCGTCTCCACCGGCCCGATCGACATCGCCTCGCTCATCGTCGGGGTGAACGACACCCTGCGCTCCACCTTCGACGCCGGCCGGATCCGCGCGCACCTGAACCTGTGCGCCGAGCAACTGACCGCCCGCGGCGCGCTCCTCCTCACCGTCCGCTTCCACGACCACGGCCAGGTGTTCGGCCTGCCGAGGTGGCTGCGCCGGCCGCTGTGGAACCGGATCGAGCAGGTCAACCTCGCGTACGACGACCTGCACGCCAGGTTCGGTGGTATCCGGCTGGACATGGCCGACTACCCCGAGGTGTACCGCCGGGACTTCTGGAGCATCGACCGACTGCATCCGGGTGAACGCGGTCACCGCAAGCTGGCCAGGGCGTTCGCGGACGAACTCGTCCGGCGTGGCGTGCAGATCGACGTACGGCCGGAGCTGGACTGCGCCTACAAGTCGCCGGGTAAGTGGGCGGACGCCGTCTGGCTGGTCAAGGAGGGTGTGCCGTGGCTGGGGCGCCGGGCCAACGACCTGCTGCCTTGGGCGGCCCGGATGGCGGTCACCCAGTTCCGTCCCTCGCCTGGTCCCCTCGTGCTTCCGCCATCGTCCGGCATGGCGTCCGGCATGGCGTCCGGCATCGCGTCCGGTTCGGAGGTCCAGCGCCTGGAGGCATAGGGTCTGGTCCATGGCGCGTATTGATGGACGTACGGCGGATCAACTGCGGCCCGTGACGCTGACCCGGAAGTGGCTCGACCATGCCGAAGGTTCGGTGTTGGTCGAGTTCGGGCGGACCCGGGTGCTGTGCGCGGCGAGCGTGACCGAGGGCGTGCCGCGGTGGCGGAAGGGCTCCGGGCTCGGCTGGGTCAGCGCGGAGTACGCGATGCTCCCGCGGGCGACCAACACCCGCTCGGACCGCGAGTCGGTGAAGGGCAAGATCGGCGGCCGGACGCACGAGATCTCCCGGCTGATCGGGCGTTCGCTGCGGGCCGTGATCGACTACAAGGCCCTTGGTGAGAACACGATCCTGCTCGACTGCGACGTACTGCAGGCCGACGGCGGGACCCGGACCGCGGCGATCACCGGCGCGTACGTCGCCCTCGCCGACGCGGTGTCGTTCCTGCGGGAGAAGAAGCTGCTGAAGAGTGAGCCGCTCACCGGGACTGTGTCCGCGGTGTCAGTCGGGATCATCGACGGCGCCCCGATGCTCGACCTCTGCTACGAGGAGGACGTCCGGGCCGAGACCGACATGAACCTGGTGATCACCGGCGACGGCAAGTTCATCGAGGTGCAGGGCACGGCCGAGGGCGCGCCGTTCGACCGCGCCGAGCTGGACAGCCTGCTCGAGCTCGGTACGGCGGGATGCGCGGACCTGGCCAAGCTGCAGCAGGAGGCGCTGGCGTGAGCCGAGTCCTACTGGCGTCGAACAACAAGAAGAAGCTCGAGGAGCTGCGCCGGATCCTGACCCCGATCGTGCCGGGGATCGAGGTGCTCGGGCTGGGCGACGTACCGGCGTACGCCGAACCGGCCGAGACCGAGCCGACGTTCGAGGGGAACGCGCTGTTGAAGGCCCACGCGGCCCTCGCGGCGACCGGCCTGCCGTCGATCGCGGACGACAGCGGCATCTGTGTCGACGCGCTGAACGGGATGCCCGGCGTACTGTCGGCGCGCTGGTCCGGGCCGTTGAAGGACAACCACGCGAACAACCAGCTGTTGCTCGGGCAACTCGAGGACGTGCCGGACGAGCGCCGGGGCGCGTCGTTCATCGCGGCCGTCGCGTTCGTCCGTCCGGATGCGCCTGACGAGCTGGTGCTCGGCGAGATGCGCGGATCGGTGATCCGGGAGCTGCGCGGCACCGGCGGCTTCGGGTACGACGTCCTGTTCCAGGCGGACGGGTACGACCGCACCACCGCGGAGCTGTCGATCGAGGAGAAGGACGCGATCAGCCACCGGGGCAAGGCGCTGCGTGCGCTCGCCCCGATCGTGGCGAAGGCGCTGGGAGGCTAGGACCATGTTGTTTGCCGGATCAGATCGCGACGGGGTTGCGGACGGGAAGATCACCGTCGCGTACCGGCGCTGGGCCGAGGCCCGGGTGGTCGAGGGGCGGATCTACCGCACCAACGCCGGCCGGATCGAGATCGACAGCGTCCGCCAGGTCAACCCCGACCTGATCGCGGACACCGACGAGGACGTGGCCGCCGCTGACCGTCGCAACGCCAAGGACGTCCGCCGGCGCCTCCGTGGCGACGACTCCCAGCCGACCTTCCTGATCAGGTTCCACCTGGTCGAAGGACCGGACCCCCGAGAAGAACTGGCCGCCCAGTCTGAGTTGTCCGCCGACGACCTGGCCGACCTGACCTCCCGCCTCACCCGCTTCGACGAGCTGAGCCACCACGGCGCCTGGACCACGGACACCCTCCGCCTGATCCAGTCCAAGCCCGCCACCCGAGCCGCAGACCTCGCCGCCTCGGTAGGCCGCGAAACGGCCCCCTTCAAACTCGACGTCCGCAAACTGAAAAACCTAGGCCTGACCCAAAGCCTCGAAGTCGGCTACCAACTAACCCCCCGAGGCGAAACCTACCTATCCACGCTCGACGGGTAGGACCTTTCTCGGACGGTAGGAGCTACTTCTCGAAGGGTAGGCCTGCGGCTAGGTGGGTGAAGGCTTTGTCGATGGTGGCCATGTATTCGGGGAGGGGGGCTTCGGTGGCTTCCTGGTAGGTGGCCATGACTACGCCTACTACGGCGCCGGCCCAGGCTCGGGCGGCGAAATCGGTGGGGGGTACGCCGACTCGCTCGGCAGCTAATGCGGCGAGCAGGTCGATGCCGGCGTACAGCTGGTCGAGCATCCGGACGCGGAGTTCGGGAGCGTTCATGACGAGGCGCTGGCGTTGCGACTCGAGTTCCCATTCCTCCGGTGACAGGGTGTCCACGCTCTGCCGGATCGCCGCGCTCAGCGCCTCGGTCGGGCTCAGCTCGGGCGGCTGAGACCGGAACAGGTCGATCATCACCGGGTCCAGCCGGTCCAGGACGATCGTGTCCTCCTTGGTCGGGAAGTACCGGAAGAACGTCGCCGGGGAGACCTCCGCCGCAGCCGCGATCTCCTGGACGGTCGTCTCGACGTACCCCTGATCGCGGAACAGCCGCAGCGCGTGCTCCTGGATGGCCGCCCGGGTCTTCGCCTTCTTGCGCTCGCGCAGCCCGGCCGGCTTGTCCCCTGGCGCGGTGAAAGGCTCAGTCATAAGGCGATTGTGGCAACTTCTTCCGGCTCAGGCTCGGCAATCGTCGTACGGCGTGGCAGGAACGCCAGCGCGAGGACGAGCCCGAGGGTGGCGACCGCCGCGCAGGTCCAGAGGGTCGCACTCATGCCATGGACGAACGCGTTCCGCGCCGACTCGGCCAGCGCCGGCAACTTCGCCTGCGCCGCGATCGCCACCGCACCGGACGCACTGTCGCGCGCCGCATGCGCCGCTGCCGGCGGCAGGCCGGTGACGTCGAGCCGATCCCGGTACGCCGAGTTGAGCACCGTACCGAGGATCGCGACGCCGATCGTGCCGCCGACCTGACGCAGTGCCTGGATCAGCGCCGATCCGGATCCACTCCGCTCCCTGGTCAGCGCGCCGATCGCCAGATCCATCACCGGCGGCAACGTGAACCCGATGCTCAGGCCGACCACACTGACCCAGATCGCGGTGTATCCGTACCCGACGTCGACCCCGTTCGCAGCGCCGAGCGTAAGCCCGCCAAGCATCAGTGCGAACCCGACAGCAACCGTCAACCGCGCTCCGATCGCGAGCGAGAGTCGCTCGGCCACCTTGGCGCCGACGAGCAGCCCACCGATGATCGGCAGCAGCCGCAGCCCGGTGTGCAGCGCATCCGCACCCTGCACCGCCTGGAACAACTGCGGCAGGACGAACAGCAACCCCATCAGCGCGAACGACGCGAGCGTCGCCAGCACCGTGCCCCACGTGAACGGCCGCGACCTGAACAGCGCGAGCTCGACCAACGGATCCGTCACCCGCGCCTGCCACGACACGAACCCGAGCAGCAGCACCAACCCACCTGCGATGCACCCCAACGTGAGCGGATCGCCCCAGCCGCGCTCGCCGGCCTCGACGAATCCATACGTGACCGACACCAGCCCAGCCGCGGACAACAGAATCCCCGGTACGTCGATCCGTCCGGACCGGTGACCGCGGGTCGACGGGATGAGCAGCGCCACCGCCACCAGTCCGATCGCGACGAGCGGCAGGTTGATCAGGAACACCGATCCCCAGCGGTAGTTGTCCAGCAGCCAGCCGCCGAGCACGGGTCCGAGCGGGATGCCGAGCGAGTTCGCCATCACCCAGATCGTCATCGCCCGAGCCCGCTCCCCCGGCGCGAACAGCACGTTGAGCAGCGACATCGACAACGGGATCAGGAACGCCGCCCCGATCCCCAGCGCCGCGCGGGCCGCGATCAGCTGACCCGGCGACGACGCGAACGCACACGCAGCCGACGCGAGCCCGAACATGGCCAGTGCCCCGATCAGCAACCGCTTCTGCCCGAACCGATCCCCGAGCAGCCCGGCCGGCAACAGCAGCGCCGCCAGCACGAGCGTGTACGCGTTCGCGAACCACTGCAGCTGACTCGTCGACGCCTCGAGCTCGGTCGCCAGCGTCGGCAACGCGACGTTCAGCACGGTCAGATCCAGTCCGATCACGATCAGGCTGAGCGACATCGCCCCCAGCGCCCACCACCGGCGCGGGTCGAGCGTAACTGTGGACATGGCGAACACCTTTCTGAGATCAGCTCTTTTTTGAGAGTAGATCTCAGAATTGCGTTTTGTCCAGTGGCGGTCAGATGTCGAAGACGGCGTCGGGGGTGGCGATCTCGATCGGGCCGGGGAAGGTCCGGCTCGCGTTCTCGGCTTGGGTTTCGCGGTCGTACCAGGGCGGGACGTGCGTGATCACGAGCCGTTTCACCCCGGCCTTCTTCGCATGTTCGCCGGCGTCCGCGGGAGTGAGATGCAGGTCGGTCGGATTGTCCGGATCGTTGTCCTGCAAGGCGGCCTCGGACAGGAACAGGTCCGCGCCGCGAGCGATCTCGACAAGCGCTTCATTGGGTCCGGTGTCACCGGTGTAGACGATCGATTTGTTGCCGTGCTCGACCCGGATCGCGTACGCCGGAACCGGATGCACCATCGACGCGGTCCGGACGGTGAAGGGACCGATCTGCTGAACGTCCTGCCAGGCATGGAATTCCAGCTCCTCCTCCATCCCGGGATCGAGCGGCAGGTCGTACGCGAGCGCCATCCGGTACGCCGCACCGGGCGGGCCGAACACCGGGATCCGCGGGATCGGTGCCCCCGGCGCGTACTTGGCCGCGACGTACAGCCCGCACAGGTCCATGCAGTGGTCAGGATGCAAGTGGGACAGGCCGATCGCACCGATCTCCGGTACGGCGAGATGCCGCTGGAGCGAGCCGAGCGCGCCACTGCCGAGGTCCAGGATCAGGTTGAAACCGTCGGCGGTGAGCAGATAGCTCGAGGCGGCCGAGTCCGGCCCGGGTACGGACCCGGAGCAACCGATCACGGTGAGCTTCATACCTGGAACACTACCGGCGGGTTCCGACGTTCGCAGGGAAGCCGGTGGCGTCGATCCGGTTACCTGTCAGCGATTCCGGCTCGTTCCGGTGCCCTCGACAACGTCCGGTGCGACCCACGTCACACGCCCGCTAACGGATCCAGGCGAACTGGTCGACGGCCGACAGGACCGGGCCGAGGAACCGCGACCCGATGGCGGCGAACTCGTCGGGGCTGCCGGTGGTGACGAAGCGATGCCGGGGCTCGGGCAGGTGGTCCGGGCGGAGCAGGCCGGTCTTGGTGAGTACGCCGTACACATCCTTGGCGCACTCTTCCGCGCTGCTGACCAGGGTGACGTTGTCGCCCATCACGTACGAGATCACGCCCGTCAGCAGCGGGTAGTGCGTGCAGCCGAGGATGAGCGTGTCCACGCCGGCCTCGACCAGCGGATCGAGGTACTCATGCGCGGCCTCGAGCAACTCCGGTCCGGACGTCACCCCACGCTCGACGAAGTCGACGAACTCCGGGCAGGCGCGAGTGATCAGCTCCACCTGCGGCGCGGCCGCGAACCCATCTTCATAAGCAAGCGATTGCGCAGTCGCACGAGTGCAGATCACGCCTACGCGCTGATTCCGCGTCGCGGCAACGGCCCGTCTCGCAGCAGGCAGGATCACTTCGACCACGGGTACGTCGTACCGCTCGCGCGCATCGCGCAGCATCGCGGCACTGGCCGAGTTGCAGGCGATCACGAGCATCTTCACGCCGGCCTCGACCAGGTGATCGAGACACTCCAACGCGTACTCACGGACCTCGGCGATCGGCTTGGGTCCGTACGGCTGGCGGGCGGTGTCGCCGAGATACAGGATCGGTTCATGGGGCAACTGATCGAGCACCGCGCGGGCGACGGTGAGTCCCCCGAAGCCTGAATCGAAGATCCCCACCGGTGCGTCTGCCACAGGACAGAGCTTATACGGGTCCGATCGCGGGCAGTTCAGAAGCCAGCCTTACCTAACCCGGTCGAACGACACGCCGTGCTTGTCCACATCTTTACGTTATGGAATTGCCTTTTCGCGTGACGCGCGCCACTCTGGAGCGATGTTCGTTCGACCGCCCCTCGTGATGCCATGAGTCTGGCGCACCACATCGCGGTGGTGCTGAGCACCGCCGCCGCACCGAATCCGCACCCCAACGACGCCACGGCGGCCAACCAGGCCGCGGCCAGTCAGGCTGCGGAAACGCACAGCACCGCCGCGGACATCATGACGGCCCTCGGGCCGACAGGAATGATGCTGGTGCTGGCCATGGCGGCGTTCGCCTTGTACGTCGTCTCGTTGTCGCTGCACCCGAACGCCAAATGCGCCCGCTGCAAGGGCGCCGGCCGGCACCGCGGCGCACTCTTCAGCTACGCCCAACGCCCCTGCAACAGCTGCAAGGGCCGCGGCGTCCACCCCCGACTAGGACGCAAAGTCCTGTTCAAGCAGCCATAGGAGCCCACAGCAACTATCAGGCCCAAATCGGTCTGACCAAATCAGTCCGGGCCGATCGGTCTGGCCTCACCGGTCAGGCCCAGAGTTGGCCTTCGAGGCGATCTTCGGCTTCGTCGATGGTGCCTTCGTACGCGCCGGTGGACAGGTACTTCCAGCCGCCGTCGGCGACGACGAACGCGATGTCTGCGGTCTCGCCCTCGCGAACGCACTTGGCCGCCTGGCCCAGCGCCGCGTGCAGGATCGCGCCGCTCGAGATGCCGGCGAAGATGCCCTCGTTGTCGAGTAGTTCGCGGACCCGTCGTACGGCGTCTCGTGGGCCGACCGAGAACCGGGCGTCGATGAGCGTCTCGTCGTACAACTCGGGGACGAAGCCCTCGTCGAGGTTGCGTAGCCCGTAGACGAGCTCGCCGTACCGGGGTTCGGCGGCGACGATGCGCACCTCTGGTTTGTGTTCGCGGAAGAAGCGGCCGGCGCCCATCAGCGTGCCGGTGGTGCCGAGGCCCGCGACGAAGTGGGTCACCGACGGCAGGTCCTCGAAGATCTCGCGCGCAGTGCCGTCGTAGTGCGCGGCCGCGTTCGACGGGTTGCCGTACTGGTAGAGCATCACCCAGTCGGGGTGGTCCTCCGCGACCTGCTTGGCCACCCGGACCGCCTCGTTCGAACCACCCGCGGCCGGGGAGGAGATGATCTCGGCTCCCCACATCCGCAGGATCTGGCGGCGCTCCTCGGAGGTGTTCTCCGGCATGACGCAGACCATCCGGTACCCGCGCAGCTTCGCCGCCATCGCGAGCGAGATGCCGGTGTTGCCGGAGGTCGGTTCGAGGATCGTGTTCCCCGGCCGGAGCCGCCCGTCCTTCTCGGCGTCAAGGAGCATCCGCAGCGCGGCCCGGTCCTTGATCGAGCCGGTCGGGTTGTGGTCCTCGAGCTTGGCCCAGAGCCGGACATCGCCCGACGGGGACAACTTCGGAAGACCGACCAACGGCGTACCGCCGACCGAGTCGAGCAGGCTGTCGAAGCGCATCTCCTTGGCCCGGTCCGTCAGCCGCCGGCGACCGCGGGCAGTACGACGACCACGTCGCCGTCCTTCACGCTGGTCTTCAGTCCGCCGGTGAACCGGACGTCCTCGTCGTTCACATAAACGTTCACGAACCGGCGCAGCTCCTCCGGCTGTCCCTCGACGATGCGCTCCTTCAGGCCCGGGTGGGCGCCTTCCACATTGTCGATGAACTCGGCCAGTGTGGCGCCATCGCCGTTGACCGCCTTCTCACCCTGGGTATACGTGCGCAAGATCGTCGGCACGCGCAGCTCGATCGCCATATCAGTGCTCTCCTTCAGTCTCTTCATAAGAACCAACCACGCGTACTTCTTCTTCCACGACCTCGCCGTCGATGATCCGGTACGAGCGGAACTCGACAGGTCCGTCGTACGCCGGAGAGTCCGCACCGTCCCGCGTCGACACCAGCACGTAGTGCGCGCCGGGCTCCTGGGCCAGGTTGATATCGGTGCGCGACGGGTACGCCTCGGTGGCCGTATGCGAGTGGTAGATCACCACCGGCTCCTCGTCCCGCTCGTCCATCTCCTTGTAGAGCTGGAACAGATCACCGGAGTCGAACTCGTAGAACGTCGGCGACATCGCCGCATTGAGCATCGGCACGTACCTGGTGGCCCGGTCCGACCCCGCAGGCCCGGCCACCACGCCACACGCCTCGTCAGGGTGATCCTTACGGGCATGCCCGACGATCGCGTCGTACGTCGCCTGCTCGATGATCAACACAACACCACGGTAGTTGCCCGAAACGCCCCATCCGGACGACCGCACTCTGTGTCCGGATGCTGGATGGTTTCGGAGAGCGATTATCCGGTGATATTGCGTGACCATTAGGGATCGCGGAAGTACAGGGCCGAGACCTGGGCCGGGCAGCTCTGCCGGAACAACGCGGGCGGGATCTTGATGGGGTGCAGCTACCGGCAGCACAAGTGGCAGAAGCTGAAGCTCGCCTTCGTCCCGCGTCGCTGGAGGGAGCTGAACAAGGGGCTCTGGGTGAGCGGCGGGAAGATCCTGGCGACGCTCAGCGCGATCCTCGCCATCATCTCCGGCATCGTCAGCACGACCCTCGCGGTGGTCAACTCCTGAGGTTCACCAGCGATCGTGGATCTGAGGGCGAATGAGGTCGTCGTAGGTCTGGCGTACGGCTGCGAGCTGGTCCTCGGTGAGCGGCGGCAACGTCGCGGCGGAGAGGTTGCCGGTGACCTGAGCCGGGTTGCGGGCGCCGGGGATTACTACCGTGACGCCGGGCTGGTCGAGGATCCAGCGGAGGGCGAACTGGGCCATCGTGGCGCCGGCCGGCAGCCAGGGCATCAGGCGGCGGACGGCTTCGAGGCCGGTACCGAAGTCGACACCGGAGAAGGTCTCGCCGACGTCGAACGCCTCCCCGTGACGGTTGTAGGTGCGGTGATCGTCGGCTCCGAAGACGGTGTTCTCGTCGTACTTGCCCGACAACAGACCACTCGCCAGCGGGACGCGCGCGATGATGCCGACGCCGGCTTCTTGTGCCGCCGGGAGGACCTCGTCGAGAGGCTTCAGGCGGAGGGCGTTCAAGATGATCTGCACCGATGCCACGTTGGGTCGCGCGATCGCGGTCAGCGCCTCGGCGCAGGTCTCCACACTCACCCCGTACGCCGCGATCCGGCCCTCATCGACCAGGGTGTCGAGCGCGTCGAAGACCTCGTCCGTCGAGTAGACCGGCGTCGGTGGGCAGTGCAGCTGGACGAGATCGATCGTGTCGACGCCGAGGTTCGTGCGGGACCGGTCGTTCCATGCGCGGAAGTTGTCCAGCGTGTAGTTCTCCGGCACCTGGTCCACCCGGCGACCCATCTTCGTCGCTACCGTCAGGCCGCCAGAACTGTTGGACGCGGTCCCTTTGAGCACCTGCCCAACAAGCCGCTCGCTCCGTCCATCCCCATACACATCCGCGGTATCAACAAACGTGACCCCACCTTCAACCGCGGCACGCAACACGCCTAGGGCATCACCTTCATCAACCTCACCCCAGTCGGCCCCCAACTGCCAGGCCCCCAGCCCAACCACACCCACATCCCGCCCAGTCCGCCCCAACCGCCGCATCTCCATGCCCGCCACCTTAAGCCGCCCGCCACCTCCCAAGCCCACGCCCTACGATCGCTCCGCTCCGCGAACAGCTGGCCTTCAGGTACGCGTCGCCACTCCGAATACACGCCGCCACTCCAAATCGCTGCCTCTGACGGCTCCCCCGACTCAAGCGCGACGGTTGGCGGACAGTGCTCCTCTAGGAAACCGACGGTCGGACCTAGAACAGCGGCGGATCACCTGTCGCGGGAGCAGTTCGGCGGGACAGCTTCTCAACGGATGCGACGGTCCAGACCTAGAACGGCGGCAGATCACCGCTCGCGGGAGCATGCCTTTCGTCACGACTCGAGTGATCCTCGCCGCGACTCGAGTGATCGACGCGGCTTGAACGATCGTCGTCGCGGTGCGGGTGATCCTCGCGGCTCGCGTAACTCTCGCGACTCAGAGGATCGGCGTGGTGACTTGAGTTGCCGTGGCGGTTCAAATGAACGTCGTCGCGGCTCGCGGGATCCGCAGGGCTCGCGTGATCCTTGCGGCACGGGTGATCGTCGTGGCTCGTGGGATCGGGATTGGTGGGTGGGGTTGAGCGGGAAGAGGTTGGCGAGAGGGGTTGGGTGATTGGGCCGCGGGCGGTTGGGACAGTCCTGTGGCGATGGCCGGTGGGTGTGGTGAGGGTGATCGAGCCGTCGGGGTGGCTGGTGGTGGTCCAGCCCCAGGCGGGGGTGTCTTTGATGACGTGGTGGTACTCGCAGTACGGCGCCAACCCGGTAAGGCTCGTCGTACCAGTCCGGGCGAACGGCGTCGTGTGGTCGCGATCGCAGTCTCGCGAGGTCCGGTTGCAGCCGGGCCACGCGCAGACGGGATACCTGGCGAGCAGGGTCTCGCTCACGATCGCGCCGGGATCGTGGCGGGTGGTTGATGCTTCCAGGACGGCACCGTTCATTGGGTCGGTCAGCAGCCGCCGCCAGGTGCCGTCGTGGGCGATACGGCGAGCCATGTCAGCAGGCACTGGACCGTAGCCGGTGAGCTCAGCAGGGTCGTCGTCCAGGCCCAGCAGGGTCGACGCGGGTACGACGACTTCGATGTGGGGGCGGCGCCGGTGTTGATCGGGGAGCCGGCGGCCGAGCCAGTCAAGGCCGTTGCGCAGGATGTGTTCGAACAGGTCCGCAGCAACGTCAGCCCGACGCTGCTCGGCGTTCCGCTCATCCTTAATCGACGCAGCAGCCTCAATCCTGATCGGACCAGCAGCCTCAGCCCTCATCGAACCAGCGACCTGAGCTTTGATCGGAGCAACAGCCCCGGCCCTGGTCGGTGCAGCAGCCTCAACCCTCATCGGACCAGCAGCCTCGGCCCTGGTCGGTGCAGCAGCCTCAGCCCTGGTTGGAGCGGGAACACCGCCCTCGATCGGCTTGCCGCTGATCGGGTCGGCAGCCGAGTCTGCGGTGCCGGGAGCTGAGGTGTTGGCGTTCGTGGCTGAGTCGTTGGTCGGCGGGTTTGGTGTGGCGGATTCTCGTTTGGCGAGGTTTGCGATTGCTTGGATGGTGACCCACATCTGCTGGACCTTGTCGGCTGTGTGGACGATCCAGAGACCGGCCATGCCATCAGCTAGCGGGACCATCTTGCAGGTGCGTTCGGTCACGGCGGCGTGGTATTTGGCAGCGGCTTCGTGGGTGGTGTGTTTGGCAACTTGCCGGTGTAGAGATCTGACCAGGTTCTGATGAGTCTGCGAACTGGCGCGCTTCAGTACGTGGGCTTCAACCGCTCGGGCCGCGTCGTCGGGCAGGTCGCTGGTGGCTTCGGATATGGCCAGTGCCTTGCCCCAGGTCAACGCGCCGCATTTGAGCCCGGTGTGAGTGGCAGACAGCGTGGAGGTCAGCCGCAGTGCCGTGTCGACCCGGCGGCCGACGGTGCTGGGCGAAAGGCCGAGAGCCAGGGCGATCTCGCCGTACCAGGATCGCTCGGGGTCGATCGGGCGACCCTTCGAGTCGATCTGAATCGGGCGCGGTGATTCGCGATGCTCGGCTTGGCGCTGCCGGTAGAACGACGCCATCGCGGTGGCCTTGATCGACTCGGCCCAACCCGACAGGCGGTTGGCGCTCTTCATCAATTCGACCAGGGCCATCGGCGACATCGCCTCGGGTCGAGTCTCTTCCAACGCGGTTGCCAACTCACCGCCGGGCGGCAGGAACACCCACGCCGGGGCGTCGCGCCGCAACATCTCACGCTCCGCCTCGTCCTGTTCGATCCCGTTCCAGAGCTCCCAGTCCAACGCATCCACGCGCGAGAACCTGTCCCGGCCCAGGACCGCATCCAGCTCGGCATCCCACCGGTCCTGGTCGCTGAGGTACCGCGGCTCCGCCGGATCATCGGGTATGTAGGTATGCAGGTAGGCATCGGGGATGGCGGCGTCGGCTGGCATCAGCGGGCCATCAGTCAGCGCGAGGACCCAGGCGGGGACATCGCCGGGCACAGACAGAACGCCGACCGCAGTGCCGTCCGGCGCGATCATGCCGTCCGGCGCGATCATGCCGTCCGGCGCGGTCAAGCTGTCGGGCGCCATCATGCGGTCGGGCGCGATCGTGCAGTCGGGCACGGTCGAGTTGCCGGGCGCGATCGTGCAGTCGGGCGCGGTCGAGTTGCCGGGCGCGATCGTGCAGTCGGGCGCGGTCGAGTTGCCAGGCGCGATCATGCGGTCAGGCGCGGTTGCGCTGCTGGGCGCATCCGCGGCGGCGGCTTGGGTGTCCGCGCCGCCCGACCGAAGGACCGACGTTCCTCTCATGCGCAAATACTAGAACATGTGTTCGATTAAAAGAAATCCGCAGCAGAGCGTTGGTCTGAAGTTGGCGTTGTGGAACTGTGTCCGCGGCACGGCAGCAGGTGTGCGTGGGGTCAGAGGCCGATGAGGAGGAGTACGCCGGCGACGAGTAGGCCGATCTCGACCAGGAGGACGAAGATGCGGTCGCTGATGCGGCCGACGATCTGCTTGCCCGCCCAGGCGCCAAGTAGCGTTGCGGGAGTCAATGCGATGCCGTACAGCAGGACTTGGCGTGTGAGCAGGTCACCGGCTCCGTAGGTGGCGATCTTGGTGAGGTGCATGGTCAGGGCGCTGACTGCTTCGGTTCCGATGTAGGCCGCGCGGGTGAGTCCGTAGGCCAGGAAGAACGGCGCAGTGAGTGGGCCGACCGAGCCGAGCAGCGCCGAGCCGAGACCGGATGCTGCGCCGACCGCGGCAAAGGCCGGATCGTCGGGTTTACGAGGGTGTGGCTTGAGCCGTCGCCAGATCACCACGCCGATCAGGAATACACCCAGCAACCGCTTCAGTGGCGCGAGTGGTGCGTGCGCGAGCAGGAGACCGCCGGCGACCGCGCACGGCACCGCGCCGAGGGCGAACCAGCCGATCAGCGGCCAACGGAGTTCGCGCCGGTTCAGCCAGGCCCGCGACCCGTTGCTGGACAGCTGGGTCAGGGTCAGCATCGGCACCGCCACCCGCAGGCCGAACAAGGCAGTGAACACCGGCAGCAACAGCACCCCGCCCCCGAAGCCGGCGACCGCTGACAACGCGGCCAGCCCGAACGCCGCCGCCGAGGCGAGGAGCAGGGTGGGCAGCAGGTCGGTGAGCATGTCTCAGGAGACCGCAGGGAGCGCAGCGAGGAGCAGGGTGGGCAGGAAGTCGGTGAGCATGTCTCAGGAGACCGCAGGGAGCGCAGCGAGGAGCAGGGTGGGCAGGAAGTCGGTGAGCATGTCTTAGGAAACCGCGGGGAGGCTAGCGAGGCGACGTACGGCGGCGAGGCCGTCGGGTGACCCCGGCCAGTGTCGGTCCAGCGCGGCCGGTCCGGCGCGGCGGGTGACGGACCGGAGCGCGAACGCGACGATGACCGCGTCGTCCGCGTAGCCGATCACCGGGATGAAGTCGGGCACCAGGTCGAACGGCATTGCGAGATAGACCAGCAGGAGCCAGAGCCGGATCCGTACCCCGCGAGGCAGTGTCCGATCGCCTGCCAAGCGCCGTAGGAGCAGTACCAGGTCGGGCAGCAGCCGCAGCGCGTCACGGATGCGCAGATCGTCGGGTCGCACGAACCACAGAGCCACGATCAGCGCTATCCACAACAAGACAACGCCACCCACGACGCCCGCCACCGCAGACCACCACCACGACGCTGTCACCTCGCTCATTGTGCCCGCAGGCGCTGTGAGGGCGGTCTGTAACGTCAGCCGCGGCGGCCGGTCCATCGCGGCGGGTCGAGCACCCGCGACGCGCCGGGCGCCGAGAGGCTGTCGTCGCAGGAGGCGGTGACCTGCCACGGTCGGCTCTTCCCCACGGTCTGCGCCGCGCCGGAGGCGTCAGACGCTGTGACCTTCCGCCGGTGGAGGTGGAGGTGGAGGTGGGGGTGGGGGTTACCTCATGTTGTGGAGCAAGGCTGATTGGAGGTAGCCGAGCCAGTCGTAGAGGTCGTAGGTGAGGCGGCGGGGGTCGTCGTCGGGGAGTTTTTCCCAGGTGGAGTAGTCGTCTTCTTCTTTGATGTCCAGGCGGGTGCCGATGGCCAGACGGAGGTCGTTCAACGCCCGGAGCCAGGAGAGTTGCTCGTCGGGCTCGAGGGCGA
This sequence comes from Kribbella sp. NPDC051952, assembly GCF_040680855.1. Classification (NCBI taxonomy): domain Bacteria; kingdom Bacillati; phylum Actinomycetota; class Actinomycetes; order Propionibacteriales; family Kribbellaceae; genus Kribbella; species Kribbella sp. NPDC051952. The sequence continues at coordinate 97,474 of NZ_JBFAXQ010000015.1, forward strand.
TCTCGTCAGCGCCTGACTCCTCCAAAGCCGACAACACCCGCCGCGCGTCGGTCACCTTGCCCTCACGCAGACCACGCTCGGTGAAGCGACGGAACTCCGACGACGCCATGTCGTCCTGCTTGTACGCGTCCGGCAGCAACCGTTGGAGTACGACGTCCTCCGGCGGCGACGTAGGTCCGTCGCTTTCGAGCAGGGCGGCAAGCGGGTCGCTGGTGTCGGTGGCGCGGGGTGGGAGGCCGTCGTACAGGAGCTCCACGAGGTTGCGGAGGAGGTTCGCCAGGATGTCCGCCTCGTGCTCGGCGAAGCTGACGACGACGGTCTTGCGGCGCTTGCGGAACCGGGTCACGACTTCTCGCAGGTGGCCCACAGGCCGTAGGTGTGCATCGCTTCGACGTCGCGTTCCATGGCCTCACGGTTGCCGTTCGACACGGCCGATTTGCCCTCCTGGTGGACCTGCATCATCAGCTTCTCCGCCTTCTGCTTGGAGTAGCCGAAGTAGGTCTGGAACACGAACGTGACGTAGTCCATCAGGTTCACCGGGTCGTTCCAGACGATCGTCACCCACGGTGGGCTCAGCTCGATCGCCTCGTCGACCTCGGGGCTCTCGAGTTCGCTGGGTGCGGTGCTCACCGGTCCATTCTCTCCATCATCGGTTCGTCGTTCGCAATAGGCTGCCTCTGTGACCAACACTGCGACGCAGTCGACCGCTCTGCTCACGGACCACTATGAGCTGACCATGCTGCAGGCAAGCCTGGCCGACGGCACTGCGCAGCGCCGCTCGGTCTTCGAGCTGTTCGCCCGCCGCCTGCCCGACGGCCGCCGGTACGGCGTGGTCGCCGGGGTGAACCGGCTGCTCGACGCGCTGGAGCGGTTCCGCTTCGACGAGTCGGCCATCGCCTTCCTCGCCGATCGCGGCGTCGTCGACCAGGCTACCCGTGACTGGCTGGCCGACTACCGGTTCAGCGGCGACATCTCCGGTTACGCCGACGGCGAGATCTTCTTCCCCGGCTCCCCGGTGCTGGTGGTGGAGTCGAGCTTCGCCGAAGCCGTCCTCCTGGAAACCGTGTTCCTGTCCATCCTGAACCACGACTCCGCGGTCGCCTCGGCCGCCTCCCGGATGACCTGGTGGGCCGGTGGGCGGCCCTGTATCGAGATGGGCTCGCGGCGGACCCATGAGGAATCCGCGGTCGCGAGTGCGCTGGCGGCGTACATCGCGGGGTTCGCGACCACCTCCAACCTGGAGGCGGCGCGCCGGTACGGCGTCCCGAGCGCGGGTACGGCGGCGCACTCGTTCACGCTCCTGCACGACACCGAGAAGGAGGCGTTCACCTCGCAGATCGATGCCCTCGGCAAGGGGACGACGCTGCTGGTGGACACGTACGACGTGGCCGAGGCGGTCCGGACCGCGATCGAGATCACGGGTCCCGAGCTCGGCGCGGTCCGGCTCGACTCCGGCGACCTGCCGTCGCTGGCCGGTCAGGTCCGTGAGCAGCTCGACGCGCTCGGCGCCACCAAGACCCGGATCATCGTGACGAGCGACCTGGACGAGTACCAGATCGCCGCGCTCGCGCCGGCGCCGGTCGACGGGTACGGCGTGGGTACGTCGCTTGTGACCGGGAGCGGGTATCCGACCTGCGGGTTCGTGTACAAGCTGGTCGCCCGGGAGGACTCGAGCGGCAAGCTGGTCCCGGTCGCTAAGAAGAGCCCGGACAAGATCTCCATCGGGGGTCGCAAGTGGGCGTTGCGGCGTCGCTCGCCCAGTGGAGTCGCCGAGATCGAGCTGATCGGTGTCGGCGAGCAGCCGGTCGACGACGGTGACGACCGGCTGCTGCTCAAGTCGCTGGTCGAGGCCGGGAAGATCGTCGGGCGTACGACGCCGGCCGAATCGCAGGCGCATCACCTCAAGGTCCGGGACGAGCTCCCCCGGTCCGCCAGCCAGCTCAGCCGCGGCGAACCGGCCATCCCGACCGAGTACACCGGCGACTACGACGCCCGCAATCCCTTCCTCGCCCGGAGCCACACATGAGCACGGACCAGACCGAATGGCCTGCCGATGCGCCGGCCAGTGAAGCTGATGTGATCATCGCGCTGCGGTTTGCGGACAGGGCGGCTCGGAAAGCTGTGACCGAGGAGCTGGCCGGCACGGGTCTGCACACCGGCCAGGAGCTTGTCCTGGCCAAGCTCCTCCACCTCGGCTCGCTCCCGGTCGCTCAGCTTGCCAAGGTCCTCGACGTCGAGGTCCCGACCGCGACGAAGACCACCCAGCGGATGGAAGCGTCGGGCCTCGTTCGCCGGGTCAAGAGCAGCACCGACGCGCGCCAGGTCGGCATCGAGCTCACCGACCGGGGTACCGAGCTGGCCCACACCGTCCAGGAGGTCTACGACCGCGCCGGCCGCCGGGCGCTGGCCAAGCTCACGCCCGAGAACCGCCGGATCATGCGCAACCTCCTCTGGACGATAACGACGACCCTTGAGCCTTAGCGGGCGTCGAATACCTTCGCCAGCACGCTCAGGGCTTCCCGCAGCAGCTCGGGTGGCATCACCAGCGGCGGCAGGAACCGAAGCACGTTTCCGTAGGTGCCCGCCGTCAGCACCACCAGCCCCTCCGCGTGACAGGCCTTGGCAATCGAAGCAGTCGCCACCGGATCCGGGTCACCCGACGCATCGACCAACTCGACCGCGATCATCGCACCGCGCCCGCGAACATCCCCGATGACCGGATGCCGCGCAGCCAACTCGGTCAGCGCCGGCACCATGATGTCGCCAATCTCCCGTGCCCGGGCCGGCAGATCGTCCGCCTCGATGGTCGCGATCGCCGCGAGCGCAGCCGCGCATGCGACCGGGTTCCCGCCGTACGTTCCGCCCAGGCCGCTCACGTGCGGCGCGTCCATGATCTCGGCCCGCCCGGTGACCGCGGCGAGCGGGAGCCCGCCGGCGATCCCCTTCGCCAGCGTGATCAGGTCCGGTACGACGCCCTCGAAGTCCGAAGCAAACAGATCGCCGGTCCGCCCGAACCCGGTCTGGATCTCGTCGGCGACAAACACAACCCCGTGATCCTGACACCACGAAGCGACAGCAGGCAGGAACCCAGGAGCCGGTACGACGAACCCGCCCTCCCCATGGATCGGCTCGATCACCACGCACGCCACATTCGAAGCACCGACGTACTTCTCGATCGCCGCCACCGACCTCGCCGCCGCGTCCGGCCCACTCAACCCGTCCCGATACGGGTACGACGTCGGAACCCGGTACACCTCGGGAGCGAACGGCCCGAACCCGTCCTTGTACGGCATGTTCTTCGCGGTCATCGCCATCGTCAGGTTGGTGCGGCCGTGGTACCCGTGGTCGAACACCACCACCGCGTCCCGCTTCGTGTGTGCACGGGCGATCTTGACCGCGTTCTCGACCGCCTCCGCGCCCGAGTTCAGCAGCACCGACCGCTTCTCGTGGTCACCCGGCGTGATCCGGTTCAGCGCCTCACACACCTCGAGATACCCCTCGTACGGCGTGACCATGAAGCAGGTGTGGGTGAATCGCGCCACCTGCTCCTGCACCGCCTCAACCACAGCAGGTGCCGCGTTCCCGACGTTCACCACGGCGATCCCGGACCCGAGATCGATCAACTGGTTGCCATCAGCATCGACCAGGATGCCGCCACCTCCGTCGGTCACGAACACCGGCAGCGTGATCCCGATCCCCTTCGCAACCGAGCGCCGTACCCGCTCCATCAGCTCCACCGAGCGCGGCCCGGGAATCTCCGTAACCAACTTCCGTTCCTGCCCCACGGTCATCGTCCAGCTCCTAGTGATTCGGCGTCGCCTGAGAGTTTTTGTGCCAGCCAGACCGGGATGACCGAGAAGACGATCAGCGCGGCGGCGACCACGTTGACCACCGGTGCCTGGTTGGGCCGGAACAGGTTGTTGAAGATCCAGATCGGTAGCGTCTGCTGGTTCGCGCCGGCCGTGAAGGTGGTCACGATGATTTCGTCGAACGACAGCGCGAACGCGAGCAACGCTCCCGCAAGCAACGCCGACCGGATCATCGGAAAGGTCACCAGCCGGAACGTGGTGAACCCGGACGCGCCCAGATCGGCCGACGCCTGCTCCAGCTGTACGCCGGTACGGCGCAGCCGCGCGATCACGTTGTTGAACACGGTCACGATGCAGAACGTCGCGTGCGCGATCACGATCGTGATGAACCCGAGCTGCCACCCGAAGATCGTCCGGAACGCGTTGTTCAGCGCGATCCCGGTGACGATGCCCGGCAGCGCGATCGGCAGGATCACCAGCAGTGAGACCGCGTCCCGCCCGTAGAAGTCGAACCGTTGCAGCGCGAACGCGATCATCGTGCCGAGCACCAGCGCGATGACGGTCGCGGCCAGCCCCACCCGCACACTCACCCACAACGCGTCCAGCGCACCCTGGCTCTCCGCCGCCCGGCGCCACCACTCCAAGGTGAACTCACGCGGCGGCCAGGCGAACGTCTTGTTCACATTGAACGAGTTCACCAGTACCAGCAACAGCGGCACATAGATCAGCCCGAGTATCAGTACGGTCAGCACCCGCAGCACGATCCGGGTCGAACGGGAGATCGTCATCACAGGCTCTCCATCGCTCCGGTACGCCGTACCGCGGCCAAATACGCCAGCATCACCACAACCGGCACCGTGGCAACCGCCGCGGCGAAGGGCAGGTTGTTGGCGGCACCCACGTTGTCGTAGACAACGTTGCCGAGTAGCTGATTGGTGCCACCGACGATCCGGACCGCGATGTAATCACCCAGGGACAGGCTGAACGTGAAGATCGACCCGGCAACCATCGCCGGGATCACCATCGGCACGATCACCCGGCGGACCGTCTGGGCGGTCTTGCCACCGAGGTCAGCCGATGCCTCCAGCAACGAGTTCGGCAACCGTTCCAGCCCGGTGTAGATCGGCAGGATCATGTACGGCAACCACAGATACGCCAGCGTCACGATCGTTGCCGTCAGCCCGTACCCGGGTGACTTCAGCCCGACCGCCTCGAACGCCGACGACACCAGCCCACCCTCGGAGAACATCCCGCGCCACGCGTACGCCTTGACCAGATAGCTGGCCCACAACGGCATCAGCACCGCCACCAGCAGGAATCGCCGCAGCCCAGGCCGCGCCACCTTCGCCATGTACAAGGCGATCGGGAACGCGACCACTGCGTCGATCACGGTCACCAGGACGGCGACCGCGATCGTCCGCAGCGCGATCGTCCGGTACACGTCGACGGTGAACAGCGTCTTGAAGCTGTCCAGCGTCCACTCCCGCTCGATCAGCCCGGTGAACCCGTTCTGCGACCAGAGGGCGGTGACGAACAGCGCCGCCAACGCCCCCAGGTACGCAACCCCGAGCCAGACCATCGGTGGCCCCAGCAACAAGGCCAGCCGAGCCTTTGGGTGACGATGTAGCGTGCTCATCCCTTGATTTGCGTCCAGGCTTGGGTCCACTTCGTGTAGTCGGCGCATTTGACGTCGGTGCGGCCGTCGAGGCATTGCTCGATCGGCGTGGTCCAGTACCAGATCTTCTTCGAGTAGGCCTCGTCGCCGGCATGGAAGGTCGTGCAGTGGTTCTTGTCGGCCGTCTTCGCGCAGGCCTTGCCGTTGGCGGGCGACTCACCGAAGTACTCGGCGACCGCGGCGTTCGCCTCCGGGCTGATGATGTGGTTCATCCACAGGTACGCACAGTTCTTGTTCTTCGAGGTCGCACTGACCATCCAGGTGTCCGACCAGCCGGTCACGCCCTCGGTCGGCACGGTCACCTGCACCGGCACCTTCTCGCCGGTCGCCACGTTCGCGATCACCTGCCAGGTGGTGCCGATCACCGAGTTGCCACTGGTGAACGCCTGCACCTCCTTGAGGTAGTCCGACCAGTACTCCGACACGAGCGTCTTCTGCTGCTTGAGCAGGTCGACCACGGCCGTGAACTGCTTGTCGTCCAGGGCGTACGGGTTCTTGATCGCCAGCTCCGGCTTCGTCGCCATCAGGTACATCGCGGCGTCGGCGATGTAGATCGGTGAGTCGTACGCCGTCACCGCGCCCTTGTACGGCGAGTTCGGGTCGAAGACCGCGCCCCACGAGGTCGGGGCCGGCGTCACCTTGTCGGTCCGCCACATCAGCAGGTTCGCGCCGTACCCGTGCGGTACGCCGTACATCTGTCCCTTGACCGAGTTCCACGGCCGGTCCTTGAGGAACGGGTAGATGTCGGCGTAGTTCTGGATCAGGTCGGTGTTCACGGGCTCGACCTGACCGCCCGCGATCAGCCGCAACGACGCGTCGCCGGAAGCGGAGACCACGTCGTACTGACCGGTCTTCATCAGGCTGACGGCCTCGTCCGACGTACCGAACGTCTTCACCGTCACCTGGCAGCCGGTCTGTTTCTCGAACGGCGTGACCCAGTCGACCTTCGGGTCGTTCGTCCCGTCCTCGGCGTACCCGGGCCAGGCCAGCACGCTGAGCTTGCCCTCACCAGTCCCGAGCTTGTCGAGCTTCGGCAGGTCCGGGGCGGTGAACCCGCTGTCGGCAGCCGCCGCGTTGCCGTCGGAACCACCACCCGATGTGCCGCAGGCCGCAGCCAATGCGAGCACTCCCAGGCTCGCCACCAGACTGAGTCTCTTCATGAGAACCTCCTGAGTTCGGGGCGGAAGTTGAAGGAAGGAAAGAAGAAGGAGGGCGGGGGCTCGGGGGCGGGGTTGAACGGAAGGAAGAAGAAGACAAGGAGGACGGAGGGCGGAGCTCAGGGGCGGGGTGAATCGCTAGGGCGGACCGCCGATGGGGACGGTGTGTTCTTTAGGCCAGGTGAGGCGGACCTGGGTGCCTCGGAGGTCGAGCTTGTCCTGCACGGATCCGTGCTGGTTCTGCTGCAGGACGATGAGTGATCCACCGGCATCCAGGTCGACGACGGACTGCGTGGCCGAGCCCAGATACACGACCTCACGGACCACTCCGGTCGCCGTGCACAACCCTGGTTCGGCCGCGACCTCCCGCAATTGCAGCGAGATCTTCTCGGGCCGCACGGTGAACAACCCGGCAGTCCCAAGAACAGCCTTCGCGACCTCGCCCTCGAGCAAGTTGGACGTCCCGACGAACCCAGCCACGAACGCACTGGCCGGGTGCTCGTACAACTCAGCCGGCGCCGCCAACTGCTCGATCCGGCCACCGTTGAACACGGCGATCCGATCGCTCATCGTCAGCGCCTCTTCCTGGTCGTGCGTCACGAACACGAAGGTGATCCCGACGTCACGCTGCATCGCCTTCAGCTCGATCTGCATCTCCCGGCGCAGCTTCAGGTCAAGCGCCCCGAGCGGCTCGTCGAGCAGCAGCACCTTCGGCCGGTTCACCAGCGCCCGCGCCAATGCAACCCGTTGCCGCTGGCCACCGGAGAGCTGACTCGGGCGGCGATCGCCGTACCCCTCCAGCCGGACCGTCTCCAGCGCCTCGACGGCCCGCGTACGGCGATTCCGCTTGTCGATCCCCTTCACCCGTAGCCCGTACTCGACGTTCTGCAGGACATTCATATGCGGGAACAGCGCGTAGTCCTGGAACACCGTGTTCACATCACGGGCGTACGGCGCCTGGTCGGTGACGTCGACGCCCCCGAGCAGGATCCGGCCGGCCGTGGGCACTTCGAAGCCGGCGATCATCCGCAGCACCGTGGTCTTGCCGGAGCCGGACGGCCCGAGCATCGAGAAGAACTCACCCTCGGTCAGATCCAGGTCGACACCGTCGACCGCGGTCACCTCGCCGAAGGTCTTCCGCAACCCGCGCAGGCTGACGGCGGTGACGTCGGTCGCCACCGCCTTTACCTGTTCGCCTGTTGCCGAAGTGCTCATCCGACCGCCGACATGACGTGCTTGATCCGCGTGTAGTCCTCGACGCCGTACAGCGAGAGGTCCTTGCCGTAGCCCGAATGCTTGAAGCCACCGTGCGGCATCTCGGCCACCAGCGGGATGTGCGTGTTGATCCACACGCAGCCGAAGTCGAGGTCCTTGGACATCCGCAGGGCGCGGGAGTGGTCGGCCGTGAACACACTCGACGCGAGCCCGTACTGCACGCCGTTGGCCAACGCCAGCGCCTCGGCCTCGTCAGCGAACGACTGCACGGTGATGACCGGCCCGAACACCTCGTCCTGGATCATCTCGTCGTCCTGGCGCAGCCCGGTGACGACCGTGGCCTCGAGGAAGTAGCCGTCCGCAAGCGCTCCGCCCGGCCGCTCGCCGCCGATCGCGATCGTCGCGTGCTCGGGCTTCCGGGTCAGGAACCCACGGACCCGATCGAGCTGCAGCTTGCTGTTCAACGGGCCGAAGAGTGCGTCGGCGTCGTCGGCCAATCCCGGGCGCGCGTTGTCGCGGGTCCAGTCGACCAGGGTCTGCACGAACTCGTCATGGACGCTCGCGTCGACGATCACCCGGCAGGCCGCCGTACAGTCCTGGCCGGCATTGAAGTAGCCCGCCACACCGATCGCCTCGGCCGCCGCGGCGAGGTCGGCGTCGGCGAAAACCACCACGGGCGCCTTGCCGCCGAGCTCCAGGTGCGTGCGCTTGAGGTCGAGGGCCGCCGTACTCGCGACTTCGGAGCCGGCCCGGGTCGAGCCGGTGATGCTGACCAGTCCTGGCGTGGGATGCGCGACGACCGCCTGACCGGTCGCACGGTCACCGCAGACGACGTTGAAGACGCCGTCCGGCAGGATCCCGGTGGCGATCTCGGCCATCAGCACCGTGCTCACCGGCGTCGTCTCGGCCGGCTTCAGGACCAGCGTGTTGCCGGCGGCAAGCGCCGGGCCGATCTTCCAGACCGCCATCATCATCGGGTAGTTCCACGGCGTGATCTGGCCGACGACGCCGATCGGTTCACGCCGGACCCAGGACGTGTGGCCGGCCATGTACTCACCGGCCGACTTGCCCTCGAGCAACCGGGCCGCACCGGCGAAGAAGCGCAGCTGGTCGACCATCACCGCGAGCTCCTCGGTGCGGGTCAGCTCCAGCGGCTTGCCGGTGTTCTCCGACTCGGCCGCGACCAGCTCGTCGCCGCGCGCCTCGACCGCGTCCGCGAACTTGAGCAGCATCCGCTGCCGCTCGCCCGGCGTGATCCCGGCCCAGCTCGGCAATGCGGCGGTCGCGGCCTGGTACGCCGCATCCACGTCGTCCTCACCGGACAACGGCGCCGTACCGAAGACCTTGCCGGTGGATGGGTCGATCAGCTCGCTGGTGGCGCCGCTGCTCGCGTCCTGCGATGTTCCGTTGATCAGGTTCCGCACTGTTCGCATCAAAGGTCTCCCTGGGCGCTGGTTGGCGGTAAACATATGAAATCAGATGTTAAAGTTCAAGGGATCGGCGAGAATGTCCTGGATCTGTTCCGGAGTTGTGTCGTAGAGGTGGGTGAGACGGGATGGCGCTACGGTTCTACGGCAGTGGCGCGGCGGCGGTTTTCGCACCGCTGGAGCCGCTGAGCCGATCGGAACTGGTGGCGCGACGGTTGACCGACGCGATCGCGCTCGGCCTGATCCCGGACGCCGAGCAGCTCCCCGGCGAGTCCGACCTGGCCGGCATCTTCGGCGTCTCCACCACGACGATCCGCGAGGCACTGTCGTCCCTGCGGCTGCGTGGCCTGATCGACACCCGGCGCGGTCGCGGCGGCGGCAGCTTCGTCCGTGCGCAGGAAGAGATGTCCACCGCGATCGTCCGCGACCGGCTGGAGGAGCTCAGCCTCGCGCAGTTGCGCGACCTCGGCGACCACTACAGCGCCATCGCGGGCACGGCGGCCAGACTCGCAGCCGAGCGCGCGACGCCGGTCGACGTACGGCGGCTTGTCGCGGTGTGCGACAGCCTGGAGAGCGCCGAAGGGCTCGGCGGGCGGCGACGGGCCGATGCCCAGTTCCACATCGAGGTCGCCGCGACCGCACAGTCCACCCGGCTCTACCGGGCCGAGGTCAGTCTTCAGGCCGAGGTCGGCACCTTGCTCTGGCTCGCGTTCGGCGATGACGAGAGCCACCGCCGGACCGTGCAGAGCTGCCGGGATGTGGTTGCCGCGATCGACCGCACGGACGGCGATGCGGCCCGGGCCGCGGCCGAGGAACGTGTGGCTGACTCGACGGCACGCCTGATCGACCTCAGACTGGCCTTGGAGGTCCCATGAGCACGGAAGCAGCCGCCCTGACCCTCGACGCGGGGCTCGAAGCCGTCCTCGACGTCGTCGAGTCGGTGGTCGGCGAGGCGTTCGGGCTGGCGGAACAGGTCGCCACGCAGGTCGGCGAGGTGTTCGCCGACAAGGCTGGTGTGCACCGCACCGACCTGACCGACGTCGCGACCCTGGTCCATCCCGCGTTGACCGGTCCGGACGGCCGGGTCCAAGGCGCGGGCTTCATTGCCGCTGTCGATGCACTTGCCGACTCCCGCTGGTGGCTCGAGTGGTTCATGCTCAGCAACGGCGCGGCCGAGCGGCTGATCGTCGACACCGATCCGCGCGGGGAGAACTTCTACGACTACGAGTCCTTGCCCTGGTACGACGTACCCCGCACGACCGGGCGCCGCTACATCACCGGGCCGTACGTCGACTACCTCTGCACCGACGACTACACATTGACCTTCACCGTGCCGGTCCTGGCCGGCGACCGGTTCGTCGGCGTGGCCGGTGCGGACGTCCGGGTCTTCACCTTCGAGAAGGCCGTCCTGCCGTGCTTGCGAGCGGCGCGCCGGACCGTTGCCATCGTCAACGATCAGGGCCGGGTCGTGCTCAGCAACAGCGCCCGCCATGTCAGCGGGACGCTGATCCGGGCCCCGTTCCCGTCGTACCCGATCGACGACCTGCCGCTGTCCTTGGTAGAGCTCAGCTAGGCAGGAACGTGTCCAGGTAAGGGTTGCGGAACTTGCCGGCCGGGTCGTACTTCGCCGCGAGGGCGATGAACTCGGGCACCTTCGGGTAGCGCTGTCGCAGCAACGCGGCGTCGGCCGCGAACACCTTGCCCCAGTGCGGCCGCACGTCCAGCGGGTCGAGCGCCTCCTCGAGGGTCGCGACGACCGGACGTACGGCGGCCTCGTCCTGGATCCAGGTGAAGTGCAACGCGACCGTGTCCCGGCCCTGGCTCGGACTCAACCAGAGTTCGTCAGCGGCGATCGTGCGTACCTCAGAAACCTGGATGACCGGCGCGAACTGGTTGCCCAAGGCCCGCAACACCTCGAACGCCTCCGCGGCCAGCTCCCGCGCGACGAAGTACTCGGACTGCAGTTCGTCGCCGTTGCTCGGGGTGAACTCGAGCCGGAAGTGCGGGAGCCGCTCGTTCCACGGACCGGGTACGCCGCCCTGCTGGGTGGCGTAGTCCGCCGGCATCACCTTGATCGGGTGCCGCGGCCCGTCCGCAACCGTTGCCCCGAGCCAGGTCGGCTGGATCGGCTCGTGGCCGCGCTGCTTGCGCCACACCATCACGTCCGGGTCGACCCAGTCGGTGAACGCGCTGACGCTGTACGCACTCCCCATCACGTCGGCGAAGTCTGTGCTCAGCCGCTCCACCGGCAGACCGTCGTACACGACCTGACTGACCTGGTACGACGGTTGCACGTCAAGCGTCAGGCTCACCGTCACGCCGAGTGCACCCAGCGAGATCACCGAGCCGGCGAAGTCCGCGTCGTCCCGGGTGAGCGTGACCAGCTCCCCGCGAGCGTCGACGAACGTGATCGAGTTGACCGCGTCCGCCAACGGACCGTTCCCATCACCCGACCCATGCGTCCCGGTCGAGCAGGCACCGGCCACCGAGATGTGCGGCAGCGAACCCAGGTTGTGCAGCGCGAGCCCCTGCTGCTCGAGCGCCGCCGTGATCTCGCCGTACCTGAGTCCGGCCGAGACCGTCACACCCCGCTCGCCGACCTCGATCACCTGGGGCAGGTCCGCGACGCTGACCAGTACGCCGGTGCTGTCCGCGATCCGGTTGAACGAGTGCCCGGTGCCCAGCACGCGGACCTTGTCCGACCGGCCGACGAGCTCCTGCAGCTCCTCGACCGTGCGCGGTCGCTCCAATGCACTCGCGAAGCTGATGTTCCCGGCCCAGTTGGTCAGCGTCATGACCCGACTCTCGCACATCACCCCTTGAGCCTGCGCCGTACCGGCGCTGCGAGATGGTTGGATAGCGGCGATGTACGCCTTCTTGATCGCCGGGTTCTGGTTCGTCGTCTTCGCGATCAGCTTCTTGCGCGATCGGCGGCTGTTCAAGAACGCGATCTTCCTGGTACTGACGCTGATGTTCGCCGGGATCGGCATGATCTTCGTGGTCGACGCGCTCAACGACACCGCGGCCCGCTGGCTGGTGCTCGCGATCCTGGCCGCGATCCCGCTGGCGATCGCGGTGCTTGCGGTGTTCCTGGTGGTCAACGGCATCACGATGTTGCGCCGGGAGGGCCGGCGACCGAGCAACCTGCTGTCGTTGCTCGCCGGGCTCGGCATCATCGGGTTCGTCGTGTTCAGCGTCGCGGTGCAGAAGATCGGCTGGGAGCCGCTGGCCGCGCTGCGGTCGGCGCTGATCGGCGTACTGACCTACATCGCGTTCCTGTTCGTCTGCTTCCTGGTCTATGCCTTCGTCTACAGCCGGGTGCGGTCGTCGCGGAAGGTCGATTTCGTCATCGTGCTCGGCGCCGGACTGCGGGGATCCCGGGTGCCGCCGCTGCTCGCCAGCCGGCTCCACCGCGCGAAGCTGGTCTACGAGCGGGCCAACCGCAGGGGGCGGTCGCCGATCCTGATCACGTCGGGTGGGCAAGGCGCGGACGAGGAGATCCCCGAGTCGCATGCGATGGCGTCGTACCTGATCGAACGCGGGGTGCCCGAGGACCGGATTCTGCGCGAGGACCGGTCGACCAGCACGTTCGAGAACCTGACCTTCAGCCGCGAGCTGATGGTCGCCCTGGTCCCGAACTACCGCTGCCTGATCGTGACGAACAACTTCCACGCGTTCCGGGCCGCGCTCACCGCGCGCAAGGCCAAGGTCAACGGCCAGGTGGTCGGTTCCCCGACCGCGGCGTACTTCTGGCCGACGGCAACCATCCGCGAGTTCGTCGCGATCCTCTTCAGCCACAAGTACCTGAACGGCGGCATCTGCCTGCTGATCGCGGTCGCCGCGATCCTGCAGCACATCTAGGTGAGCATGAGTACGGCGGCCACCACGCCGGCGATCACGATCAGACCGCGGAGCAGGCCGTCCGGGAGGCGGCGGCCGATGTGGGAACCGACGTACCCACCGATGACCGAGCCTGCGGCCAGCAGACCTGAAGCCGTCAGGTTGAGGTCCGCGATGAAGACGAAGATGATGCTCGCGACCAGGTTGGCCGCCAGCAGGGCGAGGGTCTTGAGGGCGTTGACGATCCGGAGCTCCAGGTCGAGACCGAGCCCGAGCACCGCCATCATCATCACGCCCGCGCCGGCGCCGAAGTAACCGCCGTACACACCGGTCAATGCGGTGAAGAAGGTCGTCGGAGGCGTCATCGTCAGCCGGGTGCCGTGCGGTTGTTCGTGCCGGGACCGCAGCCAGCGCGAGATCCACGGCTGGATGCCGACGATCAGGCAGGTGAAGAGGATCAGCCAGGGCGCCGCCGCCGCGAACACGCCGGGCGGCAGAGCCAGCAGCAACACTGCGCCCCCGATCGCGCCGATCGCACAGGTCAGTACGACGATGATCGTGGTCGGCCGGGAGACCTCGCGCAGCTCACGGCGGTAGCCGATCGAACCACTGAGCGCGCCTGGCAGCAGTCCGATGGTGTTCGACGCGTTCGCGACCACCGGCGGGATTCCGAGCGCGATCAGGGCCGGGAAGCTGATCAGCGACGCGACTCCGACGGTCGAGGTGAGAATGCCTGCCGCGAATCCCGCGGCGATGACGGCCAGATGCTGCAGCCCTGTCACGAGAGACCCGTCACTTGAGCTTTCACCCGGACAGCATATGGACAGGCCGAGCAAGCGATTGCTGGGTGGTCCCGCCACAAGGCAGACTGCGGTGGGTGAGTGCGCCGTTACGGATCGAGCTGCTGGGACCGCTGCAGATCCGCTGGCACGGGCAGACGATCGCGGTCGGAGCACAGCGGCTGCAGACGCTGCTCGCGGTACTGGCGCTGCGGGCCAACCAGGTCTGCACGGCCGAGGAGCTCCTCGATCTCGTCTGGCACGACAACCCGCCGGGCACCGGCCTCAAGGTGCTGCCGCCGTACATCTACCGGCTGCGTCGGATCCTCCCCGTCGACGTCCTCGAGCGCACCCCGGACGGCTACCTCCTCCGGCTCCCGGACAACGCACTGGACCTCACCGAGTTCGAGACCGCCGTACGCGCGGCAGCCGGCGAGCGGGATCGTGGTGAGCTCGACGCGGCGGCGGCCGGCTACCGGCGCGCGCTCGACCTCTTCCGCGGTGAACCCCTCAGTGGGCTCCCCGGTCAGTACCTCGCGGCCCAACGACTCCGCCTGGTGGAACGCCGCGACAAGATCTTCGGCGACCGCGTCGATGTCGACCTCGACCGCGGCCAGGCAGCCGAACTGATCGCCGAACTCGTCCCGGCCGTGGCCGCCAAACCGTTCGACGAGCACCTGGCCGGTCAACTCATGCGCGCCCTCGCCGCCGACGGTCGCCAAGCCGATGCCCTCGACGTCTACACCCGCACCCGCGACACGCTCATCGACGAACTCGGCGTCGAGCCCGGACCGGCCCTCCGCGAGATCCAGCAGACCATCCTGCGCAACGACGAGACGGCCCGGACCCCCGACGAACTCCCGTACGCCGCCGCCACCTTCGTCGGCCGGGAAGCCGAGCTGGCCCGGCTCATCCAGGCACTCAGCAGCACTGACGCGTCCGCTCCCCCGATCGTCGCGATCGACGGCATGGCCGGTGTCGGCAAGACCGCCATCGCCGTCAACACCGCCCGCCGCCTCACCACCCGCTACCCCGACGGTCTGCTGTTCGTCGACCTGCACGGGCACACGCCCGGCCACCCACCCCGCGACGTCAAGGCCGCGCTGGACCATCTCCTAGCCGGCGTGGGCATCGGACCGAAATCCATTCCGCAGGAGCTCGAGGATGCCCAAACCCTGTGGCGATCCACGGTCGCCGGACGCCGCCTCCTTGTTGTCCTCGACAACGCGCCGGGCAGTACGACGGTCCTGCCGCTGCTCCCGGGATCGCCCAGTTGCGGCGTACTGATCACCAGCCGGAACCAGCTGACCGGTCTCGACACCCGCGACCGCCTGCACTTGGACCTGCTCGTCCCGGCCGACGCGGCCGCTCTCCTGGCCCAGCTGGCCGGCCAGGACCGGGTCGCGGCCGATGTTGCTGCCAGCAACGACCTGGTCGAACGCTGCGGCCATCTGCCGCTCGCGATCCGGATCGCCGGCGCCCGGCTCCGGCATCGCCCGGCTTGGACCGTTGCCCACATCAACCAGCGACTCGACCGGGTCGGCCGGCGCCTGACCGAGCTCAGCGCCGACGGTGTCGGCGTGGCGGCCGCCTTCGAACTGTCCTACGAGCAACTGGCCCCCGACCAGCAACGACTCTTCCGCCTCCTCAGCCAGCTCCCCGGCCGCGACCTCGACCAGTACGGCGCGGCCGCGCTCGCCGATCTGGATCCTGACGACGCCGCCGACCTGGCCGAGTCCCTCGTCGACGCCAACCTCCTCCTCCAGCCCGTGCCTGGTCGGTACGAGTTCCATGACCTGCTCCGTGAGTACGCCACCCACCTGGCCCGGGCCACCGACTCTCCGGAAACCCTGGAGGCGGCGACCGATCGGCTGCTCGAGTACTACCTGCAGGCGACGTTCCATCCGCTGTCCGTGCAATCGGGCATGAAGTACTTCGACCCCGGCCCGCGGCCGCCGTGCGCGGTGCCGGAGCTCGACACCCTGGAGAAGTCGATCGCGTGGGGAGACGCGGAGGCGGACAACCTGGCCGCGGCGGTCGAACGCTCGGCCGCGAGCGGGCAGCACACCCGGACCTGGCAACTAGCCCTTGCCTCAGGCAACTTCCTGGAACGCCGCGGCAAGGTCCAGCAACAAGATCTGGTCCTCGAGCTCGCGCTGGCCGCGGCCGTCCAGCTCGGCGATCCAGAGGTGGAGGCCCGCGTCCTGCACACCGGCGCCGGGCTGATTCGCGCACAGCGCGGTCTCCGGGCGGCGGCCGACCGCTTCCGGCAGGCGCTGGACCGGCTTCCGGACGACGGCGATCTGTTGCTCCGGGCACAGATCTACTCCGGTCTGGGAAACGTCCTGCAGAACCTCGATCCGTACGGCGAGGCGCTGCCGACGTTGCTGGAAGCCATCCGCCTGGCACGAGAGCTGAACAACCGGCGGCTGCTCTCGCAGTGCCTGACGTACACCGCCATCCTGTACGCCA
The DNA here is from genome assembly GCF_040680855.1 of Kribbella sp. NPDC051952. NCBI lineage: Bacteria > Bacillati > Actinomycetota > Actinomycetes > Propionibacteriales > Kribbellaceae > Kribbella > Kribbella sp. NPDC051952. The sequence goes on from NZ_JBFAXQ010000015.1 coordinate 113,848, forward strand.
ATGCCCTCGACCACGAGGCCGCCACCGCGACCTTCGAGGAAGCCCTCGGGATCTTTCGGCAGCTCGGTCCGACCGGGTTGATGGCCGACGCGCTGAGCGGGCTGACCCATAGTTATGCGGACGCCGGCCGGATCGAGGATGCCATCGCGACGGGCACCGCGGCGTACGAACTGGCCCTCGAACTGAAGAACGTCTTCAGCCTTCCGTGGGCACTGGGCGCTCTGGGACTCGCGTATCGCCTCCGGGGCGACCTGGAGCGTGCCCTCAGTCTCCATCGCGAGGGCCTGCTCGCCGCCGAGCGGTGCGGCTCGATCGCCGCCCGTTGGTCGCTGCTGCTCAAGCTCGGCGACAGTCTGCTCGCGGTCGGCGACACCGCCGCCGCGCTGGACTGCTTCGAGCAGGTCCTGGACGCGTCGATGGCCGACAAGACCCATCTCTACATGGTCGAAGCCTGGGAGGGTCTCGCTGCGCACGCGACGGCGGTCGGCGATCCGGTGACCGCCGCGGGCCACCTGAACCAGGCGCTGGCCGTCAGCGAGGAGTACGGGCTGCCCCACGCCAAGCGCATCCGAGCGAGGCTGGCCGAGCTCAGCGAGTGAGGCAGTCCGTCGCGTTGTTGCGCCAGCCGTGGTTGTAGCGGCCGGGGACTTTGGTGGCGAAGGTTTCGACGGCTTGTTCGTCGACGGAGGGAAGCTTCTGGAGCCGTTGCCAGGCGGTCAGGGCGATGCCATGGCCGAGTTGCGGGTACGGCGCGACCACGACGTCGCGTGGATAGCGGCGGCCGATGCGTTCCAGCTTGTCGATGTCGGCCGGCGTGACGTCGTCGGCGTACTGGAGCAGGACGTGACCGTGTTCGAGGATGTGGACCTGGAGTTCGGCCGGGATCGGGGCGCGGTAGATGCCGGGGATCACGACTCGGGGTGAGTGTGGTCCGGAGGTGGGCGGGTTGGTGCGGTACGGGTCGTGCGGAGCGCCCTGGTAGGCGAGATGACGGTTGCCTTCGAAGGGTTCCGGCGTACCTGGGACCTGGTCGCAGGACAACGCGGCACGGTCTCCGAACTGGCCGAGCAGTACGCCGAACGCGAGACTCGACATCGTCAGCACACTCAACGCGGTGACACCGATGCCGACCAGCAGACCGAAGCGCTTCCTCATGCCGTTGCCCTTCTCCGGTTGCGAATCGCGACGCCGAGCGGCAGGAACACGTTCAACGAGGTGAAGGCGAGCAGCGCGAAACCTTCCCACCAGTAAAGGCTGAGCGCCGGGGCCTGGATGAGTACGCCGAAGGCCCAGCCGAACGTCACCTTCGCGCTCGGGACGATGAAGTGGATGGCGAACCAGATCATCCAGATCAGACCGGCGACGTACAGCAGCCGGTACCAGCGCGCGACCCGCAGGTCCTGGGTGTGCGCGGTGCTCAAGACCGTCTCCTCGTCCGGCGTGAGTCTCCGGACCAGGCGTTTGAGTGATAGCCGGGTGACCTGGTGCAGGTTGCCGCAGCCGGTCGCCGTCGCCATCACGAGATACATGTCCGTGCGGAGATAGGCCAACGTCTGGAACGCGAGTTTGGCGACCTGGCTGAGGACGACCATCGCGAGGATCCGGATCAGCAGCGGCGGCAGGTCGATCCAGCCACGCGACCAGGCGTAGCGCGGTCCGACCGCGAGGAACAGCACGACGCTGTCGACCGCCATCCCGGCGAGGAACGGCCCATAGCGCCGTACCGGTGGGAGCGCCCAGAGGCCGGACAGGTCGGTCTCGAGCACCGGGAAGATCCCACGCCGCTCGAGTCGTAGCCGGGACGGTACGCCGACAGCCGCGCCGGCGAACGCGTGCCAGCTCTCGTGCAGGAACGTCAGCAGGATCACGACCACGTTGGTCACGACCAGACTCAGCACGATGTCCGGAAACACGAAGGTGTCCTCGTACGTCGGCCGCAGCGACGGCTCGACCACGAACATCACCAGCGTGACCACCAGACAAGCCGCATAAACCGTCCACGCCACCGGACCGAAGAACGGCTTGACCAACCAAGTGGGGACCTTGGAGATCGCCCATTGGTGCTGCTCCTCGGTCTCGCGCGCGACCCCTGACTCGAGCAGCACCTGCGCGAAGTCGGCCGCGTCGATCGACTCACCGGTCTCGCGCTCGACGTCCGCGGCCGCCTCCTCGACCGTGCGCCCGGCCGCGAACAACTCCACCAGCCGCGCACCCACTTCGGGTACGACGATGAAGTTGCCACTGGCCGGATCACCGACGACGTACTCGCCCTCGGCCTCCTGCCGGATCACCACGTGGGCGAGATTCATGTCCACCCGCACGTTGGGCAGGTGGTGCCGGGAGTCGGACGGACGACGTAGTGGTAGGTCAGGTCGGTGAGGCTCAGGTGGAACATCACCCCGCGCGTGGTGGTCGGGATGCCGGTCAGGTGATAGATCGCGTCGAGGGCGGCGAGGTGGCCGGTCAGGTTGGCGGTCGGCGCGATCACCGCGTGCCCGGTGAACGGGAACAGGTCCTCGGGCTCAGCGCCGTACTGGTCACGCAGACGGTCGCGGACGCTCGGCAGGCAGTCGGGACAGCACGTCTCCCCCGGTACGAACAGGCCGACGACGGCCATCGGACCGGCGTACTGCGCGAGCATCCAGGGCGTACCGGTCCGGAGCGCGGCCTCGTTGGTCCACTCGCGGATCGTGTGCATCGGCTGATCCGCGCACAACATCAGCAGGTCGCCCTGATTCATCAGGTGTACGACGGCATCGGCGGAGTCGACCTTGATCTCTTCGCCGGTGACGATCGTGTGCTTGTTGATCCGGCTCAACCGCTCGACCGCGACCGGGATCTTCGGCCGGCCGAGATCGTCCTCGGTGTAGAGGAGTTGCCGGGTGAGGTTCCCGGCCTCGATCACGTCGAAGTCAGCGCAATGTACGGCGCCGACGCCGGCCGCGACGAGTGATGCGGCGACCGCCGACCCGGTCCCGCCGAGTCCGAGTACGACGACCTTGCTGGCCTTGAGGTGCGCCTGCACGTCGTACCTGGAGGTGCGTGGGGTGAGGTCGACCCAGGCGTAGTAGGTGAGGGCCCGGTCGTAGCGGTCGAGCTCTTCCGGGCTGAGGCTCGGCGGTGGTGGTGCGGCCGCGTCCTCGACGTACCCGGCGTCGATGATCGCCTGCAGTGCGGCTTCGGCGTCCTCGGGCGTGACGTCGGGGCGCTCGGCGGTCAGGTCGGCGATGATCTCGGCGCGGGTCCGGCTGCCGTCCATCAGGGCGAGCAGTCGCCAGACCATGCCGTCCTCGTCGTCGATCTCGGCGCCGATCCCCTGCTGCCGTCCGCCGATCGTCACCAGTGCCGGCGTCAACCGCACCGGCTTGTGGATCCCCTTGATCCGGGGCTTGTCCATGGCATCTCCCCAGGAGCAGAACCGGGGCGCGGATCACTCCACGCCCCGGTCCGGGCGATCAACTAGCCGCAGACCTCGTTGCGGCAGCCGGGGTCGGTGACGATGATCGCGGTGGTCTCCAGCTTCTCCAGCCGGCGGACCAGAACCTTGCGCGGCTCCGGCTTGTTCTCGACCTTCTGCTCCATGACGCATCCCTTTCAACTGGGCGGAATCTCCGAATGCGGTGGGCCCCCCGCGCCAGTCATTAGAGCATCACTCCGAACCAATTCCATGGGGAATTCCGGGGCATTTACCCTTATTTAGATCTAGGCAATTCCCCACGGTTCAAACCACCGAATCACCCCTCCCGGGTAGTCGCCACCCACATTCTCCCGCGCCCGAGCGGGGACAGCTTGAGCGCCAACGGCGACAGGAACAGCCCGAGGACGGCGATCACGAGCGCCGTCCGGATCCCGAGAGTCGCCGCGGCCGCTCCGCCCAGCAGTGCGCCGAACGGGGTCAGGCCGAGCCCGAGGAAGTTGATCGTGGCAACGACCCGCCCCTGGACCTCGAGCGGTGTAATCGCTTGCCGGATTGCCGTCACGACGACGTCGACAGTCTGGCTGAAGACGCCGTACAGGACGTTGATCGTGATCAGTGCGGCGACCGTCCAGGGACCGGAGCCGTGGACGGCCGCCGTGCACAGCATGACGAGATCGGCGATCAGGGCAGCCAGTACGACGACCCGGCCGAAGCCGAATCGCCGGGGCAGCCAGGCGGACAACAGCGATCCGATCAGCACGCCCGGACCGAAGGCAGCCAGCACCAGACCAACGACGGCGGCCGGCAAATTCAGTGCCCTGGTCAGAAACAACAACTGCACGGTGGTCAAAGCCGTGAAAGAGAACTGATATGCGCAGGTCCCCGCGGCGATCGCCCGCAGCGAACCGTCGTGGACCACGATCCGCAACCCCTCGCGGATCTGCCCCAGCACGCCACCCGATGACGCGGACACCGCACCCCGCAGACCTCGGATGCGCCCGATCGACACACTGGACGCGGCGAACATGACGGCGCTCGCGAGCACCGCGATCGGGGCGGTGAGTACCGAGACCAGCGCACCGCCCAGCGCCGGACCGCAGATCTGCGCGGCCGACCGGGTGGTCTCCAGCATGCTGTTGCCTTGAGCAAGCTGATCTCGCGCGACCAGCCGCGGCAAGGATGCTTGGTACGCGACGTCGAAGCAGACGGTGAACATGCCGACGTTGAAGGCCACGAGGTACAGGAACGGCATCCCGAGCATCCAGGCGATCGGCACCAGGGCCAACATGACCGCCCGGCCCAGGTCGGCGTACATCATCACGGAGCGGGCCCGCCAGCGGTCGACGAGTACGCCGACAAACAACGAGAACAGCAGGATCGGCACCTGCTGCACGGCGCGCAGTACGCCGAGTTGCGCGGCACCTGCTCCGAGTGCGGTGACCGCAACGAGCGGCAGGGTTACCTGGCTGGCGAAGGACGCCAATTGCGAGGCGGTCTGACCGATCCAGAGTCGGAGGAAATCACGATCCGCCCAGAGCTTGGGCGTACGAAAAGAAGACAGCGGCACGAGAGGAAGTCCCTTGAGACACCCGGCATGACGATGCGCGGGCAGGCGAAATCGCGGTGCCGCTCAGTGAAGGCAGCACGCGGTGACAGGTGAGTCAGCGCGTGCGAGATCTGCCGGGCATGTCCCAACTCCTCGAAGGTCGGCTGGCAGCTTACCCCGGCTGCCGCCGCGGCCGCACGAGATTTGACTCGTAGGCGGCGATCACCAGCTGCGCGCGGTCACGCGCGTGCAGCTTGGCGAGCAGGTGACCGATATGGGTCTTGACCGTGCCGTTGCCGACCCGGAGATGTTCACAGATCTCCTGGTTGGACAGCCCCCGGGCGATCAGCGACAGTACCTCCCGCTCGCGGTCCGTCAGGACCTCCAACCCGGCCGGCGGCGTCTGACCGGGCTCGGCCAGCCGGGCGAACTCGGAGATCAGCCGGCGCGTGATCGACGGAGCCAGCAGACCATCACCGGCCGCCACCACCTTGATTGCCTGCAGCAACTCGGTCGGCGGCACATCCTTCAGCAGGAAACCACTCGCGCCGGCCCGCAGAGCGGCGTACACGGAATCGTCCAGATCGAACATGGTCAGGATCAGGACCCGTACGCCGGCTGTCTCGGGCGACGTACACAGCTGACGGGTCGCCCCGATCCCATCGAGCCGGGGCATCCGGATGTCCATCAGGACGACGTCCGGCTGCTCCCGTCGCGCGATCTCGACCGCCTCAATCCCGTCCGCGGCCTCGCCGACCGTGGTCAGCCCGGGCGTCGAGTCGATCAGGACGCGGAAGCTCCCCCGCAACAACGCCTGGTCGTCCGCCACCAGCACCCGGATGTCGCTCATACGCCCACCCGTTGGTACGGCAGCCGTACGACGACCTCGAACCCGCCACCCGACCGTGGGCCGGCCTGGAAGGACCCGTCGTACATGCCCACCCGCTCGCGGATCCCGATCAGCCCATGCCCTTCCGCAAACGACCCGCCAACCCCGTCGTCGGTCACCTCGACCTGTACGGCGTGGGCATCGCCAACGACCGCGATCCGGCAGGTCCGGGCGCGCGCGTGCTTGGTCACGTTGGTCAGGCACTCCTGCACGATCCGGTGAACAGTCAGGCCCACCGCCTCCGGAAGCGGAGTCACCTCGACGACCAGCTCGACCCGCACCCCGGTCGACTCGACCCGCGCGACCAAGTCGGGTAGCGCGGCCAGTCCGGCCGGTGGCGCGAGGTCGGCCGGCTCGTTCGACGTACGCAGGAGACCCAGCATGTGTCGCAGCTCCACCAGGGCGTCCCGGCTCGTCGACTCGATCACCGACAGCGCATCGGACACCTCCTCCGGGCGCACCCGCAGGACGTGGTTGGCGACACCGGCCTTGACCGCGATCAACCCCATGCTGTGGGCAACGATGTCGTGCAGGTCGCGCGCGATCCGCAACCGCTCCGCCGCAACCGCCTGCTCGGCCAACGCCGTCGCCGCCCGTGCTGCGGCCGCGCGACGATCGCGGACGACAACCCCCAGCATCCAGGCGCCGTACAGCGCAGCCGCGCCCGAGATGATCAGCGCGCCGCGCAGATTCGGCGACCCACCGACCACCGAAACCATCAGCACGACCGAAGCCACGACCGCCGCGGCCGACAGCAGTCTGCGCGTGGTCACCGCCCGCCGCGATTCGCGCGTCAGCGCAACCAGATAGAGCGCACACGATGCCGCCAGCAACGGATCCCGCAGTACATCGAGCGCCAACGCCACCACGGAGATCGCCAGCGCCGCCGCAAATACGGGTCGCGGCCAGAGCCGCCGTACGGCGATCGAGACCGCCAGAGCCGCGGTCACTGCCACCGACCACCGGGCCACATCGCTCGGCGTGCTCAGCACCAGCAGTACGCCGTACACGAGCCCAGCCACGCAGTCGGCGAGGATCAACTGTCGCCGGCTCAGGAGGTGGTCGCTCACCCCCCGAACCTAACCGACCTGCCGTTTCACCTCATCGGACTCAGGGCTGACATCCCGTCGTCCGAGGCCGGTTCAGCGAACCCTGACGGTCGCGGCCTTGCCCTTGGTGACGTTGCGGCCGTCGCTGACCTCGACGTGGTAGGCGAGGGTCTGACGACTGCTGAGCCCGGACTCGGTGGTCGTGATCGTGGTCGGCGTCGTCCAGGAGTTGGAGTAGCGCGACCAGCTCCCGATCTTGGTCTTGCCGCGGTACAGCGTGTAGGTCAACGCGGTGTTGTCGAGGTCGAGGACCGTGGTGAAGCTGATCGTCACCTTGTTCGCCCGGCTGTTGGCGACCTTCGGTGCAGCGGGCAGAGCCGGCCGAGCCCCGCCCCGAGCGTTGGTGAACCGGGTCAGGCCTTCCTGCGGTACGCCGTTCACCTCGGTGAAGTCACCACCGGCCCACAGATCGTTCCCGCCGGACGCGAACGCCAGCGGACCGACCAGGGTCTCGCCACCCGCGTCGGTGTTCGGGAACCAGGGACCGAGTTTGCCGTCGGCGGTGCTCTCCACCAGCAGGTGGTGCATCCCGGTCTTGTCCGGGAAGCCGCCGTCCTCGCTGCAGTCGTGCGCGTGGGAGCCCTTGTAGAGCCAGTTGCCGATCGCCTTGATCGCCTCGGTCGCACCCAGGCAGTGGTTCTGCCAGATCAACTTCCCGGTGGTGACGTCGGCCGCGAGTACGCCGTCGTAGCAGCCGATGCCGCTGCCGGCGTTGGCCACGAACACCTTGTTGCCCTGCACCTCGAGGTCCTTGACCCGGCTGTCGCAGTCCTGTGTCTCCTCCGGGATCGCCGCCGCGGCCGGCATCTTGAAGGCGTCACCCGTCGTCGAGTTCACCATCGCCAGCGCGTGGTGGTACTCGCCCTTCAGTTCGGTGAAGCCGCCGCCGACGAACACCCGCTTGCCGTCGGTCGAGACGTCGATCGCGTGCACGTCGTCGTCCGCGTCCGGGTTCCACGGCAGCAGGGCGCCGGTGCTCAGGGAGAAAGCGGCGAGCCGGTCGCGGGTCACCTTGTCGACGCGGCCGAACGAACCACCGACGTACACGGTGTTGCCATAGATCCGCAGGGCCGCGACGCGGAAGTTGATCGCCGGGTCCCAGCCGGCCACAAGCTTGCCGGTGGCAACGCTGAGCAGCGCGATCCGCTCGCGGGGCTGGTTGTTCACGACGGTGAAGTCGCCGCCGATCACCACCCACTTGCCGTCCGCGGAGGTCGCGACACTCCAGACCGGCCCGTTCACCTGCGGTGCGAACCGGGTCGGTACGCCGGTGGTCCGGTTGAAGGCGGCGAAGTACTTCCGGGCCGCGTCCCCCACCCCGGCCGCGTTACCCGGCGGCCGGACCCGGGTGAACAGCCCGCCGGCGAACACGGTGTTCCCGGCGACCGCGAGGGCGTTCACACTCGCGTTCGTCTGCCACGTCGTCTGCTTGACCGCGGACAGGGCCGAGCCGAAGCCCGACGGCGCGGACTTGGCTTTGTTCGTCGCTGCCACCACCGGCCGACCGGACGGTACGAGCGCCGCCGCGACCACGGCCGCAGCAGTGACAACTACGAGAAGTGCCTTCTTCATGAACTCCCCCGAGTGACTGTGTGCCAGCACACGATAACTGTCTGCTCATCTACTCCTGCACAGCGGGGGGTTGACCGGAAATACTTAGTCGGCTAACTTCTCTGCTTAGCCGACTAACTATTTCACGAGGAGCGGTTCATGGAGCTGGGGCTGAAGGACGCGGCGGTGCTGGTGACGGGCGGGTCGTCCGGGATCGGGCGGGCCACCGCGATCGCGTACGGGCGGGAGGGCGCGCGGGTCGCGATCACCTACAACTCCCGCAAGGACGCGGCCGAGACGGTCGCCGGTGAGATCGAGGCGGCCGGGGGTACGGCGTACGTCGTACCGATGGATCTGGCTGCGCCGGACACGATCGCCGCTGCGGTGGCGTCGACGATCGACCGGTGGGGCGGGCTCGACGCGGTGGTGGGGAACGCGGTGAACTGGGGCAGCCTGGGCTTCCACGGCCGGCCGGAGAAGGTCGAGGACGCGCCGCTGGACTGGTGGACCGACATCTTGCGCAGCAACCTCGAGGGCAACTTTCACCTTGTCCAGCAGGTGGCTCCGGCGCTGCGGCGGTCGGAGCACGGGCGGTTGGTGCTGCTGTCGACCGATGTCGCGGTGCGTCCGCTGCCGGGTTCCTGGCCGTACGGCGCCGCCAAGGCCGGGCTGCACGGACTGGTCACCGCCCTGCAGCACGATCTGGGCGCGGACGGGGTCCTGGTCAACATCGTGATGCCCGGAATCACCCTGGAGAACGGCGAGCACCGGGTCATCCCCAAACCGGCCCTCGACCAGATCGCAGCAGGCTTCAGCGCCCGCAAGCTGCCCGACGCCGACGAGCTGGCGAACACCATCCTGTTCCTCACCTCACCGCGGACGACCGCGATCCAGGGCGAGATCGTGCGCGTGACCGGAGGGCAGCTGCTGGCCGGGTGACCCACCGGTGGTCGCAATAGCGGTCTGAGGGCGAAAACGCTTGTACCGTGGGCCTAAGACACCTGGCAAAGGAGCGTCACGATGGCCCGCGCACTGATCGTGGTGGATGTGCAGAACGACTTCTGCGAGGGCGGAAGCCTGGCGGTCAGCGGTGGGGCGAATGTCGCGTTCCGGATCGGGGAGTTGCTGCACAAGTGGCACGAGGCCGAACCGGTCGACCGCCAGTACGAGTACGTCGTGGCCACCCGGGACCATCACATCGACCCGGGTGACCACTTCTCCGCCGAACCCGACTTCGTGCACTCCTGGCCGCGGCACTGCGTCGCCGGCACCGACGGCGTCAGCTTCCACCCGAACCTGGATCCGCAGCCGTTCGACGCGATCTTCGACAAGGGCGAGTACGCCGCCGCCTACTCCGGCTTCGAGGGCAAGTCGCACGAGGGCGGGCGTGGACTTGCCGACTGGCTCCGGGAGAAGGGCGTCACGGACGTCGACGTCTGCGGGATCGCCACCGACTACTGCGTCCGCGCCACCGCCCTCGACGCCGCTGAGGCAGGTTTCGGCACGACGGTCCTGACGACGCTGACCGCGGGAGTCGCGCCGGGCAGCACCGAGCAGGCACTGACCGACCTCCGCGCGGCCGGCATCAACGTCACCTGAGCCGTTATCTCACTGGTGCTCCCGGACCGAGAGGTATCCCGAGCGCCCACCACGCCAGGAACAGCAGCGTCCACGCGACCGTCATCGCGATCGCCAACGGCACCGTGTACGACGCCAACGTGCCGACGCCGGCGTCCTTGCGATATCGCTGCAGGAACCCAAGTGCCATCACGAAGTACGGACTCATCGGCGTGATCGCCGTCGACCCCGAGTCGGCGATCCGGAACAACGCCTGCGTGGTCTCGGCCGGCACACTCAGCAGCAACATCATCGGCACCAGGATCGGCGCGGTCAGCGACCACATCGCCGAACCACTCGTCACCAGGACGTTGATCAGCGTCAGCAGCACCAGGATGCCGAGGAAGATGACCACCTTCGGTGCACCGAGATCACCCAGGACCCGCGCCGACTCGGCCGACAGCAGGTCACCGATGTTGCTCCAGTCGAAGTACGCGAGGAACTGCGCGATCGCGAAGAACAGCACCAGCACCGGCGCCATCTGTTTGATGCCCTCGGCCATCAACTTCGGCACATCGGCCGCCCGCGTGATCGCCTTCACCGTTACGCCGTAGGTGATTCCGACCAGGCCGAACAGGACGGCGACGACCATCGCGATGCCGTCCAGGAAGGGCGACTCGACGATGCTTCCGTTCTCGCCTCTGAGTGGCGAGTTGTGCGGGACGAGGATCGCGACGATCGCCACGGCGGCGATCAGGAAGACGATGCCGGCCCGGCGCAGACCGGTGCGCTCGGCAACAGTCACCTTCAGCTGGTCCGGATCGTCACCAGGTGCGTCCGGATCCGCGTCGAGGTCGTCACGCTTGCTCAGCACCAGGCGCGTGACCAACGTGATGACGAGGGCCAGCAGGATGGACGAGGCGATGTTGAAGAACCAGTTCGACAACGGCGACACCGAGGCCGCCGGGTCGACGGTCTTCGCGGCGGCCTCGGTGATACCCGCGAAGATCGCGTCGTTCGGGGTCGGGATCGGACTGGCGTCGTACCCGGAGGCGATCGCGGTATAGGCGACCACGATGCCGAGGATCGGCGACCGGCCGACCGCGCGGAACGCGAGCCCGCCGAGCGGGACCAGGATGATGTACGCCGCTGCCGACGCGACGTGCGCCATGGTCCCGGCGAACGCGACCGCGAACACCACCATCGAGGTCGGCACCCGGGACACGCTCACCCGCATCAGCGCCTGCAGGAACCCGGTCCGTTCGGCGAGCGCGACGCCCATGATCACGACCACGATCGTCGCCATCGGCGGGAACTCGGCGAAGTTCGAGATCGCCGTGGAGACCGCCATCTGCAGTCCGTCGCCGGACAGCAGGTTCTGCACCGCGACTTCCTTGCCGTCCTTCGGCGAGATCACCGAGGCGTCGAACCCGGCCAGGATCGCGCTCACCACGCCGAGGATCGCGGACAGGATCCAGAACAACCAGAACGGATGCGGCAACGCGTTGCCGGCCCGCTCGATGACGGCCATCGCCCTGACCAGGCGAGGCAGCTCCCTCGTGTCAGTCGCCGTACTCATGTCATGACCTCAGCTTGTGGGACTTGAAGAACGCACCGATCAGCTCGTGCGCCTCGAAGGTCTGCGTCACGTAGCCCGGACCGGACGACGCGTCGGATCCCGGCCAACTGTGCCCGCCATCCGTGACCGCGACGTGGACGACATCCGCCTTGCAGCCCTTGTAGGTGAACGTGAGTACGTCGTCTCCCAGCTGGCTGGTCCTCGGCGTGGGATCGCAGTGGTCCCGGACCGACCAGTCACGGACCCAGGTCTGGACACTCGGCAGGTCGCGCTCACCGTCGCCGCCGTACGGAATGGTGGTGTCGCCGGTGCCGTGGATGTCGAGCACCGGAACCGGGCGGCTCGGCGCGCAGTGCGTGCCCTGGATGTAGAACGCGCCGGAGACCGGTGCGATCGCGGCGAACCGGTCCGCCAGCTGGCAGGCCAGGATGCCGGTGAAGCCGGCGCCGTTGGACTTACCGGTCGCGTAGACCGCGTTGGTGTCGACGCAGAGCTTGCTCTCCAGCTGGTCGAGCAGGTCGGCGGTGAACTTCACGTCGTCGACACCCTTGGCGGCGTACGGCGCACCCTGCCAGGCCTGCTTGTCCTCGTCACCGATCACACCGTTGGGGTAGGCAACGATCGCGTCGAGTTTCGAGAGATCGGAGAACGCCTCGGTCTGGGCGCCGGTCTTGCCGCGACCGTGGAAGGTGAGGATGAGCGGATAGGTCTTGCCGGCGTTGTACTTCGCCGGGACGTGGAGTCGATAGGTCCGGGTGAGGCCACCACTGACCACGGTGTAGTCGCCGGTCACGACGGCCGGCTGACCACATCCGGCTGAACGGCTCGACGGTCCGGCAGCGGTTGCCGAGGGCAACGCGGTGGCGGCGGTCACCAGGCCGGCCGCGACCAGCAGCGCCGCGACCACGCGGGCGGGCGATTTCGGGCGTGCGAGGTTCATCGGGGTGCCTCCTAGGGCAGTGCCTGCGGGCGGGCAGGCTCACGCCTGGACCTCCCTGAGCGGGGTCCAGCGAGCTCGTGCGGTGAGTTTGGTGCGGTGAGTTTGGTGCGGTGAGTTTGGTGCGGTGAGTTTGGTGCGGTGAGTTTGGTGCGGTGAGTTTGGTGCGATGGGGTCAGGCCGACAGCAGTTCGTCGGCGAAGGCGGCTATCCGGTCGGCGGCGGTCTCGACCAGGAGACGGCCGTCCTCGGCAGTGGCACGGCGGGGATCTCCCAGCACGCCACGCTTGTGGTACTCGTCGAACCCGACGGACAGCCGCGGTCCACGCGTCTGCCGGGACAGCCGGGCCGGTGTGCTCAGTTCGTCGAGCGTGGTCGCCCCCGGCTCCAGGCGATCGGCCTGGACCAGGTCGGGAGCCAGATAGAGCATCTGCGCGGTCTCCGCCTCACCGGCGTGACCGTGCACTGCGCTGACGTCGGTGATCAGGTCCGACACCACGGACGTGATCGGGGTCCAGGCGAACAGCAGCTCGCTGCGGACGTACTCCTGCGCGAGCACGGACAGGGCCGCGTTGTTCCCACCGTGCCCGGTGATCACCAGGAACCGTTGCCAGCCATGGCTTTGCAGGCTGGCGATCAGGTCCCGGACGATGCTCATGAAGGTTGCCGGTGACAACGACATGGTCCCGGCGAAGGCGAGATGATGCGGCGAGACGCCGTACGGGACGACCGGGGCGATGACGGCCCGGCCGGCCAGTCGCTCGGCGACGCGTTCGGAGACACCGACTGCGCGGACGGTGTCGGTGGACATCGCCATCCCACCGCCGTGTTGTTCCTGCGCGCCCACGGGCAGGATCACCAGCGGCGAACGGCGTACGGCCTCCTGCGCCTGGTCGGTCGTCATCTCGGCGAGCTTCACGGCAGCTCCGGGAAGGTCGCGGCCTGTACGGCGTTGCGAATGTTGTCGAGGTGCTCACGGGTCAGGCGCTCGGCTCGCTCCGCATCCTGCGCCTTCACCGCCTCCACGATCGCTTGGTGCTCTTCGTGGTCTCGCCGGCGGTTGTCGTAGAGGGCCCGGATCTGTTGCTGTTCACGGACTCGCACCTTGAGCAGGGACGCCAGTACCTCTTGCAGGAGGGGGTTGCCGGACGCGGCGGCCAGCTCGATGTGGAAGTTCAGCGCGAAGGTCGGGCCGCCGGGTGGGATCAGGGCGTTGGTGACGGCAGCCTCGAGGCGTTCCAGGTTGGCCGGCTGCCGGGCGGTGGCGGACTGGGCGGCGATGGCCGGCTCGATCACCAGGCGGGCGCTGATCAGCTGCAGCACGGACTGTTTGGTGATCGGGGGTCGATGCGGGTTCGCCAGTACGACGTTGTTGATCGTCGGGCCGACGTACGTCCCGGAGCCGTGCCGGAACTCGACCGCGCCGGTCGCCTCGAGCTTGCGCAGCGCCTCCCGCACGGTCGGCGTGGTGATCGCGAACCGCTTCGCGAGCTCACGAGCCGACGGGATCGCGTCACCGGGACCCAGGCCGCCGTCCCGGATGATCCCGAGAATCGACTCGGTCAACCGGTCGGACAAACTGGGCGGCAGCTCCGCAGCTGAGTAACTCACAAACTGACTAAATCACTTAGCCTCTTCGTCGGTCAAGGCCTCAACCGAGTAGTTCTCCCCAAGCGACTGGCCCAGACCAGCTCATACCGTCGTGCCATGGGACGAACGCGGAGAGAGCTCAGCTGGGGAACGGCGCTCGGCATCACCGTCGCCGGCGCACTGGGCAACGGCTTCGGCGTGGCCGTGGTGGCCGCGATCATCGGGGTGAAATTCGCGTCGGAGGAGTGCGCACCCGACGCCGAGGAGTGCATGGCGGGCCTGGCCGGCTTGTTCTACGGCCTGCTCGCCGGCATCACCGCCGCCGCGATCACGGTCCTGGTGCTGGCAATCTGGCTGCGGGTCGGACTGGCCTTCGGAATCGGAGCCGCGGCGTCGCTGCTCGCACTCGCGGGCGCCGTGTGGAAGTACGAGCAGGCAACGCTGCTGCTGTTCTTGGCCGCCCTCGCGCTCGTCGGTGGCATCATCGCCGCCAAGCCCACACGCACGACAGTCCTCGTCGGGATCGGCGTCGTGCTGCTCGCCGCCTTCCCGGTCGGGTCCAAGCTGATCTCGGTGTGGTCGGAGCAGCGGAAGATCGAGGCCATCGTCGACACTCCACTGCAGTCCACTCTGGACGGCACCAGCCCGTCGAGCGTTCGCTACTCGAGCACGGGCGTCGAGTACGCCGTACTCGACGCTCCCCTGCCGACCGGTGAGCGGTTCGCCAGGGTCAACGTCACCGTCCGCACGCTCGCCGCCGACCAGGAGCCGTGCACCGGCTTCACCGACAAGACCGAGGCGCCGATCGTGCGGTGCACGCAACTCGGCCCGAACCTGTGGCAGGCGAGCGGCCGCCAGACCTGGTACTTCGTCCACGCCGACGATCGCCAGTGGGCCTTCGTGAGCGCCGGATCGTACGGCAACGCCGAGAAGCAGCGTGGAGAGGACGCGAGAGCCGAGGAGATCGCCCGGTCCCTGGAACCACAATCCGCCTGGCCCCTGGCCGCCGACACAGCCGACTGTGGCTTCTGCGAATGGGCCTCCTAGCGCTTGGGTGAGACGAAGAGGATGACTTCCTTGTCCTTGTGGAGGAAACCGTCCTTGACGAAGTAGGTGCCGGGCACCTTCTTCGGTGACCCGGTCGCGTTGTTGCCCGCGAGCCGGTACTCCGGAACCGTGTAGCCGCGCTGGGTGAGGATCTTCAGGACCTGACTGACCTGCAGGTTCTTGTACTTCACGCCGTTCAGGGCCTCGCCCCGGCCGTCGATCGGTCCGCCGAACTGAATGTCCTCACCGGGACGGGCGGCTCGGGCGATCACCAGCCCGGCCTCGCCGGAGTAGTCCTTCGGGACCAGGAACTGCGGTACGCACGGAACGGTTCCGGCTTCGGCGCACCCGGGCGGATCGTCACTCTGCTCGATGTTGGCCGAACCGTCCCCGAACGCGGCTGCCGGACTCTGACCGACGATCGAGGGCGAGCCGGGCATCAGTTCCAGCGTGATGTTCAGATGCCGCTTCTTGAACTCCTTGTTGTAGCGCGCGGTGTCGGCGTACGGGTCGACAATCCGGACTCTCAGGAAGTTCCCCTCCGGGCTGAACGACAACGCCGGGCTGAGAGCCTCCTGCCGGGAGTCGCCCGGCAGTTCGACGACGGTGATCGCCGCGGCAGCGACAACGGTGGCTGCCACGAGCACGGGGACCAAGCGCCGCCGTCGGGCCGAGCTTTTGGAGGCGGAACCTCTGGAGGCGGGACCTTTGGAGGCGGGACCTTTGGAGACAGTGCTTTTGGAACCTGCCTGTGGGGTCTGCGTGATCCGGGTGAGCATGTCGCTGCGGGTGTCGGCCTGGACCGCCTCGCCGGGGTCGTCGGTGGCAATCGGGTCCAGCCGGCTGAGCAGCTCGATGCTGCTGTGCTTGCTCATGATTGTTCTCCTCGGACGGTGGCCGGCATCCGGCCGGTACTGGGCTGATTCAGCAGGCGTTCCAACCTGCGGCGGGCCCGGTGCAGGCGGACCATGGCGGCGTTGCGCGAGCAGCCGAGAGCGGCTGCGAGTTGGGCGGTGTCGAGACCTTCCCATGCGACCAGGGAGAGCAACTCCCGGTCAGCGTCGGAGAGCTGCCGGAATACCTCGGCGGCGTGCTGCAGCTCGCCGGTGGGTTCGAACTCCACCGGCGTCGTCCGCAGGTCGTCCCGGAGCTTGTCGGCGAGCCCGTGCCGCCGCGTCTCGCCCCGGCGGTGGTTGGCGAGCACCTTCCGGGCGACGCCGTACAGCCACGGCAGCGCCTGGTGCTGCGGTACGTCGTCCATCCGCCGCCAGGCGATCAGGAAGGTCTCGGCCACCAGATCGGCCGCGTCCTCCCGGATCTCCAGGCGGCGTACGACGTACCGCAGCACGGCGTCGTGATGAGAGGTGAACAACTCCTCGAAGCGGGCCATGCGCATACCAGCTTTGTGTCCGGACGCGACCTGCTCTTACAGGCTCAGTCCAGAATTCCCCGCCGGCGGGTCAGGCGGTGACGGTGATTGGGGATCCGTTCGAGGTTAGGGACCAGTCGATGGTGTGGAAGGTGGCTGGGTCGACGGTGCCGGTGGTGCTGACGTAGTCGATCATCAGTTGGCGGATCTCGACCTGGCGGTTGTAGACGACCGGCGCGGTCGACACGTGCGGGAAGTTGCCGCCGCCGGACTGGCGATAGTTGTTCACCGCGACCACGAACTCCTGGTCGGCGGCCACCACGGTCCCGTCGTACGCAAGGTCCGTGATCCGCGAGCCCACCGCCTTGGCGATGTCGATCGTGTAGGTCAACGGCTTCGTCAGGCCGCCCATGATGTCGTAGTTGTAGTCCGGCGTACCGGTCGGCGCGGTCGGGGTCGGCGCGTTGGTGACCTGGTCGGACGGGAACGGCCCGGTGCCGGTGATCTGCTTGAAGTACTGCGCGGAGAACTCCAGGTAGGCCTTGATCTGCGTACCGGTCATCGTCACCGCGAGCAGCGTGTTGTCGAAGATGTACAGCCCGGCCACGTCCCGGACCGACACGTCTCCGGCCGGGATCGCCGCAGCCCGGTTGAACGGTGCCGCGATCGCCAGCACGGGCAGCGACGCCTGCGGCGTACCGACGAGCGCCTTCGAGACCGCGTCGGCCTGGACGAAGTTGACGAAGTCCAGCGCGGCGGTGTCCTCCCACGGCGCGGTCGCCGCGGACATCGCCTCCTTGGAGGTGCCGATCTTCCCGTTCACGTACTCGACGACCTTGTCGTGGTCCTTCTGCAGTACGGCGACCACGCGCGGGTCGGCGTCGACCGTGTTCGCGTTCAGCACCTGGCTGTGCCGGCCGACCACCTTCCACCGGCCGCGGACCTTCTGCAGGTCCAGGTCGATCAGCGACAGCCGCATGCCCCACTTCAACGGCTCGCTCAGTACGACCTGCTCGCCCGTGGTCTTGTTCGTCACCAGGCGCTCAGGGATCTCGAGGTGCGCATGCCCCACTAGTACGGCGTCGATGCCGGGCACGGTCTCGGCCATCAGGACCGACGCGTTCTCGGGCACCGGCAGCGCGTCGCCGTACGACGAGGACAGGTCCATCCCGGAGTGAGCGGACACGATCACCACGTCGGCACCGGCCTTGCGGACCTTCGGGACCCAGATCTTCGCGAGCTCGACGATGCCGCCGAACTTCAGCTTGTTCTCGACGTTCGCCTTGTCCCAGATCGCGATCCCCGGGTTGGTCAGGCCGAGGATGCCGACCGTGATCGGCTTCTCGCCCGGCACGTGCACCCGCTGCAGCACGTACGGCGGGAACGCGGGCAGACCCGTCGTCCAGTCCTGCGCGTTGGCCCCGAGCAGGGGGAACCGCAGCTGCCGCTGGAACTTGCGCAGGATGTCCAGCCCGTAGTTGAACTCGTGGTTGCCGAGCGCGGCGGCGTCGTACCCGATCACGTTCATCGCGGCGGCCATCGGGTGGATGTGACCACCGGTGATGGGCTCGATCTTCGCGAAGTAGTACGCCAGCGGAGTGCCCTGGATGGTGTCGCCGGCGTCCAGCAGCAGCGGGCGTGGCGCGTGCCGGTCGGCGGCGATCCGCTTCCGGACGGCGGTGACCAGGGTGGAGATCTTGGCCAGGCCGATGTCGTTGTGCGCGGTGTCGTCGTACTCGGTGTTCTTGAAGTAGTCCCAGTTGAAGACGTTGCCGTGCAGGTCGGTCGTGCCCAGCACGGACAGCCGGACCGTCTTGTCACCGTGCCCGTGCCCACCACCGGCGTACGCCGGCACCGCCTCGAAGCCGGCCGCGGCCAGCGCCGCGGCGCCGCCGATCACTGTGCGTCGTGTCATCGTCGTCCGCTCACCGCTGTCCGTCATGCGTCCGCCTCACGGTTCGTCTTCGCCGGGGTCTCCGGCGCTGAGGCCCCACCCTACGGGCGACACGGCCCGGCCCCGGTGCCCGGATGGCCCTGCTGACGCGAGAGGATGCCGCTCATGACCAAGCCGCCCGGCAAGCTCCTGCCGTTGGTCGCCGCCCTGCTCTGCGGTGCCGTCCTCGCCCAAGCTGCCACGCCCTCCGACCACTCCGTCACCACTTCCGCGCCCGCGATCAAGACCACGTCCGCGCGCGCGTCGCTGGGTTCGCCGATCACGCACAAACAAGGCACGCCGTCCGGGTCGAAGAAGAAGCCGGTGCGATCGACGCGCCCGATCCACCCGACCGGTACGACGGCGCCGGACGACTGGAACCTGACCGCGCACGGCAAGGTTCTCTACCTGACCTTCGACGACGGCCCGCAGCCCGAGTGGACCCCGAAGGTGCTGCAGGTACTGCGCAAGCACAACGCGCAGGCGACCTTCTTCGTGCTCGGCATCCAGGTCGCGCAGTTCCCCGACCTGCTCACGCTCGAACGGGCCGCCGGTCATCACGTCGGCAACCACACCTACGACCACAAGACGCTGACCCATCTGCCCGACGCGAAGATGCGGCAGGAGATCACGATGGGCGTGAAGTCGAAGTGCCTCCGGCCGCCGACCGGCGCCACGAACGCCAAGATCGAGGCGGCCGCGGCGGCGTACCACCAGCGCCAGGTGCTCTGGGACGTCGACACCGAGGACTGGACCAAGCCCGGTGCCGCGAAGATCGAGCACGCGATCCTCACCGGCGCACGTCCCGGCGCGATCATCCTCATGCACGACGGCGGCGGCAACCGCTCGCAGACCGTCGCGGCCCTCGACCACGCCCTGACCAAACTCACCAAGCAGGGCTACACGTACCAGTCCCTACCCTGTTAGCGGGCTACCGCGGCCAGTCCGTTGGAGAAGTGGCGGAGGGCTTGGTCGATGGCCTCGACGGGCTGGTCGAGTGAGGCGACGCCGTAGAAGCCGGCGGTCTTGATCAGCTTGCTGGGTTGGAGCGTTGCGCGCGCGGCCGGCTGGTCCAGGCCGCTCACACCCGGGCTGGACGGCGTGACGCCAGGCTGCAGGACGACTTCGAGGACGGGCTGACCGAACCGCCGCTGCTGCCGAAGCCCCACCACGGCCGGCCATGGCAGCACCACGGGAGCCGGTGCGCCCTCAACGCCGAGCTCCAGCGCCGCGGGCGTCATCCGCATCGCGTACGGCGGCAACTCGGCGGCGTCGTACCAGCGTTTGAGCGCGACGCTCTGCCGGACCGAGCGGAGCCCGCTCCACGCCAGGATGACCATCGCGGCCACCATCGGCAGGCCGATCATCCAGTAGTCGCCGAGCATGATCATCAGAACGACCGACAATCCGAAGCCGACCGCGGTCATCACCAGCGTGATCGAACCGCCGATCATCCGGACCCGCCGTACCGCCGCGCGACGGCGCAGCACCTCGTCCCGCCTGAGACCGACCACGAAGCTCTCGTCCATGACCCGAGCGTGGCAGGTCGCGAGGGTCAGCAAAGGGTCAGGAGGGGGTCAGGTGCGGACTCCCGCACCGCCGTTGGAGAAGTGTTTCATCGCCTCGTCGATGACGTGAACCGGCTGGTCCAGCGCCTTGACCAGGAACAGTCCGGTCGGCCGCAGCAGCGGATTCGGCTTCACCACCGCACGGACCGACGGCTGGTCCAGACCGCGGACCCCGGCCGTGGTGGCACCGACGCCCGGCGCCAGATCGAGCTCGAGCGCGTACTGCCCGAGCAGCTTCTCCTGCCGGAACCCCTTGACCGCTGCCCAGGGCAGTACCACCGGGAACGCCGCGCCCTCACAGGCCAGCTCGAGCCCTTTGAGGGTCATCCGCATCGCGACCGGCTGGAGCTCGTTGGCGGCGTACCACTGCTGTCGCTCGGCCTGCAGCCGCAGCGCCATCAACGTGCTGAGCACGAGCGGAATCATTGCCACGATCAACAACAGCGCGAACGGCCACATCCCCGAACCGCGGTACGCGACCAGCGCGTAGATCGCGGCAACGATGCCGACGGCACCGATCGCCAGGGTCGCCCAGGCACCGCGCCGCTCGACCGTGCGGACCACCTCACGCCGGCGCAGCGCGGTCTCCCGGTCGAGACCGACGACAAAGGCTTCCCCGTCCTCACTCACCGGCTAAGAATCGCATACTCAGGGTTTCCGGCGACCCGCCCAGGTCCAGGCATACACACCGTCGTCGACCGCCTGACCGCCCTCGCCCAGCTCCAGCGGGCGGAACGTGTCGACCATCACCGCGAGCTCCTCGAACCGCTCGGCGCCCAGCGACGCCTCGATCGCCGACGGCTGCGGACCGTGCGCGTACCCGCCCGGGTGCAGCGAGATCGAGCCGAGCCCGATCCCGGATCCCTTCCGGGCCTCGTAGTCGCCGCCGCAGTAGAACATCACCTCGTCGGAGTCGACGTTCGAGTGGTAGTACGGCACCGGCACCGAGAGCGGGTGGTAGTCCACCTTCCGCGGGACGAAGTTGCACACCACGAAGTTGTAGCCCTCGAAGACCTGGTGCACCGGCGGCGGCTGGTGGATCCGCCCGGTGATCGGCTCGAAGTCGCTCACGTTGAACGTGTACGGGTACAGGCAGCCGTCCCATCCGACCACGTCGAACGGGTGCGTCGCGTACGTCATCCGCGACCCGACGATCCCGCCGGGCCCGCTCCCCCGGTGCTTTACCAGCACCTCGACGTCCGTGCCCTCGACCATGAACGGCTCGGCCGACGAGTGCAGGTCCCGTTCGCAGTACGGCGAGTGCTCGAGGAACTGCCCGTACCGGGACAGGTACCGCTTGGGCGGCGCGATGTGGCTGTTCGCCTCGATGCAGTACGCGTGCACGCCGTCCGGGCCGGGCAGCCATCGGTGCGTGGTGGCCCGCGGGATGATCACGTAGTCGCCCTCGACCGCGTTCAGCACCCCGAACACCGTCTCCACGGTCGCCGAGCCCTTCTCGACGTACACACACTCGTCGCCGATGGCGTTGCGGTAGTACGGCGAGGGTTGCTCGGCGACGGCGTACGAGATCCGGACGTCACCGTTGCCGAGGATCAGCCGCCGGTCCTCCACGGCGTTGCTCTTCGAGGTGTCGGTGAAGAGGTCGTGCAGCTTCAGGTGCCGTGGCGTGAGTGGGTGGTTGGCGACGGTGGCAAGGTCCGGCAGGCCCCACACCTGGGAGTCGACGATCGCGGACGGTACGCCGGCGTGGTACAGCAACGTGGAGTCTGACGAGAACCCCTCCTCTCCCATCAGTTCCTCGTAGAACAGCCCGCCATCAGGCTTGCGGAACTGGGTATGCCGCTTCGGCGGAACTTCCCCGACCTGCCGGTAGAACGCCATCAGAAAGACTCCAGGGTGTACGTTAATCGAACGCATGCGTCCGCTTACCGAAAGCATCCGTTAGGCTCAGACTCATGTCAACCGTCCCTGCCCTGTTCCGGCACCTGGTCGACGACGCCGCGACCTTCCCACCCGGAAACCTGCCGCTGCCCGCCGCGGTCGCCGCGCACCGCGCCCATCTGGAGTCCGGGTACGCCGATCTCGTCGGGCCGTTCGTCTGCACCGACGAGGACCTGATGAAGGTCGCCGCGGAGGCCGAACGCACCGGCTCCGAACCGCTGCGCGTCACCGTGGTGATCTCCGGCGGCGCCGGTGGGATCGAGCCGGTGATCAAGTACGGCGACCGCTCCAAGTGGCTCACCGTGGCGGCGATCGAGGTCCGGCTCCGCGACGAGGAGGACCTGTCCCGGAACGCGATGCGGGTGGTCCGTGCGTGCGACGACTGCCTCGACGACGAGACGGCGTACGTCGAGATCGGCCTGGACGGCGCGTGGGAGCGCGCGCTCGGCGTGGTCGCCGACGCCGGGTACGCGGCCAAGCTGCGGACGGGCGGCGCGGACGCAAGCTTGTTCCCGTCCGAGGACCAGGTCGCGGCCTTCATCACCCAATGCCTCGATTACGAGGTCGCCTTCAAGTGCACGGCCGGGTTGCACAACGCGGTTCGGCATACCGCGAGCGACACCGGGTTCGAGCATCACGGGTTCCTCAATGTGCTGATGGCTACCCGGGCATCGTTGGACGGCGCCTCTCGGGACGAGCTGACGCAAGTGCTGGCTTGGCGTGACGCTCTCGAGCTGGCCGGGCGGGCGCGTGAGTTGACCGAGGAGCGGGCTGCTGGTGTGCGGCGGTGGTTCACCTCCTTCGGGTCGTGCAGCATCGATGAGCCGCGTCAGGACCTGAACACTCTGAACCTGCTGGGGGACCTGTGAGCTGGATCGACATCCCGGCCGACTCGCCGTTCGGGCCGGAGAACCTGCCGCTCGGCGTGTTCCGGCACGGGGACGAGGAGCCGCGGGTAGGGGCCGCGATCGGCGACCAGGTCATCGATCTCGCGCCGCTCGCGTCCGCGCAGATGCTGGACGGCGCGCAACTGTTCGCCGAGCCGACGCTGAACGCGTTCCTCGCGCTCGGGCGGCCGGCCTGGCGTGCGACGCGTAACTGGCTGCTCGAACTCGTTCGCAATGAGAATGATCGCGACACGGTCGAGCCGCATCTGATCCCGCAGTCCGCGGTGACGATGCAACTGCCGTTCGAGGTCGGCGACTACGTCGACTTCTACGCCTCCGAGCAGCACGCGACGAACCTCGGCCGGCTGTTCCGCCCGGACTCCGAACCCCTGCTGCCGAACTGGAAACACCTCCCGGTCGGCTACCACGGCCGGGCCGGCACGATCGTTGCCAGCGGCACCGACATCGTCCGGCCGTCGGGTCAGCGCAAGGCGCCGGACGCGGCCGCGCCGACGTTCGGGCCGTCGCAGCGGCTCGACATCGAGGTCGAGCTCGGGTACGTGGTCGGTACGCCGTCACAGTTGGGGAAACCGATCCCCGTCGATGCTTTCGAGGAGCACGTCTATGGGGTCGTGCTGGTGAACGACTGGTCTGCCCGGGATCTGCAGGCTTGGGAGTACGTCCCGCTGGGCCCGTTCCTCGGCAAGTCCTTCGCGACCTCGATCTCGCCGTGGGTCGTCTCGCTGGACGCACTGGCGGCGAGCGCGGTGCCGCTTCCGGAGCAGGATCCGCCGGTGCTGCCGTATCTGGCCGGCTCGCAGTTGGTCAACTACGACATCACGTTCGAGGTCTACCTCAACGGTCACCTCGTGAGCAGTCCGCCGTACCGCGACATCTACTGGTCCCCCGCGCAGATGCTCGCCCACACGACCATCAACGGCGCCTCCGTCCGCACCGGCGACCTCTACGCGTCCGGCACGGTCAGCGGCGCGGAGAAGAACCAGCGCGGCTCCTTCATCGAACTCAGCTGGGGCGGCCGCGAGCCCCTGATCGTCGACGACAAAGAACACACCTTCCTCGAAGACGGCGACACAGTCACGATCACCGCCTGGGCCACCACCCCCACAGGCACCCGCCTGGGCCTCGGCGAAGTAACCGGGACGATCATTCCTGGCTAAAACTGTTCATAACTGTTCGTTTCTCTTGACCTAACGTCTGTTACGTGCGAACTTTCTCCGCATGAAACGTTCAGTGGGGTGTGGAGTACTGGCTGTGACGCTGGTTGCCGGGGTCCTGAGCGTGCCTACCGGCGCGCACGCCGCCGGCGACCTGACGTTGCGGTCGCGCGAGCTGACGGTCACCGTGGGAGCCGACTTCCCACGGGTGATCACGTACGTCGACAACGCCTCAGGCCAGGCCCTCGGTGGTCAACCGGACGCGATCTCGACCGTCACCATCGACGGAGTGGCCCGCACCGCGCACCTCTCCGACCCACCCACGGTCCGCGGCGGGCGAGCGACGTACAAGCTGGCCTTCGACGCCCTGCCTGGTGTCGAGCTGGACGCGAGCCTGAGCGTGACCGGCCGGGTGACGACCTTCGCGATCGACGCGGTTCGCGACACCGAGGCCACCCGGGTGCACACGATCGACATCCCGAACCACGACCTCGTCTCGGTCGCGAGCACGAACGCCGGTGCGACCACCGCCTTCACCACGCTCGACCCCGACTCCACCCGGACCGCGGACAAGATCACGCCCGTCACCGCAGCGACCGCGGCCGAGCCGTCCGCGACGGGAGCGGCGTACGCGTTCGTCAACACCAGCGGTCTCGCCGCCGGCATCGAGACGAACTCGACGTACGACAAGCCGGCCGGCCAGTCCGTCGACGACGGCGCCCGGTTCTGGCACCAGGCTCGTAAGGCCTCCGACGGCAGTACCCGCGTCGGGGTCTGGAGCGGCCAATGGACCTACCGCGCCGACACCTCGCCGTACACCGAGCCCTTGCCCTGGGCAAAGGTCGTGGTGACCCCGGACGCGAACAAGGACAAGACCGTCGACTGGGAGGACGGCGCGATCGCGTTCCGTTCGATCATGACCGAGCCGCAGGGCGGCGATCAGGTCAAGGACCGGGTGATCACGCACATCCCGTTCAACTTCGCCAGCCAGGCCACGCATCCGTTCCTGCGGACGCTCGACGACGTGAAGCGGATCTCGCTCGCCACCGACGGCCTCGGCCAGATGGCGATCCTGAAGGGGTACGGCGCGGAGGGCCACGACTCGGCGCATCCGGACTACGGCGGCAACTACAACACTCGCGCCGGCGGTCTCACCGACCTCAACACCCTGCTGAAGAAGGGCAAGGCCTGGAACGCCGCCTTCGGTGTGCACGTGAACGCGACCGAGTCCTACCCGGAGGCGAACGCTTTCAGCGAGGACCTCGTCGACAAGACCGCCAAGGGCTGGAACTGGCTCAACCAGAGCTACTACATCAAGCAGCGCCCTGACCTTGCCTCCGGCAACATCGTGAAGCGGTTCCAGCAGCTCCGCGACGAGACCGACAAGAACCTGCAGGAGCTGTACATCGACGTGTACTACCAGTCCGGCTGGCTCGCCGACGGCCTGACCCGGCAGCTCGCCGGTCAGGGCTGGCAGATCGCGACCGAGTGGGCCGATCGGCACGAACGGACGTCGCTGTGGTCGCACTGGGCCAACGACCTCGACTACGGCGGCGCGACCAACAAGGGCCTGAACTCCCAGATCATCCGGTTCGTCCGCAACCACGAGAAGGACGTCTGGAACAGCGACCCGATCCTCGGTCAGTCCGCGATCGTCGAGTTCGAGGGCTGGACCGGCGAGACCGACTGGAACGCGTTCTACACCAACATCTGGCAGCGCAATCTGCCGGCCAAGTTCCTGCAGCAGCAGAAGATCACCGACTGGAACAGCAACGACATCGCCTTCACCGGCGGCGTCCGCGGCACCCTCGAGAACGGCAAACGGACCGTGTACGTCGGCGCCGCCAAGGTGCTCGACGGCGACAAGTACCTGTTGCCCTGGGACGACAACAAGAAGCTCTACCACTACAACCCGGCCGGCGGTCGCACCACCTGGCAGTTGCCCGCAGCCTTCGCGGGCGTGAACACGTTCACCGCCTACCAACTGTCGGACACGGGCCGGGCCAAACCCACCACCGTCCGGGCTCACCACGGCAGCATCACGCTCGACGCGGTTGCGGGAAAGCCGTACGTCCTCTATCCGGTAGCTGCTCCGAAGGCCCGGACCGCCGATTGGGGTGACGGCACACACCTCAAGGACCCCGGCTTCAACGCCGGCAACCTCTCCGCCTGGAACGGAACCGGCGGCGCCACCATCGACACCCTCGAGAACGGCCAGCACGTCGCGTCCCTCGGTACAAAGCCTCTGCGCCAGCGCATCACCGGCCTCACCCGCGGCCGCACCTACAGCGCCTCGGCGTGGATCGAGATCGAACCGGGCAAGTCCCGTTCAACCTCAATCACCGTGGACGGCGTCAGCAACACCATCACAAGGTCGACCGCGGAGAACATGGTTGCCTCTGACGACAAACAGGGCGCCAACTACCAACGCGTCCGGGTTCTCTTCACTGCCAAGGGCAACAGCGCCGACCTCAGCATCGGCGCGGCAGCCGGAGCTGCGAAGGTCCGGACCGACGACGTCCGCGTGGTCGAGACTAAGCGGGCCGCGGCCGGTCTGATCGACGACTTCGAGAACGTGGACCAAGGCTGGGGTCCCTTTGTGAAGGGCGATGCCGGCGGAGTCACCGACCCACGGACGGTGCTGGCTCGCAAGCATGCGCCGTACACGCAGGCCGGTTGGAACGGCAAGCTCGTCGACGACGTACTCGACGGCGAGTGGTCGCTCAAGTCCCACGAGGAGAACGCGGGTCTCGTCTACCGGACCGTGCCGCAGACGGTGAACTTCAAGCCGGGACACAAGTACAAGGTCAGCTTCGACTACGCCAGCGGCCGGGCCGGGCAGTACGCCTGGGTCCAGGGTGTCGACCGCCCCGACTCGGTCGAGGTGAAGTCCACACCGATCGGTGAGCAGCGCACGAAGGCGACCTTCAACCAGGAGTTCGTGGCCGGCTGCGGCGGCGACTACTGGGTCGGCCTCCGCAAACTGTCCGACGGCGGCGACCAGACCGACTTCATCATGGACAACTTCGCCGTCACAGACCTCGGTACGACGTCTGACCCGGCCGACTGTACGTCGGTCGCGGTGTCCGGCCTGACCGGTCTCGTCTCCGGAGAGGCGAACACCGTCACCACCACCTTCACCAACAATGACGTCATTGCCGCGAACAACATCACGCTGGGTTTGACCGCGCCGGAGGGTTGGACAGTCGCGGCAACTACGCCGGCGACGCATGCAACAGTTGCCCCCGGCGCCACCGCGACGACCAAGTGGGACGTCACTCCGCCGGCCGGGACACCTGAAGGCAAGTACGTGCTGACGGCAACGGGTGGCCGGGCAACGATCAGCGCGGAGGCCACCGTGCTACCGCCAGGGATCGTGCCGCAGTCCCGGATCACCGTCGCGGACGTGAGCAGTGAAGACGTCGGCACCGGTGGTGCGGCGACGGAGGCACTGGACGGAAACCCCAGTACCATCTGGCATTCCGCGTGGTCGGAGGTGCCGACGCCGGCGACCTATCCGCACCACATGACGCTCGACCTCGGGTCGACGTACCAGGTGGACGGCTTCAGCTACCTGCCCCGGCAGAGCGGGACGAACGGGATGTTCAAGGGCTACGAGCTCTACGTCAGCACGGACGGCCAGACCTGGGGTACGCCGGTCGCGACCGGTGAGTTCCCGAACTCGATCGCGGCCCAGCGGGTGAACTTCACCGCGAAGTCCGGCCGGTTCGTGAAGTTCGTCGGCACCAGCTCGCTCAACGGCGCCGTCTTCGGATCGGCGGCGGAACTCAACGTCTACGGCACGCACTAGACGGCAAACGGCGCCACTCCCCGCCCCTTGGGGAGTGGCGCCGTTCAGCATTCACTTGGTGATGGTGACGTTCACCGTGGCGCTGGCCGTCTTCGCGGAGACGACGCGGAACTTGTTCACGCCGACGCGACCGCTCTGCACCCACACCGAGTAGGTGGCCTTGCTGGTCACCTTGGTGGTGACCGGGAAGTTCACCCACTTGCCGTTCTCGAAGCGCTGCACCTGGACGACGGTGTTCTTCGCGATGCCGGTGGTCCTGCCGGTGAACGAGACCTTGCTCCACGCCTTCGCGGTGGCCTTGTCCGACTTGATCGTGACCGACTTCGCCGCCACCGTCGTGGTGGCCGCGGTGACGTGCGTACCGGCCGCGTCGGCCTGCAGGGCTCCGGCGATACCCAGACCACCGGCAGCCAGTGCGACACCCGCGACGACAGCGGCCGAACGACGTACGAACAGAGAACGCATGATGGTGATTTCCCCTCGTTTTATTGGGCTTTCCTTGGTGAGCCCGACGCAAGAGGAGACGCCATGGCGGCGCGAAATGTTGTGTTACGACTCCGTCTCAGGTTCCGCCGGCAGGACCAACCGGGCCAGTGCACCGCCGCCAGGAGCTGCCCCGAAGGTCAATTCGGCGCCGAGCACCTTGGCGTGACCGGCCGCGATGGTCAGGCCGAGACCGTGGCCGACACCACGCTCGGCCATCCCGGACCGGAACCGACGCGGGCCCTCGGCAATCAATTCCTCCGGATAGCCGTTGCCGTGGTCAACTACCTCGACGGTCCGGCCGGTGACCGTGACCTCGACCGGCGGCCGGCCGTGCCGCAACCCGTTGACGATCAGGTTGGCCAGGATCCGCTCGATCCGGCGCGAGTCGGTCGACACCGTGACGTCCCGTCCGACCTGATGCACGACCACGCTGTCCGGTGCGAGGGACTGCTGCATCCGCAGCCGGCCGACCGCCGATCCGACGAACGCGCCCAGCCCGACCAGCTCGAGGTCGGCCTGCTCGACACCTGAGTCGAACCGGGCAATCTCGAGCAGGTCCTCGACGAGCCGCCGCAGGACCTTGGCCCGGTCCCGGACCAGCTCGCTCGGACGTCCGGGTGGGAGCAGCTCAGCGGCGGTGGTCAGCCCGGTGACCGGTGTACGCAGGTCGTGGGCGACGTCGGCTGTGAAGCGCCGTTCGGCCTCCAGCTGTCCGCGCAGCGAACTGGCCATCGTGTCCAGCGCGGTGGCGAGCGACTGGACCTCGTCCTTGCCCTTGCCGACGGTTTCGGCCGCGGATGCGTCCAGATCGCCGGCGGCGATCCGGCGCGCGGTGCCCGCGACCGCGACGATCCGCTTGGACAGGCTGCCGGCCAGGATCACGCTGACCAGGGCGACCAGCGCGACCGTGCCGGAGCCGCCCAGGATCAGCGCCTGCCGCAGCGCCTTGATCGAGTCGTCGCTGGTCTCGTAGTCCTGGTCGATCGAGAGGATCTGGCCGTCCTTGACCGCGACCGCCGCCCACATCTTCGAGTGCGGCGATCCGGTCTTGAAGGTGGCCCGCTTCCCTTCCATCACAGCGTCGCGCAACTGCGGTGGAAGATCAGGATCGTCCAGTTTGGCACCGAACACAGCCACGGTGTTGGTGTCGTAGCTCTGCGCCGCCAGCCGGATCCGCTCGTCCGCGAAACTGCGCGTCCGATCCAGCCGGGCCGACTGCGCCTGCGTGTAGACCGCCACGCAGAGCACGAGAATCGCCAGCGAGGAGACCAGCAGGAAGATCAGACCTATCTTGCCGCGGAGGCCCATGTCATGTCCTCCGTCCGGAAGTCAGTAGGTGGCTACCATCTAAGCCCTCAGCTTGTAGCCGAATCCCCGGACGGTTTCGATGCGGTCGGCACCGATCTTGGTGCGCAGGCGTTGCAGGTGGACGTCGACGAGCCGGCCGTCGCCGCCCCACTCGTAGTCCCAGACCCGCTGGAGCAGGGTCGACCGGCTCAGCACCACACCAGGATTGTTGGCGAACTCGATCAGCAGCTTGAGCTCGGTCGGCGTCAGCTGCACGGTCGTGCCACCACGCCGCACCTCCAGTGCCTCCCGGTCCAGCTCCAGATCGCCGAACGACTCCACGCCGGAGCCGGCCGCCGGTGCCGGGCGCTCCGGATCGGAGACCGCGCGCCGCATCACCGCCCGCAACCGGGCCACCAGGACCTGCGTGTCGAACGGTTTGGTCACATAGTCGTCCGCGCCCGCTTCCAGCCCGAGTACGACGTCGAGCGCGTCACCACGCGCGGACACCATCACGACTGGAACCGTGCTGGTCTCCCGGATCCGGCGACAGACCGAGATCCCGTCCAATCCGGGCAGCATGATGTCGAGCATCACGACGTCGGGATGGATCTTCTCGAATCGCTCGATCGCTTCCAGGCCGTCCTCGGCCGTGGTCACGTCGTAGCCGTGCCGCTCGAGGGTCAACTGGGTCGCCTCACGGATCACCGCGTCGTCCTCGACCATGAGAATGCGCGCTGCCGGTTCTTCCGGTACCACCGAACTTCAGTCTCCCTTATTGGTCCGTCGAGCTCACCTTGGTCATCTGCCGACCATTCCAACGGTAGACCTCGACCCGCCGGCCGGAGGGGCAACAGACCGGGTCGTCGATCGTGAAGATCTTCGACTCGACCACGAGGTCTCCCTGCGGGCTGGCGTTCACGGTCGGCTGATCGACCTT
Source organism: Kribbella sp. NPDC051952 (assembly GCF_040680855.1). NCBI lineage: Bacteria > Bacillati > Actinomycetota > Actinomycetes > Propionibacteriales > Kribbellaceae > Kribbella > Kribbella sp. NPDC051952. The sequence continues at coordinate 144,429 of NZ_JBFAXQ010000015.1, forward strand.
CAGGTTCCAGATCGGCCGCGGTACGCCCGAGGGCGTGACGGCGATCAGGAAGAAGCCGAAGACGAACTTCTCCAGGGTGTGGATCAGGACGATCTGTTGAGGTGAACCGCTGTGCATAACATCAACGGTCGTACCCCTGCTCAGGCAACGCGAAATCACCGTGCAATTCACGAGCACTCTGCGTGCCTGCGGCGGAAGGTGCGAGTCGGCGAGCAGTTTGAGCCTGACCTGGGCCAGATTCACGGCCGGCTGCGGGGTCTGTTCGGGCTTCGGCTTGAAGCCGTTGGTGCCCATCACGGTCGACGGCGTCGGGCTGCTCGGAGGCGCCTCGGCCCCCTCGACCCGGAGTCCGCCGCCGTTGCCGCAGGCGGACAGGACGGCCAGCGCGGCGAAAGTTGCGACCGCAGCGACCAGGCGACGCCTCGCATGCCGCATGCGCATAGGACGCCTCCTACCCAGCCTCATCGTTCCCCCGGAGATTCAGACAACTACCTTCCATAGTGCTGGCCGGACGTCACAGCCGGCGGCCACGAACGTCGAATGGCCTCGGCAGTTCCGTTGCGGTTGGGTCACAACCCTCAGTCCGCGACGATCTTGCCCGGATTGAGGATGTTCTTCGGGTCCAGGGCGGTCTTGATCGCCCGGTGGACGTCGATCGCGACCGGTCCGATCTCCTCGACCAGCCAGGTCCGCTTCAGTACGCCGACACCGTGCTCACCGGTGATCGTGCCACCGAGCTCCAGCCCGATCGCCATCACCTGCTCGAACGCCATCTGGGCGCGCTCCGCCTGGGCCGGGTCGGTCTGGTCGAAGACCACCGTCGGGTGCATGTTCCCGTCGCCGGCGTGCCCGAGGACGCCGATCGTGATGTCCAGCTCCGCCGACAACTGCTCGAGGCGCCCGATGAACTCGGCCAGCCGGGACCGCGGTACGGCGACGTCGTCGATCATCGTCGTACCGAGTTGCTCGAGCGCGGTCAGCGCGACCCGGCGGCCCTCGAGCAGCAGCTCGCCCTCGGCGTCGTCCTCGGCCTCGATGCACTCCAGCGCGCCGTTGTCCCGGCAGAGCTTGGCGACGGTGGCGACGTCTGCCGCACCCGCCTCGCCGCCGGCGTCGGACTGGGCGATCAGCATCGCGCCGGCCTCCTCCGGGAGGTCCATCCGCTTGTACTTGTTGACCGCCTGGATCGTGGTCCGGTCCATGATCTCCAGCAGGCTGAGCGAGACGCCGCTGCGGATGATCTCCAGGATCGCGCCGCCCGCCTCGACACCGTCGGCGAACAGCGCCGCCATCGTGCGGGGCTTGGCCGCCGCCGGGCGCAGCGCCAGGGTCGCCTCGGTGATGATGCCGAGCGTCCCCTCGCTGCCCACGATCAGCTTGGCCAGGTCGTACCCGGCGACACCCTTGACGGTCTTCCGGCCGGTCCGCAGCACCCGGCCGTCCGCGAGGACGACCTCCAGGCCCAGCACGTAGTCCGTGGTCACGCCGTACTTCACGCAGCACAGGCCGCCGGAGTTGGTGGACAGGTTGCCGCCGATCGAGCAGAACTCCCAGCTGGACGGGTCCGGCGGGTAGAACAGCCCCTGCTCGGCGACCGCGCGGGAGAGGACGGCGTTGTACACGCCGGGCTGGGTCACGACGTACCGGTCGACCGGCTCGATGGCCAGGATCCGGTCCATCTTCTCCAGCGAGATCACGATGCAGCCGTCCAGCGCGTTGGCCGCTCCGGACAGGCCGGACCGGGCGCCCTGCGGCACGATCGGTACGCCGGCCTCGCTCGCGATCCGCACCGCCGCCTGCACGTGCGCCGTCTCACGGGCCAGAACGACGGCAAGCGGCATCCCGGCCGGGCAGAACATCGCCCGGTCGTACCGGTAACTCTCCATCCGGTCCGGATCCGTCACCAGTGCCTCGGGAGGCAACGCTGCCCGTAGCCGCTCGACAACCTCACTCATACTGCGAGCCTAGTAGCTGCCCCCGACGTGACGCGCGAGTAAGGGTGTCCGCTTCCGGAAATCACCCCACACATCCCCCCGCCGGGTGGGCGGCCCGGCAGGGATCAGCGGGTGCGTCTGGTGGCGTTCTCGGAGATCTCCTCGTAGCCGCCGCCGTAGTTGTGGTACTCCCGGCCGATGGCGGCGAAGGTGATCCCGCTGCCGCCCTTGACCTTGGGCGTGCGACAGGTGCGCTGGCCCTGGATCACCGAGCCGTTGCCGCCGCTGCTGTCACAGCTGAGCACCCGGCCGGCGTTGGCGCCGCCGTACTGCACCACGAAGCCGTTGGCCTTGGCGTTGGCGACCAGCGGCGATGCCATCGTGATCTCGGCCCAGTACTGCGAGCAGTTGTCCCGGACCAGCCGGACAGTGCCCCAACTGGGTGGTCTGTAGTCGCGCAGCATCGGTGCCGACGCGATGGAGCGCGCGCCCGAACAGGCAGCGACCGCATCGGTCGCCTGATTCGGACTCGCGGCCAGGGCCGGCGTCGCGGTGAGAGCGAACGCGCCCACCCCGGCCAGGCCCGCAGTGCTGAGCAGAATGCCCAGAGTCTTCATGACAAACCCTTCCTGAGCGTACGCCCCGACGCACACTCAGGAAGGCACACTACGCGAACAGCCCCTGCCTCAACAGTCATTCCGGTAATCGGACGGCGACACGCCGTATCCAGTTGCTTCCGGCAAGGTCAGAAGGTTCCAACCGCTCTCAAAGGTTGCCTCGTCGCTCTTGTTCGCGCTCGATCGCCTCGAACAGCGCCTTGAAGTTGCCCTTGCCGAAGCCGAGCGAACCGTGCCGCTCGATCAGTTCGTAGAACACCGTGGGCCGATCACCGATCGGCGCGGTGAAGATCTGCAGCAGATAGCCGTCCTCGTCGCGGTCGACCAGGATGCCGCGGGACTGCAGGTCCTCGATCGGGACCCGTACCTCACCGATCCGGGCGCGCAGCTCGGGGTCCTGGTAGTACGAGTCCGGTGTGTTGAGGAACTCCACGCCGTTGGCCCGCATGATGTCGACGGTGCGCAGGATGTCGTTCGTCGCGAGCGCGATGTGCTGGGCGCCGGCGCCGTCGTAGAACTCCAAGAACTCGTCAATCTGCGACTTCTTCTTCGCGATGGCCGGCTCGTTCAGCGGGAACTTGACCCGGTGGTTGCCGTTGGCCACGACCTTGCTCATCAGCGCGGAGTAGTCGGTGGCGATGTCGTCGCCGATGAACTCCGCCATGTTCACGAAGCCCATCACCTTGTTGTAGAAGGTGACCCACTCGTCCATCTTGCCGAGCTCGACGTTGCCGACGACGTGGTCGACGGCCTGGAACAGCCGCTTCGGGTGTCCCTCCGGCCGCGTCACCTGGGTGGTTGCGGTGATGAACCCGGGCAGGTACGGGCCGTCGTACTTGCTCCGGTCGATCAGCGTGTGCCGGGTGTCGCCGTACGCCGCGATCGCGGCCCGGCGGATCGTGCCGTGCTCGTCCGTGACGTCGTTCGGCTCCTCCAGTACGACGGCGCCGACCTTGCGGGCGTGCTCGATGCACTTGTCCACGTCCGGGACCTCGAGCGCGATGTCGGCGACACCGTCACCGTGCTTGCGGTGGTGTTCGAGCAACGGGCTCTTGGGGCTGACGCCACCGGAGATCACGAAGCGGGCCGAGCCGGCCTTGAGCACGAACGACTTGCTGTCCTTGCTGCCGGTCTCCGGGCCGGAGTACGCGACCAGATCCATGCCGAAGGCAAGTTGGTAGTACTTCGCGGTCTGGGTGGCGTTGCCGACCACGAAGACCACCGCGTCCATCGCTGTGACCGGGAACGGGTCGGTGCTCTCGTCGTACGGCACCAGGCCGACGAGCTGCTTCAGCTGGTCGAGATCGAGATCGGCGTCGAGCTCTGCTGGGGTGAGGTCGGTGCTGGTCATCGTGATCCTCCCGGGTCGTGTTCGTGCACCGAACCCTGTCGTGAGGACGCAGGTTGCGCAACAGTTCCTAGTTTCACTGCACAGCTTGACCAGTATGCTGGCCACACTGCTGGACTATTTGGTCAGTCTGACCACCTCAGGAGAGATGCCATGTCGGTGGACGCGCTGGATGCCCGGATCCTGAAGCTGTTCGCGGCCGAGCCGCGGGTCGGCGTACTCGAGGCGTCGCGCCGGCTGGGCGTTGCGCGCGGGACCGTGCAGGCGCGGCTGGACCGGCTGCAGCGCGACGGCGTGGTGCGTGGGTGGGGTCCGGACATCGACACGACCGCGATCGGGTACCCGGTCACCGCGTTCGCGACGCTGCAGATCGAGCAGGGCTCAGGTCATACGACGGTCGCGGAGGCGCTGGCCCGGATCCCGGAGGTGCTCGAGGTCCACACCATCACCGGCGCCGAGGACCTGTGGTGCCGGATCGTGGCGCGCTCGAACGCCGACCTCCAGCGCGTGATCGATCAGGTCGTCATCGTTCGGGGCATCCAGAGAGCATCCACGGTGATCGCCCTGGCGGAACAGATCCCCCATCGGGTGCTTCCGTTGGTCGAGGCCGCGACCTCGGACTAGAGCCTCGGATCAGGCGAGGCGCTTGGCTACTTCTACTGCGGCCCGGGCGACCCGGGGGCCGACGAAATCGCGGTCGAGTTTGCCGAGGACAACCACGCCGATCGAGGCCTCGACACCTGGTACGCCGAGAACCGGTGACGACACGCCCTGGGCACCGGCCTGCAGCTCGCCGGAAGTGACGACGAACGGGCGACCGGCCGGATCGGGCTTGCGACGGCCGGCCAGGATCGCCTTTCCGGCGGCTCCCTGGTCGAGAGCGTGCCGGGATCCCATCCGGTACGAGACGTGGAAATCGGTCCAGCTCGGCTCGATCACCGCGATCGCGAGCGCCTCGTCGCCGTCGGCCACGGTCAGATGAGCGGTCGCGCCGGTGTCCTCCGCGAGTGATCGCAGCACCGGCAGGGCGGCATCACGGAGTGTGGGCTGGACCCGGCGGCTGTAGTGCAGGACGGCCAGCCCCAACCGCGCCCGCCCCTCGCTGTCGCGACGCACCAATCGGTGCAGCTCGAGGGTGTTGACCAGGCGGTAGACAACCGTCCGGCTGACCCCCAGCGCGGCCGCCAACTCGGTGATGGACAGGCCGTCGGGGGCGTCGGCCAGCAACTCGAGGACGGTGAGTCCCCGGTCGAGCGTCTGGGAGGTCTCTGCTGGCACCTTCGAAGCGTATCCGTTTTTCGGGCGCGGCCCGATGGCCCCGTATCTTGCTGCCGTGCGAAATTACTGGTCGCTCCTGCCCGCCATCGCCGTGATCGTCGTGCTCATCCTGGTCTATGCCATTCCGACCTGGATCAATCCGCAGTGGACGAGCACGATCCTGGCGCTGTTCCGCCAGCACCCGGAGGAGCAGCAGGCGACCCCGGCGACCGGTGCAGCGGCCAGTACAGCGGCCGGCGCAGGGGGCGGCACAGGGGGCGGTGCTGCGGCCGGTGCAGCGGAGCCGTCGGAGGCCCAGCGAGCGGCCGGTGTACTCGGCCCGCAGCAGGTCAAGTCGCGGCGGATGCTCGCCATCGCCATGGTGGTCGGGGCCCTCGCACTGATCGGCTTCAACGTGTCGCTGAACCGGGAGGCGAACGGCTGCTGGATCGCCTCGACGGCGTGGGGCGCCCTTCCGCACTCGCAGGATTCCGACGATCCCTGCGTCGACATGATCTACGGCAGCTTCTTCGGGGACGGCGGCGGCGAGTCCTTCTCGGACAAGCAGCAGCCGCTGGAGCACTACCAGCTGGTGAAGAAGAAGAAACCGAAGTACCTGAAGTGGATCCAGAACTCCCCCGGCTACGACGCGGACATCCTGGTCGGGACGGGCCTGAGCTGCAACTTCGACCTGAAGGTGAACGAGAAGGACGACGAGATCAAGATCTACGTCGACAGCGACGCGCCGTGCCCGCAGGAGAGCAACACCTCGCTCACCGCGGTCAAGCTGAAGAAGCCGATCGGCGACCGCAAGATCGTCACGCTCGACGACAAGCCGATGACCGAGATCCATCCGGACGCGGACTCCTGGCCGACCGTCGTGAAGAAGCTGGTGACCGGAGGCTGATCAGCCGAGCGCGCGGGTCTGATCAGCCGCGCGGGTCTGATCAGCTGAGCGCGCGGGTCTGCGAGTCGTAGACGCGGAACGGCCGGTTCCGGGCCAGCAGGATCAGCAGCCCGACGATGCAGGCGGTCGCACCGCCGATCAGCGCGATCGTCGGGGTCGTGAGGGAGGCCGACGTACCCACGACGAAGTCGCCGAGGCGCGGCCCGCCGGCCACGACCACGGTGAACACGCCCTGCAGCCGCCCGCGCATGGCGTCCGGAGCGGCGGACTGCAGCACGGTGTTGCGGTACGCCGAACTCACCATGTCGGCCGCCCCCGACAAGGCGAGCAGCGCGACGCCCAGCCAGATCGTCCGGGCCAACCCGAACAGCCCGACCGCCGTGGCATAGACCGTGATCGCGACCACGATCGCCACGCCTTGCCGACGGACCCGGCTGACCCAGCCGGAGAACACCACGCCGATCAGCGCGCCGATCGCCGGTGCCGCCTGGAGCAGACCGACGGTACGGACGCCGCCCGCGAAGAACGCGCCCGCGACAGCCGGGAACAGCGCGCGGGGCTGCGCGAACACCATCGCGAAGATGTCCGCCAGGAAGGTCGCCAACAACGCCGGTGCTGCCCGGAGGAACGTGAACCCTTCGAGCACCGACCGCAGCCCGGCCCGCCGGACCAGACCGGTCGGCGGCACGGCCGGGAGCCGGAACAATGCGTAGAGCGCCGCGGTGAAAGTGATCACGTCGACCAGGTACGCCGCCGCGAACCCGTGCCAGGCGATCACCGCCGCACCGAGCAACGGCCCGACGGTGAAGCCCAGGTTGAACGCGGCCTGGCTGAGCGTGTTCGCGGCCGGCAGCAGCTCGGGCCGGATCAACCGCGGGATGATCGCGGACCGGGCCGGGCCGTTCACGGCGAAACACGCCGACTGACAGGCGACGACGGCGTACAGGATCCACACCTGGCCCCAGCCCAGCTGCGACTGCAGCACCAGGATCATCGAGAGCAGCCAGAGGCCGGCCGACGAGACGAGGGCGAGCATCCGCCGGTCGATCGCGTCGGCCATCGCTCCGCCGTACAGGCCGAAGATGACCAGCGGCACCAGTGCGCACAGCCCGACCGCCCCGACCGCGAACGTCGAGTGCGTCAGCGCGTACACCTGGATCGACACCGTCACCGCGGTCATCTGCGTCCCGAGCTGCGAGACCGTCGACCCGACCCACAACCGGCGGAAATCCGGCGACTCCTTCAGCGGGCGGATGTCAGTCAGCAGAGGCACGCTGACAACTTATGTCACGCCGTGAAAAATTAAACAGTCGGGAAAAGCTCGTGGTCGAGCCGTTCGCCGACGGTAAGGCCGACGCCGTCGGTGACCACGTGGCCGGCACCGGTGTACGTGGCCTCGGCGTCGACGTAGATCGCTACGTGCGCGATCCGCGGGTCGTCGGTCAGGTTCGGCGTCGCGGAGTGCGCCAGGTAGGCGTTGTGGAAGGTGCAGTCGCCGGCCCGCAGCGGGATCGTCAGCCGCTCCTCCCAACGCAGGTCGGGCGCGGCCCGGAACATGTCGTCACGGTCGGCCAGGTCCTGGCTGCGCAGGTTCTGGTGATCCTGCGAGCCGGGGATGAAGGTCATGCACCCGCGCTCCACCGGTACGTCGACCAGCGCCACCCAGGCGGACAGCGAGTGCCGCGACCCACCGTGCGGCCAGTACGGCGCATCCTGGTGGAACTCGGTCGCCGCCCCGTTGTGCGGCGGCTTGATCAGCAGTTGGTCGTGCCAGATCCGCAGTGGCACCCCGGCCAGCGCGGTCGCGGCGGCCGCCAACCGCGGGTCCAGCGTGAGCTCGCGCAGTACCGCGTTGTCCCGCCAGACGTTGACGTGCTGCTTGAAGATCGGCGACCCCTTCGAGTAGTCGGCCGCCGCGGCACTCTCCTCGACGGCGGCGTCGCGGAACCGGGCCGCCTCGTCCGCGCCGATGATGTTCCGGATCCGCACCACCCCGTCCCGGCGGTAGGCGGAAATGGTCTCTTCATCCAGTACGGCGGGTGCCGTAGGGTCGGTCGTGGTCATCGGAGGGCTCCTCGAAGTCCGTTGACGGGAAGTACTTCCAGCCTGCGGCCTGGGAGCGCCGAGTGACAGGCAGTGGTTGACCAGGACTTGACTGTTCTTGACCTGTGGAGGCTCGAGTGCACAACGTGCTGAGCAGTGAGGTCTTCCCCGATCAACGCCTGCCGGTGGCCGGTGAGCGGCTCGAACTGGTGGCCGATGTCGCGCCGCACAGTCACGCGTTCTTCGAGATCGCGGTCGTCGTCGCCGGTCGCGGCACCCATGTCTCGGCGGCCGGCGAGGTCGCGCTGCAGCCGGATTCGGTCGTCGTGCTGCGGCCGGGTGAGTGGCACGGGTACACCGACTGTGCCGGGCTGGTGGTGCGCAACGCCTATCTCGGGGCGGACGTCTTCGGGTTGCTGTCCGGCGCGCTGGTGCCTGGCGGCGGAGCGCAGGATCGGACGCATCCCGCCGTACAGCATGCGATGCGATTGCTGGAGGCAAGCATCGACGAGCCGTGGACCCTGGACCGGCTCGCCGCGCGGGTGAACCTGGCGCCCGGGTACATGGTCCGGCTGTTCGGGAAGACCGCGGGGATCTCACCGATGGCGTATCTGAACCGCCTCCGTGCTGAGCGGGCGGCGGGTCTGCTGATCGAGACGGAGTTGCCGGTCGCGACCGTCGGGGCGATGGTCGGGTGGCACGATCCCAGCCACGCCACCCGCCGCTTCCGCTCCACGTTCGGCCTGAGCCCCTCCCAGTACCGGTCCGCTTTCAGACCGTAGAGCGGCCCGCCGCCGCAAGGACTACAGCGGGTAGGCAAAGATGTGTTCATGACGTCTGTTCGTACGCCTGACCCGAACCCCGGCTGGCTGTCGGAGTTCGCGCTCGCCGAGACCCGCTCGCGGGTTCCGATCCTGTACGTCGAGGCCGTGCCGGCTCGCGTCGACACCCAGGGCCAGATCGAGCACATCGGAGTGCTGCTGCGGACCTCGGCCGCGACCGGCGAGATCACCCGGACCCTGGTGTCCGGCCGGGTCCTGCACGGCGAGTCGATCCGCGAGGCCCTGCAGCGCAACATCGAGAAGGACCTCGGCCCGGCCGCGTTCCCGCGGCTGCCGCTCAGCCCGGTGCCGGCGACCGTCGCCGAATACCTCCCGTTCCCGGGCGTCTCGCCGCTGCACGACCCCCGTCAGCACGCGGTCGCGCTGGTGTACGTCGTACCGGTCACCGGCGAGTGCAACCCGCGCCAGGACGCCCTCGAGCTGACCTGGCTGACGCCGGCCGAGGCCCTGCAGCCGAGCCTGCTGGCGGACCTCGAAGGTGGCCGGGGCCAGCTGCTCAAGCAGGCGCTGGCCTGGTCGGGCGCGATCGTTTAGAGCTCACCAGGGCAGGCGGCCCTCCTCGGCGTACACCTCGCCGGTCGGGCCGTCTTCTCCGAGGGTCGCCAGCCGCACCGCGACGGCGGCACCCTCGGCCGGCGTCCGCGCCGCGTCCCAGCCACCCATGTCGGTGGCGCAGTTCCCGGGGTCGGCGGCGTTGACCAGGATGCCTGTTTCGCGCAGCTCGTTGGCCAGCATCACCGTGACCATGTTCACGGCCGCCTTCGACGAGTTGTAGCCGAGCGTCAGTACAGTCGACATCCGCGACTCCGGATCCCCGACCTGCGCGAACGACGCGAGCGAGGTCGACAGGTTCACGATCCGCGCCCGGTCGGCCTTGCGCAGCAGCGGGAGCAACGCCTGCGTCACCCCGACCAGCCCGATCACGTTCGTCTCGAAGGCTGATCGCAGTACGCCGGTCTCGATCCGTGACGCCGCATCATCGCCGGTGGGGATGATTGCCGCATTGTTGACCAGGACGTCGAGCCGACCGTAGGTGCTCTCGACCTGCGCGGCGGCGGTTCGCACCGACTTCTCGTCGGTCACTTCCAGCTGGATCCCGACCGCATCGAGGCCGTCGGCAAGCAACTCCTTGACGGCGAGCTCACCCCGGGCCAGGTCCCGCGAACCCACCAGCACGGTGAAGCCGGCCTGGCCGAGCTGCCGTGCGATCTCCTTGCCAATACCTTTGTTGGCGCCCGTGACGAGCGCGATCTTGTCCGTGTTCATGCGTCCAGACTCGAGGGCATGAGCGAGGCGAGGCAGAGCGAGCTGAGCCTGGGACCGGGAGTCCCTGGTTGCCGCTGGACCGGGCTGGGATCCTGGGACCATGGACCGGGACCAGTTGGCGGAGTTCTTGCGGGTACGGCGGGAGGCGTTGCAACCGTCGGACGTCGGGCTGCCCGCCGGACTGCGACGCCGTACGCCGGGCCTGCGCCGGGAGGAGGTCGCGAGTCTCGCGACGATGTCGACCGACTACTACACCCGGCTCGAGCAGGGCCGTGGTCCGCATCCGTCCCGGCCGGTGCTGACCGGGCTCGCCCGGGCGCTCCGGCTGTCTGATGCCGAGCGCGATCACCTGTTCCGGCTGGCCGGCGAGCAACCCGGTCCGCCACCGGGTCCACCGGCCGAGGTGCGTACCGGCGTACTGCGGATGCTTGCGCGTCTCGACGTACCAGGGCTGGTACTGGACGCGAAGTACGACGTACTCGCCTGGAACCCGTTGGCCGCGGCGTTGATCGCGGACTTCTCCGGGTTGGCGCCGCGGGATCGGAACTTGCTGCGGCTGCGGTTCCTGACCGATCGGCAGACGGAACTGTTCGGCGAGGACGCGACCCTGGAGTTCGCCCGCGAGGCGGCGGCCGACCTGCGGGCCGCGACCAGCACGTACCCGGACGATCCAGCCATCGCGCGGTTGGTGGCCGACCTGATCGACGGCAGCGCGGAGTTCGCCGCGATCTGGGCGCTGCACGAGGTGGGCCGGCAGGAGTCCCTGTGCCAGACGATCTTCCATCCCGAGGTCGGCCGGGTCGACGTGATCTGCGAAGTGCTGGTGATCCCGGAGCGCGATCAGCGGGTCGTGCTCTACACGGCCGAGCCCGGATCCCCGTCCGACCAGGCCCTTCGCCTCCTCGACGTCATCGGCACCCAGCAGTTGACCCAGGGCTGAGGCCCCGCATCTCGGGACGGGTGCGGGGCCTCGGATTCACCGGGGCGGGGCTATTGCCCGGTGAAGGTGAAGGACGAGCCGGGTTCCTTGACGATGTCGCCGTCGCGGGAGTTGGTGACCACGACGTTGGTCAGGTTGGCGTTGCCGCGGGCGCCGCCCATCGCGAGGATGCCGGAGCCGTTGTTCGACTTGTCGATCCGGATGTTGGTGAGGGCAACGTTCGGCATCTCACCACCACCGGTCTTGAACTGGATCCCGTCGTAGGTCGAGTCGTAGATCTCGGTGTCGCGGATCGTGACACCTGGGATCGGCAGGTTCGACGGGAACAGGGTGATCGCGCCGAACTCCTGGTCCTCGTTCCAGAACGCCCCGCCGCACCGGTAGAGCGCGTTGTTGGCGATCGTCGTCGTACCCGAGAACGGCAACGGGTCGTGGTCGGTCGCCAGCATGATGCCGGGGTAGTTCATCGTGTCGTAGATCAGGTTGTTCTCGATCTTGTTGCCGTAACCGCCGTAGATCGCGATGCCGTTCGCCCGCCACGGCAGCTGGACGGTGTTGTTGGTGAACGCGTTGTCGTGGCCGATGTCGACCGACTGATCCTTGACATACTTGTTCGCCCAGACCGCCAGCGCGTCGTCGCCGGTGGTCCGGAAGGACGAGTTGAACACCTTCGAGTTGCGGGTGCCGTTGGTGAAGTTGATCCCGTCGGCGTAGGTGTCGCGGATCCGCATCCCACTGAACTCGAGTCCGTCGGCCGGGCCCCACAACTCCTGGATGTTGTCGTAGTCGCGGCCGACCCAGACGCCGACGTTCGCGTGCTCGATCCAGACGTTGCTGATCTTCGTCCCGGTACCGAACCGGCCGTTCAGCCCGACGCCACCTTCGGCGTTCCCGTCACCACCACGGATCCGGCCGGACCCGAAGATCGCGATGTCGGACAGTTGCACATTCTTGTCGATGTCGAAGCCGAAGTTGCCTTCGTGCGGATGGTTGATGCCGCCGGCGTTCTGCGGCTCGATGGTCGAGTAGAGCTGCGAGTACCACATGCCCGCGCCGCGGATCGTGGTGTTGCTGATCCCGACCTGGTTGTACTGACCCCGGTTCAGCGGGTCGTCGGTGAGGATCTTCTTCTCCTGCCGCCACTGACCGGACGGGATCCAGACGCAGCTGATCACGCCGTTCTGGTCGTCGGTCACAGCCCGCTGGATCGCGTCCGCGTCGTCGAGCCCGTCGTTCGGCACCGCGCCGTACTGCGTGATCGACGTACAGCCGGCCGGTTGGGTCAGGGCCGGGGCGACCTGCTCGAGGTCGACCATGTCGATGATGTAGAACGACGCCGAGTCGCCGGAGTCGCGCTGCAACTTGAACTTCGTGCCGGACGGGTAGGACTCACCAAGCAGTGCGTGGGACTCGTCGAACAGGCGGCGTGCGTCCCCGCCAGGGGTGTTGGTGAGTGCCTCAGGTCCGTCGCTGTTGCCGTAGAGCCAGCTGTTGTGCGAGCTCAGGGTGAGCTTCTGCTTGAAGGTGCCGTCGACGTACAGGCTGATCGTTGCCTCGAGCCCCTGACCGTTCGCCGCGTCGGGGATCGAGTTGCGGACGACGATCGAGTTGGTCGGGACGGTCGAGGTGAACTCGACGAACTGGCCGGTCGAGTTCAGCCGGACCGACTGCCGGCCGGACGACTCGGTCGCGAAGTTCGTGTGACCGAAGGTGCGCAGGGCATCGGCCGTGAGCAGGGTTCCGTTGTAGTTGGCGGCTTCCGCCTCGTACGACGTGTACGGGACGGCGGCGCCGCGGCCGACCACGATCGACCGGGCCAGCGTGTTGTTGGACTCGTTGGTCTCGGCAACTGTGTTGGTCGCGTCGGCGGTTGCGGTCAGGGTGGCGCCGCCGTTGGTGGCCGTCCAGGTGCCGGTCATCGCGACGTTCGTGGTCGCACCGGCTGCGATCGCTGCGGTGTTAGTGTTCAGGGTGGTGCCGCCGACGGTCAGCCGGGTGACGCTGGCGGTGGAGGCCGTCGTACCGCGGTTGTTGACGGCGACGGTGAAGGAGACCTGGGTGCCGGGGGCCGGGTTGGCCGGGGTGGAGGTGATGTTGGTGATCTGCAGGTCGGGACCGGCGGCCTGTCCGACGGTCAGCTGGGTGGGCGATTGGAGGGTGTTGTTGGTGTCGTCCTGTTCGACGACGGCGTTGGTGGGATCGGCTACCGCGGCAACGGTGTAGTTGCCTTGGGCACGGGTTCCGGCGTTCGCAGTGACGGTGGTGGAGGCGCCGGCGGCGAGAGCTCCGACGGAGGCGGTGCCGGCGGTGCTGCCGCTGAGGAGGAAGTTCAGGCTGCTGGCCGGTGCGGCCGCGGTGCCGTTGTTCTTGACGGTGGCCTGGAGAGTGATCGGCGTGGTTTCGGTCGGGTTGGCCGGGGTCCAGTTGACCGCGGTGACGACGAGATCCGGGTTTGGTGCCGCCGTACCGAAGACCTGGAAGTCGGCGACCTGACCGCCGGGTGCGCCGGTGTTGGTGAAGAACTGCAGGCGGATATCGGCGTACTGGCCGGTGACCGGGATCGTGATCGAGTTCTGGTTGCTCGAGGCATTGAACTGGTAGTCGGTTCGGGCCACGAGTGAGGTGAAGGTGGTCGCGGACTGCTCACGGCCGAGGACCTGGATGCTCTGGGTTCGTGGGCCCCAGATCGGGTCGGGGTTGAGCTTGACGACCAGTGAGCTCAGGGTGGCGTTGGCGCTGAGCTTGACGGTCAGGGTGGAGGGGAAGCCGTTCGACTCCCAGTAGGTGCCGATGTCACCGTCGTTGGCGTTGGCGGCGACGAAATTCTGTACGGCGCTGGAGGCCTCGATCGGCTTGCCGGTGGCCAGGTTGGTGCCGGTCGGAGGTTCGATCGGCCCGCCACCAGGTCCGGCCAGGTCGAACTCCGAGAGTTGAGCGGCCGGCCAGCCGGTGTTCGCGGTGAACGACAGCCGGACGTAGCGCGCCGAGGTGGCGGTGAAGTTGATCGTGACGGTGTTGGATCCGCTGAACGAGTACGCCGTACTGCCGACGATCGTGCTGAAGGTGGAGCCGTTGGTGCTGGCCTGGACCATGAGGGTCTGGCTGCGGGTGCCCCAGCCTGCGGGGAGTTTGAGCGTGACCTGGTTGACGTCGGTGGCGGCGCCGAGATCGGCCTGGATCCATTGCGGGAACGCGTTGTTGTTGCTCTCCCAGTAGGTGTTCGGGTTGCCGTCACCGGCGTTGCTGCCTGGATACGGCCCGATCGAGCTACTGACGGACAGAGTCTTGGCGAGATTAGCGGTGGTGGCCGCGGTCGCGTGACCAGGCAAAAGGCCGACTGCCAACACAGCCAGCACCAACAGCAGCGGTCGAACTTTCTTCCAACGATCCACGAGAAGTCCTCCGAGATGGGCGGTGGGAGGTGACCCGCTCTACAGAAATTGCACGACTTTGACGATTTCTTGCAGCACAGGTAGTCGAATGTTGCAGCACGCTCCGCCCCCGGTCAACACCTCACAACCCAAAAACACCCACCCCTCCTCACCTCCTCAACAGAACCCGGTGGGTTTAGGGAGGAGAAGGACGCACCGCACCAACAGGAAGTGCAGGGCAGTTGCGTCGAGGTGCGCGAAGGCGGGTGTGGGGTGTTGGGTTTAGTGCTTTGTGGTTGTCAGGCTTGGCGTTGGGTGGCCCAGTGGCGTAGGAGGTCTATGCGTTCTTTGAGTTGGAGGGAGGAGGCGTGGGCTGCGGCGGGGCCGCCCAGTTTGCGGCGGAGGTCGTTGTGGATCACGCCGTGGGGCTGGCCGGTGCGGTGGTGCCAGGCGGCTACCAGGCCGTTGAGTTCGCGGCGGAGCAGGGAGACCTGCTCGTGCGTCGCCAGCTCGGTCGGCGTCGGGTCCTCGCGTTCGTCGGACGATCGCCTGGAGCCCTTCTTCTGCGCCGCCACCGACTTCGCCTGCCGCTTCTGCAACAACTCCCGGACCTGATCAGGCTCCAGCAACCCCGGCAGACCGAGGAAGTCCAGCTCCTCGTCCGAGGCCTGGTCCCCACCCGTCCCGTAGTCACCACCGTCGAACACGACCCGGTCGAAGCTCGCATCCGACCCGAGCGCCTCGAACTTCGCCTCGAGCTCATCGCTCGCGCCCTCGGCCTGGTTCGCCTTCGCGAGCAGATCGTCCTCGAGCGCGAAGATGTCACCGTCCTCGTTGGAGTTCTTCCGCCCAAGCACGTGATCCCGCTCGACCTCCATCTCGGCGGCGAAGCTCAGCAATCGCGTCACCGACGGCACGAACACCGACGCCGTCTCGCCCCGCTTCCGGGCCCGCACGAACCGCCCGACCGCCTGTGCGAAGAACAGCGGCGTCGACGTCGGCGTCGCGTACACCCCGACCGCCAACCGCGGCACGTCCACACCCTCGGACACCATCCGGACCGCAACCATCCACCGCGAGTCCCCCTCGGAGAACTTCGCGATCTTCTTGCTGGCCGCCTTCTCGTCGGACAGTACGACGGTCGGCGCCTCGCCGGTCAGCTCACGAATCGTCTTCGCGTACGCCCGAGCCGTGTTCTGATCACCCGAGATCACCAACGCCCCGGCGTCCGGCATATGCCGCCGTACCTCGGTCAGCCGTTTGTCCGCCGCCGCGAGCACCGCCGGCATCCACTCACCGGCCGGGTCCAGCGCCGTCCGCAGCGCCTGCGCGGTGAGGTCCTTCGTCAACGGCTCACCCAGCCGCGCCGCGATCTCGTCACCGGCCTTCGTCCGCCACCGCATCTCACCGGAGTACGACATGAAGATGACCGGTCGTACGACGTGATCCTGCAGCGCGTGCCCGTACCCGTAGGTGTAGTCGGCCTTGCTCCGCGCCACTCCGTCATGCCCGTGCTCGTACGTCACGAACGGAATCGGGTTGTCGTCGCTGCGGAACGGCGTACCGGTCAGACAGAGGCGGCGGGCCGCGGGCTCGAACGCCTCGCGGACGCCTTCACCCCAGCTCAGCGCGTCGCCGCCGTGGTGCACCTCGTCGAGGATCACCAGCGTCTTGAACCGCTCGGTCCGGACCCGGAAGGCCAGCGGGTTGACCGCGACCCCGGCGTACGTGACAGCGACGCCGGTGAAGTCCTTGTTGGTCTTGCCCCGCCGCCCGGCGAACGCGGGGTCGATCGCGATCCCGGCCTTGTCGGCCGCGTCGGCCCACTGCACCTTGAGGTGCTCGGTCGGCGTCACCACCGTGATCCGCTCGATCAGCCGCCGGTGCAGCAGCTCGGCGGCCACGGTCAGCGCGAAGGTGGTCTTACCGGCGCCCGGCGTCGCCACCGCGAGGAAGTCCCGCGGCTGGCTGTCGAGATAGAGCTTCAGCGCCTCCGCCTGCCAGGCCCGCAGCTTGCTGGCGGTGCCCCAGGCGGCACGGTCCGGATACGCCGGCGGGAGAACGGCTGGTCCCGTTGGCAGGCTCGAATCCACGGACGGCATACTCCCCCGTTAGTCGACTGTCGGCCGTGCAGGAACGTTACCTGACTTCGGTGACAGATCCGACTCGCGTCGCTCGAGGTACGAGCGTTCTGTGGAAAAAGTTCCCGGATCGACTGGTGCGGCGGCCTACACTCGGGGGCATGAGTACTCAGCTGACCCCGGGCGCCGAGACGGTTGTCGACGAGCGGACCCAGCCTGCGCCGGCCGAGCCCGGCGATCACGAGCGGTTCTCGCACTACGTGCCGAAGGACAAGCTGACCGAGGCGATGGTGATGGGCACGCCGGTGGTCGCGCTCTGCGGCAAGGTGTGGGTCCCGAGCCGCGACCCGCAGCGTTTCCCGGTCTGCCCGGAGTGCAAGGAGATCTGGGAGTCGCTCAACCCCGGTGACGACAAGGGCGGCGACGACGGCGAGTGAGCTCGCCCGTCAGTTGAGCGTGGGGTCGTCCGGGTACGTCGCCAGATACGCCATCTGATCGTTCTGCCGGCGCAGCACCCGGCGCCACAGCGTGTCCGGGTGCAGCCCGAACACGTCGTCGGGCTCGGACTCGACGACGTACCAGGCGCCCTCGGTGATCTCACCCTCGAGCTGCCCGCTGGACCAGCCGGCGTACCCGGCGAAGATCCGCATCCGCTGGATCGCGCCCTCGAGCAGCGCGGGCGGCACGTCCAGGTCGATCAACCCGATCCGACCGAAGCACTCCCGCCAGCCGGGCGGGTCGGCGGACTCGATCACCTCTGCGACGGCGAGTGCGCTGTCGGTGCCGACCGGGCCGCCCATGAACAGCACACCGGGCTCGTTCACGGTGGTGGACCAGCCCGGGAGCACCCGGTCGACGCTCAGGTCGGCGGCGCGGTTCACCACCACCCCCAGGGCGCCGTCGTCGTCGTGATCGAGCAGCAGGATCACCGACCGGCGGAAGGGCGGCTCGTCGAGCAACGGGGTCGCCACCAGCAGCGAACCGGTCAGGGTCGAGGCCGTCATACCCCCATCATGTCGTACGACGGAACCAGCGCAGCCCGAGCCAGGCCCCGAGGGCAACCCCGGCCAGGTCCGCGAGGGCGTCGAACACGTCGCCGTCGCGCTGCGGCAGCAGGTAGTGCTGCACGAACTCGCTGACGATCGCGTTCGCCACCAAGGCTGCCAGCAACCAGCGTGCCGGGAGCCGAACCTTCAGCCCGAGGAACGCGACCGAGGCGAACAGGAAGCAGTGCGCGATCTTGTCCACCTGCGGGATGCCGACGTGCGGTCCCGCCTCCCGCGGCGCGTAGACGCCGTACAACTGGAGCGCGACCGCCGCGACGAACAGGATCCGCCAGAACCAGATTTTCGTCCGTTCGCCGGACTCCACTGTCGACGAAGTCACAGCGCCGGGGAGTCGTCCGGGAACAGCTCCGCCGCCGGGGCCTTGCCACCGGCCGCGTCGCGGACGGCGTGCGCGACCATCGTGTGCACCTCCGGGTGGAAGACGCTCGGCACGATGTAGGTCGCGTTCAGCTCCTCGTCGGTGACGACACCGGCCAGCGCCTTCGCGGCGGCCAGCTCCATCTCGATCGAGACCTTCGACGACTGCGCGTCGAGCAGGCCGCGGAAGACGCCCGGGAAGACCAGCACGTTGTTGATCTGGTTCGGGAAGTCGCTGCGGCCGGTTGCCATCACGGCCGCGTGCTCGCCGGCCTCGATCGGGTCGATCTCGGGGGTCGGGTTGGCCAGCGCGAACACGATCGCGCCGTCGTTCATGGTGGCGACGTCGGCGCCGGTCAGGATGTTCGGCGCGGAGACGCCGATGAACACGTCCGCCCCGGCGAGGGCGCCCTTGAGGTCGCCGCTGTACTTGGCCGCGTTGGTGTTCTCCGCGATCCAGCGCAGCTCCGGCGACAGACCGTCGCGCTCCAGGTGGATGACGCCGTCGACGTCGGCGACGGTCGCGTCCTTGAGCCCGGCCGCGAGCAGCAGCTTGAGGATCGCCGTGCCGGCCGCACCCGCGCCGGACAGCACCACCCGGACGTTGCTGATGTCCTTGCCGACCACGCGGAGCGCGTTGTACAGCGCGCCGAGGACGACGATCGCCGTCCCGTGCTGGTCGTCGTGGAAGACCGGGATGTCCAGCTCCTCGCGCAGCCGGGCCTCGATCTCGAAGCAGCGCGGCGCGGAGATGTCCTCCAGGTTGATACCCGCGAAGCCCGGTGCGATCGCCTTGACGATCTGGACGATCGCGTCCGGGTCCTGGGTGTCCAGGCACAGCGGCCAGGCGTCGATCCCGGCGAACCGCTTGAACAGGGCCGCCTTGCCTTCCATCACCGGCAGCGCGGCCTTCGGGCCGATGTTGCCGAGGCCCAGTACGGCGGAACCGTCGGTGACGACCGCGACGCTGTTGCGCTTGATGGTCAGCCGGCGGGCGTCCTCCGGGTTGGCTGCGATCGCCAGGCAGACCCGCGCGACACCTGGCGTGTAGATCATCGACAGATCGTCACGGTTGCGGATCGGGTGCTTGGCCTCCATCGAGATCTTGCCACCGAGGTGCATCAGGAAGGTCCGGTCCGAGACCCGGCCGATCTCGACGCCCGGCACCGCGCGCATCGCCTCGACCAGCCGACCGGCGTGCTCGGTGTCGGCGGCCGCGCAGGTGACGTCGATCCGGAGCCGCTCATGGCCGGACGCGGTCACGTCGAGCGCGGTGACCAGACCGCCGGCCTGCTCGACCGCGGTCGTCAGCTTGCTCACCGTCGAGCCACCCGCGGGCACCTCGAGGCGAACGGTGATGGAGTACGAAACACTCGGCAAGGCAGTCACGCGGGTGATCCTCTCACGCCACTGGTAAGGCGCCGGGATTACGTTCGTAAAGTGCACGGCAGAAGGCTGGGTAATCCATTACCCGACCGGCTACCCTTCCGATCAGAGAGGGGTTGAGAGGTGCCGACTATCAGCGATGTGGCGGCGCGGGCCGGGGTGTCCACGGCGACCGTGTCCCGCGCGCTGAACGGCAAGCCCACCGTCGACCCCGACCTGGCGTCTCGGGTCCGCGCGGCCGCGACCGAGCTCGGCTACCAGCCCAACGGCCCGGCCCGGAACCTGCGCCGGCAGGAGGCCGCTGTGGTCGCGCTGATCATCTCCGACGTGGAGAACCCGTTCTTCACGGCGATCGCCCGCGGTGTCGAGGACGTCGCGCACGAGGTCGGCTACTCGGTCGTGCTGTGCAACTCGGACGAAAGTGGTGAGAAGGAGAACCGCTACATCGACATCGCGATCCAGGAACGCGTCGCCGGTGTCATCCTCTCCCCCAGCGGTACGGCGACCTCCGTGGCCAAGCTGGCGAACCGGGGTACGGCGTACGTCGCGGTGGACCGGCCGCTGCCCGGTCAGGACAGTGATGTCGTACTGGTCGACACCCGGCAGGCGGCTCGTCAGGCCACCGCCCATCTGATTGCCCAGGGCTACGAACGGATCGGCTGCGTCACCGGGCCGACCGGCGTACGCACCGCCGACGATCGTCTGGCCGGCTATCGCGACGCGTTGAAGGCCGCGCGACACCGGAGCACTCCCAAGCTCGTACGCCGGACCGAGTACAAGGCAGCCGGCGCCCACCGGGCCACCCTCGACCTGATGTCCCAACCCGAACCGCCGGACGCCCTCCTGGTCGCCAACAGCGCCATGACCGTAGGAGTTCTCCGAGCCTTGCAAGAGTTGACAATCCGCCCGGGCACCGACGTAGGCCTGGTCTCCTTCGACGACGCCCCCTGGGCCGAACTCGTCGATCCACCGCTCACCGTCGTTGCCCAACCGGCGTACGAAATCGGCGCCGCGGCGGCCCGGCTGTTGCTGGCGCGGATCGCCGACAACAGCCGCCCGCCGACCACGACGACGCTGGGCGCTCGACTGATCGAGCGCGCCAGTTCACACCTCTAGCCCGCGGGGTTCTCCTCGGCGTAGATCTTGGCTGCGTTGGAGGGGTCGATCAGGCGGGTCGGGAGGGTCTGGGTCTTCTCGATGGTGCCGCAATCGATCAGGAGCTTCTTGGCGGCGGCAATCGCTTCCTTGCCGTTCGTCGGGTAGGTGAAGGTCGCGCTGAGGCGGCCCTGCTCGACGGCCTTGATTCCACCGGACGGGATCGGCAGCGCGTCGATGCCGGTGAACTTCATCTCCTTCTCCCGGCCGACCGCCTTCGCCGCCAGGTACGCACCCTCGGCCATCGGGTCGTTGTGGGAGTAGACCACGTCGATCTTCGGGTTCGCCTTCAGCAACGCGTCCATCTGCGCCTGGCCCTTCTCCCGCAGCCAGTCACCGCTCGCGGCCGCGATCACCTTGACCTTCGGGTTGCCCTTGATCCCGGCCAGGAAGCCCTCGTGCCGCTCGGCCTGCGGGGTGGCGCCGGCCAGGCCCTTGAGCTCCACCACGTTGCCACCCTGCGGCAGCAGCTTCTCGGCGATGTACTTGCCCGCCTCGGTGCCGATCTGCACGTTGTCGCCGCCGATGAACCCGGTGTAGGCGTCGCCCTCGACCTTCCGGTCCAGCACGATCACCGGGATGCCCTTGTCGTAGGCCTTCTTCACCACCGCGGTCAGCGGCTTCGCCTCGTTCGGGCTGATGATCAGCAGGTCGATCTGCTGGGTCAGGTAGTTCTCCACATCCGCGACCTGCTTGGCGTTGTCCTGCGCCGCGTCGGCGAACTTCACGTCGAACTGCGGCACGTCCTTGGCCGCGGCCTTGATGTCGTCGTCCATCCGCTGCCGGTACGGCTCGGCCACGTTGGCCTGGCTCATCCCGATCGTGTAGTGGCCGTCGGCCCCCTTGCACGACTTCGACGACCCGGGCGACTCGCTGCCCGAGGTCCGTTCGTTCGTGGTCCCGCAACCGGCGAGAACCAGGGCGGCGACGGCCGCAGCGGCCAGGGGGATTCTCAGTGCACGCATGACGCGAACCTTCCTCAGGAGGTGGGGCGGAGTCGCTGCAACGCGGCCGCGGCCACGATGACGAGTCCCTTGATCAGGAGCTGGATGTTGGAGTCGATGTTGTTCAGGGCAAGGATGTTGTTCAGTACGCCGAGCAGCAGCGCGCCGGCGACCGTCCCGGCCACCGAGCCCCGGCCACCGGCCAGGCTGGTCCCGCCGATCACCACCGCGGCGATCGCGTCCAGCTCGTAGCCGATGCCGTCGTTCGGGCTGCCCTGGTTCAGCTGGACCGCGTGCACGATCCCGGCCAGCGAGGCGAGCAACCCGCAGATCGCGAAGACCGCGATCTTGACCCGCACCACCGGTACGCCGGACAGCCGGGCCGCCTTCTCGTTGCCACCAACGGCGTACAGGTGCCGCGAGAACGCGCTCACCCGCAGGAAGACGACCGCGGCGATCGCGACCACCGCGAAGATCAGTACCGGGATCGGGACCGTTCCCCCGAAGGTGCGTTCGCCGAGCAGGGCGAACGATGACGGCGCCTCGTTCGGACCGTCGCCGTACGCGATCGCGACGCCCTGGCCGCCGGACCAGATCCGGGCCAGACCGCGCGCTATCTGTAGCCCTGCCAACGTGACGATGAAGGACTGGATCCCGATCATCGCGGTCGCGATCCCTTGCAGCGCGCCGAACACCAGGCCGATCGCCAGCACCAGCAGGACGGACGGCAGGAAGCCCCAGTCGTTCTCGACCATCAGTACGGCGGATCCGACCGCGGCCAGCCCGAGTACGGCGCCGACCGAGAGGTCGATGCCGCCGATCAGGATCACGAACGTCATCCCGACCGCGATGATCCCGATCTCCGACACCGCGCGGACCACGTTGGCCAGGTTGTCCGCGCTGATGAACAGGATCTCGCCGTCCTTGCGCGGCGAGAAGATGATCGCCGCGATGAACACCGCGAGCAGCCCGAACACACTCTGGAACCGGAACAGCGTCGCGACCACTCCACCGGCGGACTGCTCCACCGGCGTCGCAACAGCAGCCTTGTCCTGTACGTCGGTCACTGGGCTCCTCCGACTTCCTCGAACACTGCACCTTGTCCCATCGCCGCCGCCAAGAGATCTCCTTCGCCGGAGTCCGCCGTACTGAACGACGCCACGTCCCGCCCGTCCCGCAGGACGACGACCCGGTCACACCCGCCGATCAGCTCCGGGAGCTCCGACGACGCGAGCAGTACACCGATGCCTTGACCGGCGAGCTCTCCGAGGAGCCGGTAGATCTCGGCCTTGGCGCCGACGTCGACGCCGCGGGTGGGTTCGTCGAGCAGCAGCAGCTTCGGCTCGGTCAGCAGCATCCGGCCGAACACGACCTTCTGCTGGTTTCCGCCGGACAGCGTGCCCACCTCGTCCTGCAGCCGGCCGAACTTCAACCGCAGCCGATCCGCCATCCGCACCGACGCCGCGCGTTCCATCCGGCGCGCGATCACACCCAGACGTCCGTACGACGGGAGGCTCGAGACGACCGTGTTCGCGAGGATCGAGTGGAACAGCACGAGCCCGGACGCGCGCCGGTCCTCCGGGACGAACCCGATGCCATGGGCAAGTGCCTGCCGTGGCCGACTGGGGTGGATCTCCTTGCCCTCCAGCAGAATCCGGCCGGTCCGCGTGCCGGCGGGCGCGACGCCGTACAGGGTCTCGAGGAGTTCGGTCCGGCCTGCACCGAGCAGACCGGCGAGGCCGACGATCTCGCCGGAACGGACGGTCAGTGAGATGCCGTCGGGGTCGCGGCGGCCGGGCCGGGGGCGGCGTGCCTTCAGTGCCAAGTCATCGACGCGGAGGAGTTCGTCGCCGGTGTCTGCATCGGGGGTGGTGAACATGGTCTGGACCGGGCGGCCGACCATCGCCTCGACGACTTCCGCCGTACTGAGTTTGCGCGGGTCGAAGCTGGTGACGATCTGGCCGTTGCGCAGCACGGTGGCGCGATCGGCGACCTGCGCGATCTCTTCCATCCGGTGCGAGATGTAGACGATGCCGACGCCGTTGCGGCGCAGCTCGCGGATGACCTCGAAGAGCCGCTCGACCTCGGCGGTGGTGAGGGCCGAGGTCGGCTCGTCCATGATCAGCACGCGCGCGTCGAGCGAGATCGCCTTCGCGATCGTGACGAGTTGCTGCTCGCCGACGCGCAACTCGCCGACCGGCCTTCGCGGGTCGAGCGCGACGCCGCTGCGCTGGAGCAGGTCACGGGCCTCGCGGTCCATCCGGCGGCGGTCGACGGTGTTGAGCCGCGTGCGGAGTTCGCGGCCGAGGAAGATGTTGTCGGCGACCGACAGGCCGGGGACGAGGTCGAGCTCCTGGTGGATCATCGCGATCCCGGCCGACTGCGCGTCGGTCGGACCGTTGAAGCGGATCGGCGCACCGTTGATCTCGATCGTGCCGTCGTAGTCGGTGACGTCGCCGGACAGGATCTTCATCAGCGTGCTCTTGCCGGCGCCGTTCTCGCCGAGCAGCGCGTGCACCTCCCCCGCGCCGAGGGAGAAGCCGACCTCCCGGCACGCCTGTACGCCGCCGTACCGCTTCCCGATCCCGGTCATCCGGACCAGCTCAGCGCCCTCGGTCTTCGGCCCCGTCATCGCACCTCCGCCCGGGTGAGTAATCGATTTCCCGGACGCTAGACCGCGCCCCTCCAGCCCGTCAACCCCTCACCAGGTCTACGAACCGATCCGTGACCCAGCTTCGTCGCCGAACCAGCTGGAGAGGCACCTATTCGATCTGCGTGAAATGGTCCGTCAGCTACCCGAAACGGAGACCTTCGCGAAGAGTGGGCGGCCGCTCGGGGGCATCACGAAGTTCTGCACCCGGCTGCGCACGGCGGAGTTCGAGGCCAGGTCGGCCGGGAAGACACCGACCGCGTCGTCCCACATGATCTGACCGGCCTGCTCGTACAGCTTCGGTCGCTGCGCCTGGTCCACCGTCGACCGCGCGTCGAGGAGGAGTTTGTCCAGCGCCGGGTTGCAGTAGCCGTTGCGCTTGGCGCTGCAGACGTACAGCCGGGCCAGGGTGTAGTCGGCGTCGCCGGTGCCGGTGACGTTGGTCTGCAGGTTCATGTCCCAGTTGAGCTTGCCGAAGTCCTCCAGCCATTGGGCGCGCTCCTTCTCCAGCGGCTTCACCGTGACGCCGATCTTGGCCCAGTCCGAGATCATCGCCTGCGCCAGCGCCCGGATGTTCGGACCACCTTCCAACGGCCACTGCATCGACGTACTGAACCCGTTCGGGTACCCGGCCTCGGTCAGCAGCTGCTTCGCCTTCGCGGGGTCGTAGCTGTACGGCGCCAGCTTCGGCGCACCGATCACGCCCTGTGGCACCGGCGCCTGCGCGACCGACGCGAGATCGCCGAAGAGATCCTTGATCGTCCCGTCGAGGTTGAGTGCGTGCCACATCGCCTGCCGGACCCGCTTGTCGTTGAACGGCTTCCGGTTCGAGTTGAACCAGTCGAAGTAGTACGTCCAGCTCGGCGAGGTCGAGTAACTGATCGCGTCACCGCCCTTGACCGACCCGACCTGATCGGGCGGGATCTGCGTGAGCACGTCGACCTCGCCGTTCTCCAGCGCGGTGATCCGCCCGCTGACCTCCGGGATGTTCACGAAGTCCAGCTTGGCCAGCTTCGGAGCTCCGTCCCAGTACGTCGGATTCGCCGCCAGCTCGAGCTTCTCGTCGGGCTTGAACGACGTGACCACGAACGGCCCGGTCCCGATCGGCTTGGTGGCGAACCCATCGGTGTCGACCTTCGCGGCCGGCCCGATGAACAGCAGTGTCAGCGAACTCAACAGGGTGCCCAGCGGCTTACTCGTCTTCACCGTCACGGTCTGGTCGTCGGTCGCCGCGAACGACGTCACCGTCGAGTACAGCGGCACCAGCGGACCGTCGAGCTTCTTGTGCCGTTCGTACGACGCCACCACATCCTTGGCGGTGAACGGCGTACCGTCGGAGAACTTCACGCCGGAGCGCAGCTTGAAGACCCAGGTGCTGGGGTCCGGGTTCTGCCACGAGGTCGCGAGGACCGGCACGATCTTGCCGTCGTCGACCCGGACCAGCGGCTCCATGACCTGCTGGATCGTGGTCTGCACGCTCTCCTCACCGGCGTACTTGTAGGTGTCCAGCGACACCGGGAACATGGCCGGCGCGTAGACCAGCGACTGTTCACCGCCGCTGCTGCTACTCGGTTCACTCGCCGGCGAACACGCACTCAGCGCGGCCAGGGCGGTCACGGCGACGGCCGCGACTAATCGCTTCCTCAACACAGGGGTTCTCCTCAGGGGTGATGCCGCGGCACGGTGTAGGTGGCGACGACCGGGTAGTGGTCGGAGGGAGCACGGCCGTCGTGGAAGAAGTCGACGACCTCACTGGTCCGCGCGGTCAGTGGGCCGCGGGCGAAGATCCAGTCGATCGCCTTCGGTGGTGAGGCGAGCGGCGACAGCCGGGTCCCGATCGGACCGGTGGCGACCGTCGGCACGACCGGATGGGTCACCGGTGAGTGCCGGCCGAGGGCGGTGAAGCTGTCCAGGAACCCGGCGTTCCCGAGCTCCCACTGCGGTGGGCCGATGTCGTTGATGTCGACGGTGAACAGGCAGGCTCCGTCGCCGGCCAGCCGCTCGAGCTCCGCCGCGATCGCCTGGGCCTGGGTGACCCGGCGGTTGACGTGGTCGGTGCGCTCGTCGGGATGCCCGGGCCAGGTCAGATGCGCCGTACTGAAGAGCAGGTCGGTCCCGTCGATTGTCTGCAATCGGACCCAGAACAGCCGCGCGTCCGGGGAGAGGATGCCGACGTCCTCGGCGCCGTGTTCGACGTACGTGAAGAGATCGCGCCGCCACCACAGGTTGCTCTGCGTTGCCCAGCCGGCTTCGCCGTCGACACGGTGATGGCCGGGCATCGCGTCGTCGAGCAGCGCGCGGGTCACGGGCCGGAGCTCCTGGACCGCGAGGAGGTCCGGCGGCCGGGTCGTGAACAGCTCGGTGATCGCGTCGCGCCGCTGGTCGAGGTGGTAGTCGGCCCACAGGTTGTAGGTCATCGCCACGAAACTGAAGTTGCCCAAAGCAATCATTCGTCGACCGTCCAGGTAGGAACGTTGTACGCCGTCAGGCCGGTGACCGCGAGGAGGTCGTCGACCTGGAGCGTGGTGAGCGAGCAGTTGACCGGTGGATCGAGCACGACCTCGCGGCCCGGTGGCAGCCGCAGCGTCGAGGCGGTCGCAACCCGGATCGGGCCGCCGTGGGTCACCACCAGGACCCGGCGCGCACCCGATCCGGCGATCTCCCGGATCGCGTCCCAGACCCGGGTCCTCAGCTGGGCAAAGGTCTCGCCACCGCCACGGGCGATGTCCTCACCTCGGGCGAAGGCCTCGACCACCTCGGGTTCTTCGGCGTACACCTCGGTGAAGGTCCGCCCGCCCCAGGTGCCGACATCGATCTCCCGCCACTGCGGATCGATGCGGACCGGCGGGCGGTCACCGCTGTCGACGTACGGCTGAAGGGTCTCTGTCACGCGCTGGAGATCGCTGGCGACGATCTGGTCGAAGTCGCCGGAGCCCAGGTATTGCGCGGCCTGTTTGGCCTGTTGGTGGCCGAGTGGGCTGAGGCCGGTGCCTTGCTGGCCTTGGTAGCGGTCCTCGGCGTTCCAGAGCGATTCGCCGTGCCGCAGCAGCACCAGTTCGGTCCGGCTCATCGGCCGGCTCCGGCGAGCTCGGTGGCGAAGTGGCAGGCGGCTGGATGCAGGTCGAGGCGGGGCGTCAAGGCTGGGTCCTCCTGAGCACAGATGTCTTCGGCTTTCCAGCACCGCGTACGGAACCGGCAGCCGGACGGTGGATCGGCCGGTGACGGGATGTCGCCGCCGATGATGATCGGCTCGCGGGCGGGCCGGTCCCACGGCTTCGGGTCCGGCACCGCCGACAGCAATGCCTGGGTGTAGGGGTGCAACGGCCGCTCGAACAGCTCGTCCCGGGTCGCGGTCTCGACCACCCGGCCGAGGTACATCACCGCGACCCGATCGGAGATATGGCGTACGACGGACAGGTCGTGCGCGATGAACAGATACGCGAGCCCGAGATCCCGGCGCAGGTCGTCCAGCAGGTTGAGCACCTGGGCCTGGACGGAGACGTCGAGCGCGGAGACCGCCTCGTCGCAGATCACGAGTTTCGGGCGCAGGGCCAGGGCGCGCGCGATGCCGATCCGCTGACGTTGGCCGCCGGAGAACTGGTGTGGATACCGCTGCGCGTGATCCGGGTTGAGGCCGACCCGCTCGAGCAGCTCGCGGACCTCGGTGCGGAAACGGTGACGCGGTACGACGTCCGGGTGGATCTCCCAGGCCTCGCTGACGATCTGCTCGACGGTCGCGCGTGGGTTCAGCGACGCGTACGGGTCCTGGAAGATCATCTGCAGCTGGCGGCGGACTCGTCGCATGGATGCCTTGGGCAACGACGTGAGTTCTTCGCCCTCGAAGACGATGCTGCCGGACCGTGCCTTCTCCAGGCCGATGATGGTCCGGGCCACGGTCGACTTCCCCGACCCGGACTCGCCGACCAGCCCGAGCGTCCCACCGGCCGGGATGTCGAAGGAGACGCCGGCCACGGCCTGGATCTGCCCGACCGGGCGCCGAAGCAGCGCCGAGCGCAGCGGGAACGAGGTGTGCAGATCACGTACGGACAACAACATCGGTGCGCACTCCTTCCGGATGGTGGCAGGCGGCTTGGTGGGTTTCGGGGCGACCGGCCAGCAGCCGCAGTTCGGGCTCCTGTTCTGCGCACAGCGCGTCGGCGTACCGGCAGCGGGGCCGGAAGGAGCAACCCGAGGGGAGCGACAGCAGGTCGGGAGGCGAACCTTGGATGGGGATCAGGCGTTCGCGGGAAACGTCCACCACCGGGACCGACCCCAAGAGACCGGCCGTGTACGGATGCCCGGTGTGCTCGTAGACCTCGCGGACCGCGCCGGTCTCCACCACGCGACCGGCGTACATCAGGACGACCCGGTCAGCGACGCCGGCGACAACGCCGAGGTCGTGGGTGATCAGGAGCAGCGACATACCTTCCTCGGCCCGCAGCCGGGCGAGGAGGTCCATGATCTGCGCCTGGACGGTGACGTCGAGGGCGGTGGTGGGCTCGTCGGCGATCAGCAACCGCGGCGACAACGCGAGTGCCATCGCGATCATGACCCGCTGCCGCATCCCACCGGAGAACTGGTGTGGGTAGTCGTCGAGCCGCTTCGAGGCGCCCGGGATACCGACCCGTTTCATCAGCTCCAACGCGGCCGCGCGTGCCTCCCGACGAGACGCGCCGCGATGCCGGCGGAACATCTCCCCGATCTGCGCACCCACCCGGAACACCGGGTTCAGCGAACTCAGCGGATCCTGGAAGACCATCGCGATCTCGCGCCCACGCAGTCCTTTCGCCACACCGGGAGCCAGCAGATCGCGACCGTCGTACTCGATCGATCCTCCGGTGATCCGGCCCGCGGGCCTGGGCACGATGCCCATCACGGCCTGCGCGGTGACGCTCTTCCCACTTCCCGATTCACCCAGCAGCGCAACGGTTTCCCCGGCACCGATCTCGAACGACGCACCGTCGACGGCCGTCACCACGCCAGCCGCGGTGGAGAACTCGACCCGCAGATCGCGGACAGTCAGCAAACTCATCACAGACTCCTCAGCCGCGGGTCGTAGCGATCCCGGAGGGCATCGCCGAGGACGCCGAGCGAGATCACCAGGAACGCGAGGGCGATGCCCGGGATGGTCGAGATCCACCACGCGTCCGCGAGGTAGTTGCGCCCGTTCGCGATCGTCACGCCCCAGCTCGGCGTACTGGCCGGCGTACCGAGTCCGAGGAAGCTCAGGGAGGCCTCGGCCAGGATCACGTGCCCGATCTCGACCGTCGCCACGACCAGTACGGGCGCGACACAGGCCGGCAGCACGCACCGCGTGATCAACCGCCAGGTCCCGGCACCCAACGTCCGGGACGCGTCGACGAACTCGCGCCGCCGGGTCGCCAGCGCCTGCCCCCGCGCCACCCGGGCGAACGTGACCCAGTTCGACACCGCCAGCACGATCACCACGTTCACCACCGACGGCCCGAGCAGAGCCGCGATGAAGATCGCCAACAGGATCGAGGGGAACGCCAGCTGGATGTCCGCCAGCCGCATCAGTACGCCGTCCAGCCAGCCGCCGAAGTACCCCGCGGTCAACCCGATCGTGACTCCGATCGTCCCGGCCAGCACCAGCGTGGCGAGCCCGACCGCGATCGAGATCCTTGCCCCCTGCAACATCTGGGCGAACAGGTCCTGACCGACCTGATCGGTCCCGAAGATCGCGAACGACCCGTCGGACAACCGGCTGAACGGCGGCTTCAGCCGATCCGCGGTCCGGGTGTCGACCGGGTTGAAGTGCACCAGCCACGGTCCGAGTACGGCGGCAACGACGTACACGCCGATCACCACCAGGCCGAACCTGATCCGCGCCGATCCGGCCCGGGTACGGCGACGCACAGCCACCGGGGCTACTAGCGAAAGGTCGACAGCCATGGTCAGTCACCAGCCAGCCGGACCCGCGGGTCCAGGAATCCGTAGAGAAGGTCGACCACCAGGTTGATGCCGACGAAGATCGTTGCCACCAGCAAGATCGAGGCCTGTACGACGCCGTAGTCGCGGCGCCCGATCGAGTCGATCAGCAACCGCCCGACCCCGGGCCAGGCGAACACGGTCTCGACGATCACCGTCCCGCCGAGCAGAGCCCCGAACTGCAGACCGACCACAGTCACGATCGGGATCAGCGCGTTCCGGAGCGCATGGACCAGGATCACCACGCTCTCGGCCAGCCCCTTGGCCCGGGCGGTCTGCACATACCCTTCGTGCACCACCTCGAGCAGACCGCTGCGAGTGAGCCGCACCAGAATCGCCAGGAACGGCAACGCCAGCGTGATCGTCGGCAGCACCAGATGCCCCCAGGTTCCCGACCCCGCACTCGGCAACACCTTCAGGCCGCGGGCGAACACCAGGATCAGCACGATCCCCAGCCAGAACGACGGCGTCGACTGACCCATCAGCGAGAACACCGAGATGGTCCGGTCCACCCAGCTGTGCGCACGCAGGGCCGCGACCACCCCGAGCGGCAGACCGATCAGCAACGACAGCAGCAACGCCGTCGTCGCGAGCTGGATCGTGGCCGGAACCCGTTGCAGCACAAGGCTCATCGAGTCGGCGTTCAGCCGGAACGACTGCCCGAAGTCGAGGTGCACGACGTTCGCCAGGTACGTCGAGTACTGCTGGATCAGCGAGTGGTCCAGCCCGAGTTGCGCCCGCAGCGCCGCGACCTGTGCCTGATCCGCGTCCGGTCCGAGCATGATGTACGCCGGATCGCCGGGGACCAGCCGCAGGACGACGAAGATGATCGTCACCGCGCCCCACAACACGAACAGCGAGAAGAACAGCCGCCGGACGACGTACGCGCCCATCAGCTGCCGCTCCGCAGTACCGACACCACGCGTCGTACCTCCTCGATCGAGCCGGTCTGGATCAGCTCCGCACCCAGCGCGCCCGCACACCGGCCGTCGCGGTCCCGGACCGGTACGGCGACCATCCGCGGCAGGGACGCGACCGGGCGGGAGTTGTGCGCGAAGCCGGAGACCCGGACCCGCCGCAGGGCGTCGAGCAGGTCCGGGGTACCGCTGATCTGATCGGCGGGCAGCGCGGAGAGGTAGGCCCGGCCGAGGGCACTCTGCCGCAGGGACACGGCATGACCTGGTTGAACCGAACCGCCGCCCGAGACCGCCGCGACCTGCAACACCGTGCCCGCGGTCTTGGGCAGGGGTTTCGCCAGCACGACCAAGCGGCCGAGCCGGTCGCTGAGGTCGGCCAACTCGGCGCGCGGCCGGCGCTCGGCCGGACGGATGGCGGCAAGGCCGTCGAGCGCGGTGTAGCGATGATCGTCGACCCGGTCGGCCAGGCCGTGTTCGCAGAACGTCACCAGGATCCGGTGCACCGTGCTCTTGTGCAGGCCGACGACGCCGGCCAGCTCGGTCACGCCGTACGGCCGGTCTTCACGGTTCAGCTCGGCCAGCACGGTGAGGGCGCGGCTCAACGACTGCATGATGCCTCGATTCCGTGAACGTTAACGGTAGCGTTAATGCACCGTAGAAGCGTGATATTTGAGTGTCAATAGACCGTTGTTGCTCAGGATGGAACGGCCGGTTGACCGCGATTTCCCGTGAACGTTAACTTCGCCGCACATCAACTTCTCTGGGAGGCACTGCGTGACGACATCCGACGTACGCGCCGGGCTACTGGCCGCCGATCCCCGTTTGTCCAAGTTCTCGCCACTGCCGCGCATCCTGGCCTTCGACGAGTTCGACAGCGGGACGCACGGCTGGTGCGAGCTGCTCGGCAACTACAACGGCCGCGGCGACCTCAGCACGGTCGACGACCACATGCGCGACTTCCGGCCGCCACAGCTGTCGGCCTGCAACTTCTTCGACATCGGTACGCACGGTGCCCTCAGCGGCACGTACGCGCTCAAGCTCGCGACCCGCCCGCACAAGGGCCACACCGCGGTCGCGATCCGCCGGCTCACCATGAGCGGCCGTGGGCCCGTACAGCTCGAGACGTACTTCGCGTTCAAGTCCGAAGCGACGCTCGGCGGCGGCGAGGAGCTGGACAGCTTCGGCGACGTGCAGTGGGACGGCAACACCCATCCCTCCGAGGCACAGTTCGGCGCGTTCACCGTCGCCACCGACCTCTGCGGCGACGGCGGGCTGCGCTACCACACGGTCGCGCGCTACCAGAACACCGATCTGGACAACCACTTCACCCGCCGCTGGATGGCTCCGACCGTGCCCGAGCCGACGCCGCGCGAACACTTCGAGGGCAAGGTCAAACTCGAGTACGCCGCCGACTTCACCGCACCGAACCCCGAGGACTGGCAGCAGTTCGGTGAGCCGCAGGAGCTCTGCTACAACGAGGTCCCGACCAAGGTGAACTGGCACTACCTGCGCTGGCTGGTCGACACCGAGAAGCGGCGCAACGTCGAACTCCAGGTCAACGACCGGGTGATGGACATGCGCGACGTACCGGTGCCGCCGTACGAGGAGCGCTACGAGACGCTGGAGAACCTGCTGAACTTCTACTTCTCCGTCCGCACCCACAGCAACACGCGGAATTTTCTCTTCCTCGACTCCGTCCTCATCTCGGTTGATTGGTAGGCCCATGCGACAGTCCATGACGGCGGTGCTCGAACGCGACACCACCTTCGACACCCGCTTCGCCACCGAGCCCTACGAGGTCGCCTGGGCCGGTGAGGCCCGCTGGTTCGTCCAGCACGTCGGCGGCGACGGTACGGCGAGCTATGTCACCCAGGTCTCCCCCGACGGCATCACCTGGTGCGATCTCGACGACAACGAACATCTTGCCGAGCCGGGCAAGCTGGTCAGCTGGCCGGTGACGGGGTTCGGTCATTGGCTCCGGCTGCGCGCTAAGGTCGACGGCTCGGTCCAGGTGCGGATCCACCTGGCTGTGAAGGCTTAAGCTGCCGGAGGGGAGGTCGGGGATGGCGGAGGCGCGACGCGCGACGTTGCGGGATATCGCGACGGCGCTCGGGCTGTCGGTGAACACGGTGTCGCGCGCACTGGGCGACAAGGACAGTGTCAGCGCGAAGACGCGTGCGGCCGTGCAGGCCGAGGCGGCCCGGATCGGGTACGTCCCGAACACGCTGGCCCGCTCCCTCGTCCTCGGCTCGGCGATGACGCTCGGCCTGGTCATCACCAACCCGTCCAACCCCTTCTACGCCCAGCTGATCAGCAGCATCGAGCTCCGGGTCCGCGCCCAGGGGTACTCGTTGCTGCTGCTCGTCACCGACGAGAGCGCGGAGAACGAGCAGCGCGCCACCGAGGCGTTGCTGCGGTCCGCGGTCGACGGCGCCGTGGTCGTACCGGTTCAGGCCGAGTGGGACCACTGGCGCCGGGTCCGGGATGCCGGAATCCCGTTGGTGTTCGTCAATCGCGACGTACCCGAACTCGACTGCGACATGGTTGGCGTCGACAACGAACGCGGCTCGTACGAGGCCACCAGCCACCTGATCGCCGGCGGCGCGCGGCGCCTGCTGGTACTGGAAGAGGACCTCCCGATCACCACGACGGCCGACCGGGTCGCGGGCTTCCGGCGAGCGATGTCCGACGCCGGATTGAAGGTCGCCGACGACACGATCCGCGCCGTACCGACCAAGCGCTACGACTCGCTCGCCCTGCCCTGGCAGCCGGAAGAGGCCTACCGCTTCGCCCAGACGTTGCTGGGTGATCGTCATCCGGATGCGATCGTGACCGGCAACGACTACTTCGCCCTGGGCCTGCTCCGCGTGCTCGCCGAGCGCGGCCTGGCCGTTCCCGACGACGTCGCCGTGACCGGATACGGCGATCACCCGTACGCCGCCTACCTGGAGACACCCCTCACCACGGTCCGCCTCCCCGCCGCCGAGGTGGGCACGACCGCGGTCGACCTCCTCCTTCAACGCCTGCGGAACCCCGGTACCGACCGGCCGCGCAAGACGTTGATCCGCCCGGAGCTCGTGGTCCGGGCTTCTACTGCTCCGAGTCGAGCCAGGCCCTGACTGACTCGTTGTGTTCGCCGAGTCGTGGCGGCGGGAGGTTGGTTTCGCGGGCTCCGGCGTACGGCTGGTCGTCGAAGCGGAGCGGTGGGCCGGGGAGTTGGATGCGGCCGAGGGTCGGGTGGTCGACGTCGATCAGCAGGCCTTGCGAGAGCGTCTGCTCCCACTCGTAGACCTGCTGGAAGTCGCGTACCTTGCCGGCCGGAATCCCCTTGTCCGCAAGGCGTTCCAGCCACACGTCCGCCGGCGCGTCCGCGAACACGGTCTCGATCGCGGCGGTCAGCTCGTCGCGATGCGCCACCCGCTGAGCGTTGACCGCGAACCGCTCATCTGCCGCATCAAGCCCCACGATCGGCGCGAAGGTCCGCCACTGCCCCTCACTCCCGACAGCCACCTGAATGCTGTCGTCGGCAGTCCGATACATCCCGTACGGCGCAATCTGCGCATGATGATTGCCCACGCGTTCGGGCAGTTGATGCGCCACCGTCCACTTCGTCCCGTGGAACGCATGCACACCAACCACGGACGCGAGCAGACTCGTCCGCACCACCCGACCCTTGCCCGTGATCGATCGCTCGTGCAACGCCGCCACTGCGCCATAAGCGCCGTACATCCCGGCCAGCAGGTCCGCGATCGGCGCTCCCACCTTCGTCGGCTCGACCGCACCGGTGATGCTCATCAGACCGCCCTCACCCTGCGCGATCTGGTCGTACCCGGCCCGCCCGCCATCCGGCCCGTCATGCCCGAACCCGGTGATCGAGAGGATCACCAACCCCGGATTGAGATCGTGCAACCGCTCGACCGAGAACCCGAGCCGGTCGAGCACCCCGGGGCGGAAGTTCTCGATCAGCACGTCGGCCTTGCGGACCAGCCTCGTCAGGAAATCCTTGCCGTCGGCGGACTTCAGGTCCGCCGTCACCGACTCCTTGTTCCGGTTCGCGGACAGGAAGTACGTCGACTCACCCTCGACGAACGGTGGTCCCCAGCCGCGGCTGTCGTCACCACCCTCGGGCGTCTCCACCTTGATCACCCGGGCGCCGAGATCACCCAGCATCATCGCCGCATGCGGCCCGGCCAGCGCACGGGTCAGATCGACGACCACGACATCCGAGAGAAGGTTCTGCACGGCGCCACCCTAGGCGAGGAACGACCGTCCAGCCGTGACGCGATTCTCAGGCCGGCGGCTTCACAACGCTGCGTACGGCGGCAAGCAGCGCGCTCCGGTGCTCCGTCAATCGGTCGGCGGACATGGGGTCATCGCCGGCCACGGCGAGCAGCCCGACCGGGGCACTCAGCCAGCTCTCGGTCATCCGCAGGACGATCGCGAAGAGGTCGGCCGCCGGAATGTCGGCGCGCAGCCGCCCGGCGCGCTGCGCACCGGTCACCGAGTCGAGGCGCTCGCGGTAGCTGTCGAGCTCGGCCTCGGTCGGTTCGGTCCGTTCGAAGCCGCGCCAGATCGCGATTCGCCGGGCCGCCGGGTTGGCCACGACATAGTCGAATCGGCTTGCGGCGAACGCGACCAGGTCGCCGTCCTCGAGCGGCACAGCCTTGACGACCGTGGGGGCCTGCTCGTCGACGACCGCGTCGAACAGCGCGTCCTTGTCGCCGAAGTACACATAGATAAGGCGCTTGTTCGCGCCCGCACGGTCAGCGATCCGGTCGATCCGGGCACCGGCCAGCCCGTACTCGGCGAACTCCTCGGTGGCGGCCCGCAGCAGCAGCGCCTTCGTGGCGCTGGAATCACGCGGACGCCGCTGAGCTGTCGACTCGGACATGCGATTCACCCTCTCACCTGCGTGTGTTACCAGGCCAACTGCCCGTCAGCGCTGAAGAACTCGCCGGTCGGGCCGTCCGGGCCGAGCTGGGCCAGCCGGACGATGACCTCGGCGCCCTGCTCAACTGTCTGAGTGCCGGCGTGGTGGTTCAGGTCGGTCGCGGTGAAGCCCGGGTCGGCCGCGTTGATCCGGACGCCTGGAAACGCCTTCGCGTACTGCACGGTGACCGCGTTTACGGCTGCCTTCGAGGCCGGGTACTCGACCGCCGGATAGAAGTGCGCCGGCGACCGCTCATCGGCGAACGCGCGCACCAGACCCAGCCCGCTGCTGACATTGACCACGACCGGCGCCGCGGAGCGTTGCAGCAGCGGCAGGAACGCGTGCATGGTCCGGACCTGGCCGAAGACGTTGGTCTCGAAGACACTTCGCATTGAGTCGGCGGTCACCTCGGCGACCGGGATGAAACCGCCGTCGGCCTTGCGCGGCTCGATACCGGCATTGTTGACCAGCACGTCCAGGCCGCCGTCGGCCTCGATGGTCTTGGCCACGGCCTCGACCGAGGCGTCGTCGTTCACGTCGAGCTGGATGAAGCGGGCGCCGAGCGCCTCGGCTGCGGCGCGACCACGGTCGGCGTCGCGGGCTCCGGCGTACACGGTGTGGCCGGCGGCCAGCAGTTGGCGGGCGGTCTCGTAGCCGAGGCCCTTGTTCGCGCCGGTGATGAGGATGGTGGACATGGCCGGTCTCCCTGCAGAAGTAACTAACTAGATATATACAGCATGACCCGCGACAAGACTTAAGTCAACAGTTAGTTACATAGGCGGATTAGCGGGTGACCTTGCGGGCCAAGGAGGCCAGGCGGTGGGTGACGTCGCGGGGGCGTTCCTGCATGAGCATGTGGCCGGCGCCGGGGTACATCCACAGCCGTGCGGATGGGAGCTCGGCGGCCAGCCGGTTGGCGTGCCGCGGCGGCAGGAGGTGGTCGCGGGTGCCGTGCATGATCTCGACCGGGAGCTGGTCGAGCACCTTGAGCGCGTCGACCCGATCGTGCTGCAGGATCGCCTCGAAGAACCCGCCGTACGACGGCCCTGGCACGATCGCGAGGTCCGCCAGGAAGAGATCGACCTCGGCCGGATCGGGCTTCTTCCCGAACACCACTCGCCGCAACGCCGGCCGCTGCAGCCGGGTCGCCAGCGGGCTGGTCTTGGTACGACGCTCGATCCGCGCGCTCACCCGGTTCATCGCCCGGGGCGCGACCAGCGCGGCTGCCGGGTCGAACCGCGTGGGCAGACCGAAGGCACCGGAACCGCACTGACCGCAGGACGTGCTGACCAGAGCAGCCGCCTGAATCCGGGAGCCGAACAGATCGGAGCGCGCGTCGGCAAGCGCCATCAGCGTCATGCCGCCCATCGAGTGACCGGCGTACACGACAGGGCCGTCGCCGACCACCTCGTCCAGCACGGTGACGACATCGTCGGCGAGTTGCTCGATCCGCGCCGACCCAGTCGCCGCCGGACCGGATTTGCCGTGACCGCGGTGGTCGTAGGTGACGACGCGGACGGCCTCCGGCCCGAGAATCTGCGGCAGTCCATCGACCTGGAAGTGCCACGACCGGCTCGAACACGTCCACCCATGCACCAGCAGGACAGTCACCGGCGCATCGGCGGGCCCGGTCGTCTCGACGTTCAGTCGTACGCCGTCCCGCGTGGTCACGCTCGTCACGCAATCTCCCGTTCCCGCTCGTCGGCGGCCAGATGCGCCGCCCGAAGTCGCCCACCGCGGGCACCACGCCCGACCAGCCAGGCGATCGCGATGATCTCGAGCAGCCCGACGACACCGAGCAACGTGTACCCGCCGTTCCACATCCATCGTGGCACGTCGTTCCGCTCCTCGCGCCGCAACACCTGCTGCTCGTTGAGGAACTCGACCGACTGCCCGTTCGACACCTGTACGGCGGGCTTCTCGATCGCGGCATCCTCAGGCGCATACACCCACATCGCGACCAGGTCCCGTTGTCCCTGATGCAGCCGGATCATCGACTTCCACTTCCCGTACATCGGCAGCGGATCCGCGGACCGATAGGTGCTATCGGCAACCTTCACCATCGGGTGCAGGATCAGCCCACCGCCCTGCCACGCCATCGCCTCGAACCACCGCGCCCCATCGGCCGCATCCCCTGGCTGCAAGGTGACCGTGACGTACGCCGTGGGCTCAGCACCCTTGGCCACCGGCTGCAACGATGCCATCGCGGTCACTCCCGATTCCGCCGACCGCGGCACACAGAAGAACAGCACCGCGAGTACGGCGATCAGCCCGGCCGCCCCGAGTTGGTGTGTACGACGGACCGCGGCCGGCCGGGCGTTGCGGATCCCGGTCGCGCGTTCCTCGCCGGCGACTTCGGCGTACCGGGTGGCGAGCCAGGCTCCGACCAGACCAGCACCGGCTCCGACGATCACGCCGTACCCGAGGGCCGACGGGAGCATCGACGAGGGCCAGGCGATCGGCATCCAGACGTGGCTCCACGCGTACTCCGCGACCACGCCGACCGTGCCGATCAGCGCGCCGGCGACCAGGCCGAGGCGGAAGCGGTTCTTGTTGCCCAGGGCAAATGCCACGAGTTCGACCAGGATCGCCTCGACGATCAGGAGCGGGAAGTGCCCGAGGATCTCGCCGAGCGGCTGGTCGACCGCCCAGGCGATGCCGCCGCGGATCACCAGATACACCACGAGCGCGGCGAACGTCGTCCCCGGACCGCGTCGCGCCCGCAGGATGGTGAAGGCCATCGCGGCGCCGAAGACGATCAGGATCGGCTGCAGAACAAGGGAAAACTGCGGTACGCCGTAGTTGAACTCGGTGCTGAACAGGTCCCAGGCGATCAGCAACGCACCGACCGACACGATCTCCTGGAACAGGCGACGCTTGTTCAGCCCGATCAGTTGCTCGACCTCCGCAAGTGCGAGCAACCGCGCGAAGATCGAGAAGACCACGCCGCCGATCATCAGCAGGTGCGTCGGTCCCCACAGCGTGACGTCCTCGCCGAACAGACGGTGCCACGCGTCATCCAGCGGGAAGCCGACCAGCGCGAACGTCCCGCAGACCGTCACGAGCGCGGCGCTACAAGGAATCCGCCAGCCCCTGGTCAGCTTGATCGTGCGAGCAGGCAACGGTTTGCCGGCCAGTGCGATCGGCAACACGCCCGAGATGATCACCCCGAGGATGCCGAAGAAGATCGGGTAGTGCGCCGGCGTCCCGAACGGTCCGGTGTCGCGACCGCGGTCGATGTGTACGGCGATGTCCCACCAGACCCCGAACGCACAGGCGAGCAGCGAGACGGCATGCAGGTACGGCGTCAGCGCGGCCCATCGGGGGACTCCGTCCAGTCTCCCGATGGTGTCCGCAAGCCGCCCTACCAGCGTGACGTGCCCGGCCCGTTCCCGCCACAGGAGGACGGCGAGTGCGACGTACATCAGCCCGACGAGTCCGGTGACGATCGCGATCTGGTCGAACGACGCAGTACCGGTGGTGGCCAACGGGATCGCCATCGGTGTGCTCCTTGATCGGGGCGGTGCGGGACGTCCAGCATGCGCCATGCTTGATGTTACATCGTCTATGTAACGTGGAGTCTGGAAGACTGTCAAGGGTGGATGCACAGGACGCTGAGCTCACCGTCGACCAGCTCGCCGCCAAGGTGGGCATGACGGTCCGGAACGTACGCGCGTACGCCGGGCGCGGCCTGATCCCGCCGCCTCGCCTGGTCGGCCGGACCGGGTACTACGGGCAGGACCACGTGGCCCGGCTCACGCTGGTCCGCGAGCTGCTCGACAAGGGGTACACGCTCGCCGCGGTGGAGCGGATGATGGGCGAGCTGCCGGACGGAGCGCTGGCCCTGGGCGTCTTCGAGACCCTGGTGAACCCGTGGACCCCGGCCGAGCCCGAGGTCCTCGACGAGTTCCAGCTGGCGGCGCGGGCCGGCGTACCGCACGATCCCGCGGTCATTGCGCGCTTGGTCGAGCTCGGCATCGCCGAACGCCAGGAGGACGGCCTGCTCCGGATCCCGAACCCGGATCTGCTCCGCACCGGCCTCGAGGTGATCAAGCTCGGCGTCCCGATGCCGGCGATCTTCGACATGCTGCCCAAGCTCTTCACCCAGGCCGACGCGGTCGCCAAGATCTACGTCGAGCTCTTCCGCAGCACCGTCTGGCGCGACTTCACCAACGCCGGCATGCCCGCCGAAGGCTGGCCCGAGATCCAGCGCACCCTGGAAGGCATCATCCCGCTGGCCGGGCAGGCGCTGGTCGCCGCGTTCCGCGAATCCATGGCCCGCGAGATCGAACAGGTCGCCTACGAGGAACTAGGGCTGTCCCCCAAACCCCTACCTTCGACCGGCTAGCCCCCTCTCCGACCCTAGTGATACCCCTACCCCCGATGGGGGGTAATCCGGGTGCCGAATAGGGAATTAACCCCCTGTCCGAACCACTCCTTACTTGGGAACGTATAACCACCAGGAACCCAAGGCAGGAGAACGACGATGCGCCAGATCCAGATCCGCCGGCGGCCGCGGTCAAGCACCCGCCGTCAGACGCAGACTCTCGACCAGTCGCAACTCGACCTCCGCACGCCCTCCGGGCGTCCGCTGCCCTTCTGACTGTTACGCCCTTGTCCCGGAGAGCCCACGACCATGAACCTCAGGCTGCATGTCCACCACGTCCGCAACGGCGGCTGGTGCGCCGACATCGATGACGACTTCGATCGTCAGCCCGACGACCCGTACTGGTGCGTCGACCAGTGGCCGACGCTGCAGGAGGCCCTGACCGCCGGTTGCGCCCAACTGGCCAGGCTCGCCGCCGCGACGCACCTCACCCGGGTCAGCGGCTACACGGACGTCGCACTCGCCGCCTGAAACCCGAGCAAGGGCCCGGAGAACCGCAGGGGGTTCGCCGGGCCCTTAATTCTTGTCTGCGGTAGCCGGCGGCGTGGTTGCGGGTGGCGTGGTTGCGTTGCGGGTCGGTAGGTCGCCGAGGTCGGCGTCCCAGTCATCGTGTTCGTCACCGTGCTCGTCATCGCGCTCGTCATCGTCGGGCAGGCTCGCCTCGTTGCGGCGGGCGATCCTGATGAAGGCGATGATCAGCAGGATCGGGCCGAGCACCATCGCGGTCTCGGGGATGCCACCCATGTGCAGGGCGATCATCTAGCCGTCACCAGGGCGATCATGTTGCCGTCACCAACGCGATCCCGCCGGCTGTGAACGCGACCATTGCCGCGAGCATCGGATACTGCGCCCGCCGGAGTTGGCGCCGGCGGAACAGCTCGGCAGCGCGATCGTGCGCGGACACGACCCCAAGTACATGTCCGAACACGATCGCACCGATCTGGACCCCCGCGATCAGCCCGGTCCCGAGGAACGCGTAGTCGATCCGCATCCCATCCGTTCCGAGCAGATCCCAGCCACGGCCGAACGGGTCCGTCGCGAGCAGCAGACCCTCCTGGCCCTGGAACATCGCGAACGAGAAGTAGTGCGCGACGGCGTACCCGATCGCGATCGGGACCAGCGAGTGCACGAACGCGCCTGGCAGTCCTGCGGATCCGACGGCACCCGGGCGGATCTGCGCCGATCCGGTCGTCCGGGCCGCGAGGAGGAACAACCCCGAGACGGTCGCCACGGCCGTCGCCAGGCCTAGCGTCTGTACGACGATCTGCTGGGTTCGACCGAGGTCACCGGTGAGCTGACCCCAGGCCGACCAGCGGGAGATCCCGTCGAAGGCCGTTGATCCGAGCAACAGACACAGCAGGCCGACGATCCCCGGTTGTTGCGGCATCGTGGCCAGGCCGGCCAGCGGGTTGCGCAGTTCGAGCCGGCGGTCGGAGCCGCGGCCGAGTGGGCTCAGTCGCGCAAGGACTTCGGCGTACACCTCGAAGCTGTCACCGATCGCGAACCAGGCCGGTCCGTACACGATGCCTGCGGCAACGTTTATTACCGCGTAGGCGGTTGCGAAGATCGCGACGACTCGTGGGTCGGAGCCGTTGGGGTAGGCGAGCTCGAACCATAGGAAGCCGGCCAGGCCCGCCACGGCCGGCCAGTAGGCGATCCCGGCCGGCAGCTTTCGGTACGACGATCTGCGAGCCAGACCGGCGATCGTGCGGAGCGGGTTGGCCAGTCGCCAGATTGGGCCGCACAGGAGCGAGATCGGGATGATGCCGACCCAGATCCACACGTACAGCCAGGTCGGCGCCGGGTTGGTGGTCGGCGAGCTGCTGCCGAACCACGCGGCTCCGAGAAGGATGGTGAGCGACGCCAGGCCCGTGAGCTTGAGCGCTGCGCGAACGATCCGATTGTCGACAATCCGAGTCGTGCGCGGCAGCGGCGTACCGGCTGTGGTTTCGAACCGTGGGCGCGACCAGAAGGCGGCAAGGGCGAAGAACGAGACGGCGACTGCCGCACCTGCGGAGTAGATCGCCAGCCAGAGTGGCACCGGCAGATCGCCACGACCGCCGATCCCGTGCAGTGGGAGCAACAATCCCAGCACAGTGCCTCCGATCGGCGTCAGGGTTCCTGTATCTGACCGATCGAATGTAACACGAGCGATGTCACATAGCGAGGGTTTGATATTCCGTCCGGTTGAAGCGCCGGGTCAGCCGCCGGAACCGGAACGTGAACGACGGCCAGAGGGTGGTGTTGCGGCCCTGTGCGTCGAGGTACCAGCTCGTGCAGCCGCCGCGCGTCCAGATCGTGTTCCGCATCGACGACCGGACGCCGTCCACGAACGCGCGCTGGACCTCGGGCCGCACCTCGACCTGCCGCAGCCCCACGGCATCCATGGTCTTGAGTGCGTCCAGGATGTACGCGATCTGCGACTCGATCATGAACACCATCGAGCTGTGCCCGAGGCCGGTGTTGGGGCCGATCAGCATGAAGAAGTTCGGGAAGCCGGCGATCGCCGTACCGAGGTGCGCCTCCATGCCGTCGGACCAGGCCTCGCGCAGTGAGACGCCGTCGCGGCCGTGGACCATGTCCATCACCGGCAGATCGGTGACCCGGAACCCGGTGCCGTAGATGATCGTGTCGACCTCGTGCTTCACACCGTCCTCGGTGACGATCCCGGTCGGCGTCACCTCTGCGATCCCGTCGGTGACGACCTCGACGTTCGGCTTGGTGATGGCCGGGTAGTAGTCGTCGGAGATCAATACGCGCTTGCAGCCGAGGGGTGAAGTCGGGCGTCAGCTTGGCGCGGAGCAGCGGGTCGCGGACCTGATGCGCGAGGTGCTTCTCAGCCACCTTCTGCGCCTGCCGCATGATCGCCGGCAGTTTGGCGAACCCGAGCACCATCGACTCGCGACCCCAGTAGATCCCGGCCCGAACCGCCTTCTGCACCAGGGGAAACCGGCGGAACACCGCCTTCTCGACCTCGCTGATCTTGCGATCCGGCCGCGGCATCACCCACGGCGGCGTCCGCTGGAACAGGTGCAGTTCCTCGACCTCAGGCTGGATCGCCGGCACGAACTGGATCGCCGACGCCCCGGTCCCGATCACCGCAACCTTGCGGCCACTCAGGTCCAGCTCGTGATCCCACTCCGCCGAATGGAAGACCGCGCCCTCGAACGAGTCGATCCCGGGAAGCTTCGGGTACGACGGTTCCGCGAGCGGCCCCATCCCCGACAGCACCATGTCAGCGGTGAACTCCCCCTGACCGGTCCGGATCCGCCATCGACCCTCCTCCCAGTGCGCCGACTCGACCGCGTGACCGAAACGGATGTGCGGGCGGACACCGAACCGGTCGGTCACCTTGCGCAGGTACTCCTCGATCTCGGGCTGCGGCGAGAAGGTCGAGGTCCAGTCCGGGTTGGGCGCGAACGAGAAGGAGTACAGGTGCGAGGGCACGTCACACCGGCAACCCGGGTACGTGTTGTCCCGCCAGGTGCCGCCGACGTCGTCAGCACGCTCCAGTACGACGAAATCGTCGTACCCGGCCTGCTTCAACCGCACCGCCATCCCGATCCCGGCAAACCCGGTCCCGATCACGACGATCCGGCTGTGCCCACGCTCTTGCGCCATCAGACCCTCCAGGTCGGCCGAGAACTTACTCCGAGTAAGTTACCCAGAGTCAGTTAGAGTACGCAAGTGACTCCGACCACGTCTGCCGACGTACCGAAGCGACGCCGAGACCGGGCTGCCCGGGAGCGGGAGATCCTCGAGGCGGCCGAGCGGATCTTCGGCGAGCGCGGCTACCAAGGCACCTCGATGGACGATGTCGCGACCGAGGTCGGGGTGTCGAAACCGCTGATCTACCAGTACTACGGCTCGAAGGACGGCCTCTTCCTCGCCTGCCTCGCGCGGCTCCGGACGCAACTTCTGGAGACCGTCTCCGACGCGGTCATGGCCGCGTCCGACGCTGAAGACGCGCTGTACGCCGGCTTCGTCGCGTGGTTCCAGTTCCTCGACGACCATCCGCAGGCCTGGTCCGTCCTGATCGACGAAGGCATGCTCACCACGGCCGCCGGCCCCACCACGGAAGCCACCGACGAGGTCCGCGCCGCCTTCATCGAACTCATCGCCGCCATGGTCCGGATGAACCTCCCACCCGACCGCCCCACCGACGAAGACGAGATCGAGGTCGTAGCCCAAAGCATCTCCGGCGCCACCGAACGCCTAGCCATCTGGCGCAGCCGCACACCGTCCCCACCCTCCCCCCAAAAAACCGCCCAAACCCTGAAAAACCTCCTATGGCAAGGCCTCCAATCCCTCAAACCCGAGTGACACCACGTAAAAGGACACCGCTCCGCGGCGACTGCCCTTCGGCCGCCTCCGGCGGCGTGCGAAAGCGCGTCCCGGCCGACGAGCACACCCGCCCAACACCGAGGTGAGGTGCTGAACGACGGACCCGGTGAGGTGCTGAGCGACGTACTCGCGTGAGGTGGTGAACGACGTACTCGCGTGAGGTGAGCACACAGAAAGGACACCGCTCCGCGGCGACTGCCCTTCGGCCGCCTCCG
This sequence comes from Kribbella sp. NPDC051952, assembly GCF_040680855.1. Taxonomy (NCBI): domain Bacteria; kingdom Bacillati; phylum Actinomycetota; class Actinomycetes; order Propionibacteriales; family Kribbellaceae; genus Kribbella; species Kribbella sp. NPDC051952. The sequence goes on from NZ_JBFAXQ010000015.1 coordinate 189,336, forward strand.
GCGGCGTGCGGGACCGCCATCCCGGCCAACGAGCACTCGCGCAACGCAATGGGTGAGCGCAAAGCGAGGTACTCAGGTGAGGTGGGGAGCGACGTACTCAGGCGAACCGCTGGAGGGCGATGCTCAGTGTCAGATGCCGCGCGACGTACTCGGGTGAGGTGCTCAGCGAGGTACTTGGGTGCGGGCATAGCGACCCACTCGGGCGAGGTAATGCGCGAGGTACCCGGTTGGTGGTGAGCGACGTACAGGGCCGGGGTGGTGAACGACGCGCCGGGCCGAGGTGGCGAGCGACGTACTCGGCTGAGGTGGCGAGCGACGTACTCGGGCGAGGTGCAGAGCGAGGTACCCGGGCGAGGTGACGCGCTCAGCGAGGTTACTCGGGGCAGGGTGCTGAGCGATCTTCTCGGGCGAGGTGCAGAGCGAGGTCGCCGGATGAGCTGAGGTGCTCAGCGAGGTACTCGGGTGAGGTGGTGAGCGACGTACCGGGGTGAGCTGGTGAACGACGTACTGGGTGGGGTGGTGGGCGGGTGGCTTTAGGTTGTTGGGGTGGCGTGGGGTGCGGGTTTAGTTGGTGAACATTTCGTGGAGGGCGGCTTCTTGTTCGTTGGTCAGGTTGGACTGGATCAGGTCTGCGCGGAGGCCGGTGGCTCGGAAGGTTTCCTTGATCTTGTCCGTGATCGCGTCACTCGACATCAGGAACAATGCCGACGTACCCGGCGTGACCTGATCATGGACGCTCTTGATGAAGTCCTCGTCGATCCCCACATCGGCCAGCGAACCCGCCAACGCACCCGACGCGGCCCCGATCGCAGCACCGGCGATCGGCATCAGGAAGATCATCCCGAACAACATCCCCCAGAACATCCCGCCCAGCGCACCGGCCCCAGTCAGGTTGCGCACCTGCCGCGTCCGAGGTCGCCTGGCCTCCGGCTGCCACGACACCGACGCGGCATCATGCACCGTGATCAACCCCTGCTTGGCCAGCCCCTCTAACGTCCCGATCGCCTGATTGGCCCCGTCCCAGGTCGCAAACTTCCACACCGTCAACGTCGACATCTCGCCACCGTCCCCCACAATCACCACGCCCACCTCACCCCACCCGGGTGACCCTCGACCACCCGTGGCCGCTCGGCAGCTGGGAATGGCGGACCTCCAGCACTCACCAAGTGAGCAAATGGCACGCTCGCCACGCTCAGCCGACGGCTGGCGGGGCAGTTGATGAGTGCTGGAGGTCCGCCCTCCAACCTGAGTGATCCCGGAGACACCAGGCGAGGGTGGGGTGAAGCTGGGGTGAAACCGGGTGGGCTGAGGCTCCTTTCGTGTTGGTTCGTGGACGAGAGGAGTGGTGATGTCGATCGCCGTCACGGGGTTGCGGAAGGCTTTCGGGGACAAGGTGGTCCTCGACGGGATCGACCTGGAGGTCCCATCGGGTACGACGTTCTGCCTGCTCGGACCGAATGGTGCCGGCAAGACCACCGCCGTGCGGATCCTGTCGACGCTCATCGGATTCGACGGCGGTCAGGCGACCGTCGCCGGCCATGACGTCGCAAAGGAACCTGACAAGGTACGCGCGGCCATCGGCGTCACCGGCCAGTTCTCGGCCGTCGACAACCTCCTCACCGGCGAGGAGAACCTCATCCTGATGGCCGACCTTCATCACCTCACCCGGGCCGACGGCCGCCGCAAAGCCACCGAACTGCTGGCGCGCTTCGACCTCACGGACGCCGGCGCCAAACTCGCATCCACGTACTCCGGCGGCATGCGCCGGCGCCTGGATCTGGCGATGACCCTGGTCGGCAACCCGAGCGTCATCTTCCTCGACGAGCCGACCACCGGCCTCGACCCGCGCAGTCGCCGGATGATGTGGCAGACCATCCGCGGACTCGTCGCCGACGGCGTCACGATCTTTCTCACCACGCAGTATCTCGAGGAAGCCGACGAACTCGCCGACCAGATCGCCGTACTCGACGAGGGCAAGATCGTCGCGGCCGGTACGGCGGCTGAGCTCAAGCGCGGCATCCCCGGCGGCCACGTCCGACTGCGGTTCCACGACACCGCCACGCTCGACGCGGCGGACCGCGCCCTCGTCGGCACGACCCGCGACGACGAGGCGCTGGTCCTCGACGTACCCGGAGACGTAGGTGTCGCGGCAGTGCGCGCGCTCCTGGACCGGCTCGATCAGGCAGGCGTCGAAGTCGCCGAATTCTCAGTCCACACGCCAGATCTCGAGGACGTGTTCTTCGCCCTGACCAGCACGAAGGAGGCAGTCCGATGAGAGACGCGGTGACAATGCTGCGCCGGAACACCAAGCACACCCTGCGCAACCCCGGCGCGCTGATCATGACGATCGGTCTGCCGGTGGTCCTCCTGTTGCTGTTCACCGGCGTACTCGGCGGCGCCCTCAACGCCGGCCTTGGTCCCGCGATCCAAGGCGGCGACTACATCGACTATCTGGTGCCCGGGATCCTCCTGATGACCGTCGGCTACGGGTCCACGACCACCGCGATGGCGGTCAACCGCGACATGACCGAGGGCATCATCAACCGGTTCCGGACCATGGCTATCTCGCGCGCTTCCGTCCTGACGGGTCACGTCGTCGGGTCGACCGTGCGCACTCTGATCAGTGCAGCCCTGGTGATCGGCGTCGCCCTTCTGCTCGGCTTTCGTCCGGCCGGCGACCTCGTCCGCTGGTTGGCGGCAGTCGGATTGTTGACAATGCTCGCGTTGGCGCTGACCTGGTTCGCCGTGGCCGTCGGACTGCTCGCGAAGACGGCTGAGGAGACGAGTCCGTTCGTACTCGTCGTACAACTGCTGCCGTTCCTGAGCAGCGCGTTCGTGTCGCCCGAGTCGATGTCCGGGTCGGTGCGGTGGTTCGCGAAACACGAGCCGTTCACCCCGATCATCGACGCGCTGCGCGGGCTCATGCTCGGCACGCCGATCGACGGCAACAGCGGCGTCGTCGCCATCGCGTGGTGCGTGGGCCTCGCACTGGCCGGCTACTTGTGGGCGCGGGCGCTATTCCGGCGCGACCCCAGCTGAGCGAACCGCCTCCAACGCGGCGGCCCGCAGTTCTTCAGGACCGAGACCGGCGTACGACGACATCGCTTCGGCGTACGCCGGTTCATCAGTCTTTACGGCGATCTCGGCGACCCGCACCGGCGACATCGTCGGGTAGAACCCGCACAGCAACCCGAACCGCTGCGCCAACGCGATCATCCGTACGTCGACCTCCGCACGAGCGACCGCGAGAGCCAGCAACAACGACCCGCACACTGGGAACTCGACCACTGCCGCCGTACCGAGCCGGTCGACCAGAAGGCCCGGCAGATCGTCGACAATCCGACGAACCAACTCGACCTGGCCGAAACGCGCGTGGCTGACCACGGCAACGGCCTCGACCTCGTACGGCCACACGCCATTAGGTGGATCGCCGTCCCGCACCCGCTCGGCCGCCAGCCGCCACAGCCGCAGCCCACCCTCGACATCGCCCCGGCCGAGCAGAATCTCGGCGCGGGCACAAAGCTCGAAAGTCTCCAGGCCGGCCGGTTCGTCGTCCCCTGGAGCGGTCGTGTCCAGCTCGGCCTCGGCCTCGTCGTACGCACCGCGTTGCAGATTCGCCAACACCATCGCCCACTTCGCCCGGGTCGCGATGGCCCAGCCAAGCTCCTGGGTGATGTCCAGCGCCGCCTTCAGGTGTTGGTACGCCGCCTCGCCCGGATCGACCTGCAGACACAGCTCGCCGACCCGGCCGTGGGCGACCGCCCGGATCATCGGTCCGCCCTCCAGCTCGAAGCACGCCAGCATCTGCCGGGCGGACTCCAGCGCCTTCTGCCGATCGTTGCCGTTCTCAAAGATGTAGCTGAGCACGTAGTTGGCAATGCCGGCCAGCAACGGCTGATCGCTCGCGGAAAGCTCAACCAGGGCAGGGAAATCCGGCGCGCGCAATGCGATGTGGATCGCCCGGATCAGCGTGTCCGGCGGCGCGAGCGGCAGACGACGCAAGGCGATCATCGCCCGCAGTGGGCTGACGTCGGGCATGACGGATCCGACCATCGCGCCCAGTACGGCGGCTGTCCTGATGGACTCGACCAGCTCGGGCGCCGGGCGGATGTGTGACAGCACCCCGGCGGTGTCCTTCGCCAGCGCGGACAGGCGAGTGAAGTTCGATTCCGTGACCCACAACCCGCCGAGTGCGGCCGCGGCCATCACAACGGTCGCGTCGTCATCCCGGTCGAGGCCGTAGCGCAACGCCTGCAACAGGTTGTCCTGCTCGGCGCGGATCACGTCCACCGCGACGACCAGGTCCGACTCCTGCCACTGCGCGGAGAAATCCCGAGCCCAGGCGAGGAACTTGTCCACGACCAGCTCCGCGTCCTCCCGCCGTACGACGCTGAACTCGCGCACCGCCTCCAACATCCGGAACCGCGTCCCCGAACCGCTGTCAGCCACCTTCACCAGCGACTGATCGACCAGGGCCTCCAGGACGGCGTCGTCGCCCAAGACATGCCGCGCGGCGTCCGCGGTGAACCCGCCCGGGAACACCGACAACGTCTCCATCGCCGCCCGCCCATCCGGCTCGAGCAGATCCCAGCTCCAGCCGATGACCGCGGCCAACGTGTGGTGCCGCTGCGGAGCATCCCGTACGCCGCCTCGCAGCAGAGCGAACCGGTCGTCCAGCCGGTCGGCGATCTCGGCAACGGACATCACCCGTACGCGCGCCGCGGCCAACTCCACGGCTAACGGCAACCCGTCCAGGCGTTCACACAGTTCATGTACGACGGTCCGCGGCAGGTCGATGCTCGGCCGGATCGCCTGTGCCCGTTGGCCGAAGAGCTCGGTCATGGTGGGCAGGTCGAGCTCGGGCAGCGGGTACACCGACTCCGACGACAGACCGAGCGGCGCACGGCTGGTGGTGAGGACGCGCAGCTCTTTGCTCAACGCCACCAGGGTTTGCACGGCTTCGGCGACACCCTGGACGACTTGCTCACAGTTGTCCAGGACGAGCAGCGTCTGGCCGGATCCCAGGGCATCGAGGATTCCCGCGATCGCGTCTGTCCGGCCTCCACCTGGACCGGGGCCGGCTTCCCGCACACCAAGGGTCGAGGCGATTTCGCCGACGACGTCGCTGTCGGCGGTGACACCGGCGAGGCCGATGAAGTGCACTACTCGCTGGTCCGCGTCCCGGGCGACCGCGTGCGCGAGCCGCGTCTTCCCCAGTCCACCTGCTCCGACGATCGAGGTCACCCGCGACGTACGCATCAGATCGGCGACCGCAGCGACGTCCTTGTCCCGACCGAGCAGCGGATTAGGTTCCTCTCGCACTCCTTGCCGGACCACCGGCGCGTCGCTCAACAACAGCTCGCGATGCATGTTCTGCAGGGCGGGACCGGGGTCGCTCCCCAGCTCATCACGCAGCGATCGCCGGTAGGCGTCGTACCTCAGAAGTGCGGTGGCCGCGCCGACCGTGGCGGCCTCACTCCGCAGGAGCTCAACCAAAAGCTCTTCATCCCGCGGATGCGCCGACACCAGACCCCGAAGAGGTTCAACCACAGCAGCACCCCGCCCGAGCCGCGACAATGTCAACGCCCGAGCCCTCAGCAACGACCGGTAGGTGGGGATCCTTGCCGCTCGCAACATCGACACCGGATCCTCACCTGAGGTATCCGGAATCCCTTCAAACAAAGCCAGTCCAGCCTCAGCCTGCTCCAACGCGAGCCCGAGATCGCCAACCCGCAGAGCCTGATCCGCAGCAGTTGCCCTTAGCAACACAGCAGACGTATCAACCTCGTCATCGGCCAGCGAGAGCCGATACCCGGTCGGCGTACTGACGATCAGCTCCGCCCCAAGCCGCGACCGCGTCCGCGAAACCAGCAACTGCAGAGCCTTGACCGGATGCTCGGGCTGCCCATCCGGCCACAACTCCTCCACCAACCGCGCTGTACTACACCCGCCACGCAGCTCACCGGCCAGCAATGCCAGCAATCCGCGCATCCCGGCGCCGGCGATCTCCGTGCCGCGGTACGCCACCTGCGACAGCAACACCAGCTCGACGCTCACCGTACTCACGGTATACCGCCGACGAGAACCCAGGAGCCGGCGGACCGCCGGCGATCAGTCGTGCTCGAAGTCGGCCAGGATTTCGGCGAGGAAGGGCTTGGCGCCGCTGACTGCTTCGGGGTTGCGGGTTCGGTAGTAGGGGATGGCGATGAGGGTCAGGGACAGAGCCCAGGCGCGGGCTCGGGCCCACGTGTCGTGGTCTACCTCTAGGGCTTCGCGGAAGGCCTGTCGGGCTGGGCCTTCGAAGGTGTACCAGGCAGCCAGAAGGTCGCCGGCGGGGTCTGCGGCTCGCGCCGTACCGAAGTCGATCACGGCGGAAAGCTTGCCGTCGGCTACCAAGAGGTTGCCCGGCATCAGGTCGCCGTGGATCCAGGTCGGCGTACCGTCCCAGGTGTCCGAGGCCAGGGAGATCTCCCAGGCCTCCAGTAGCGGTGCGGTGTCGAAATCGTCGCGCAGCTCGTCGAGTGCCTCGCGGAACATCTCGTCGCGCGGCGCTAACGGCGTACCGCGTTCGAACGGATCGTCCGACGGCACCGGAGCTCCCGTCGTATCGACCTTCTGCAGCGCCCGGATGAACCCAGCCAACTCCCGCGCCGCCTCCGACGGGTCAGCCGGCTCGGTCGCCTCGTAGGAATCGCCGTCCAGCCAGCGGTACACGCCCCAGGTGAAGGGATAACCGGCGCCCGGTACGCCGAGTTCCAGCGGCTCCGGAATCGCGAGCGGCACGTGCGGCGCCAACCGGGGCATCCAGGTCAGGTCGTTCTCCACCTGCCCCTGGTTCCGCTCCGTCCGAGGCAGGCGCACCGAGAGTTCGTCCCCCACGCGGAACGTCACGTTGTCGGTCCCCGACGCGTCCACCACCCGCACCGGCAGCCCGTCCCACTGCGGAAACTGCTCGCCGATCAACCGCCGTATTAACGACGCGTCGATATCCACCTCATCGTCATGCAACTTCGCCACATCCGCCACGCCCCGCAGCCTGACACCCACCCCACCCCACATCAACCCATTTCACGACCCGTCAAACCTAGGCACGGTCCAACACTCACGGATTGCTCCCCGGGAACATCCCTGAGAGGTGACCCTGGATGCTGGCTGACGGATGTCATGGGTGGGTCGTGACGGGCGATCCAGGGGGTGGGCGGCGGATCCCGAGAAGCTTTAGGTATGACGACAACTACAGCGGTCAGCCTGCGGGGTGTGACCAAGAAGTATGGGGCGGTGCAGGCCGTCGCCGGGGTGGATCTGACCATCCGGGCCGGCGAGGTGGTGGCGTTGCTGGGGCCCAACGGAGCCGGCAAGTCGACCACGATCGAGATGCTGCTGGGTCTGGTGAAGCCGGATCAGGGCACCGTCCAGGTGTACGACGGAACGCCGACGGACGCGATCACCGCGGGACAGGTCGGCGTGATGCTGCAGAGCGGCGGCATCATCGAGGACGCCAAGGTTGGCGAGCTCCTCAACCTGGTAGCCGGCCTGCACAAGAACCCGATGCCCGTCCAGGAGGCCCTCGAGCGGGCCGGTATCGCCGACCTGACCGGGCGGACGATGAAGGCGCTGTCCGGCGGTCAGAAGCAGCGGGTGCGGTTCGCGATGGCGATCATCCCGCAGCCGGATCTGATCGTGCTGGACGAGCCGACCACCGGGATGGACGTCGAGGCCCGGCGTGACTTCTGGGCGTCGATGCACGCCGAGACCGCCCGCGGCCGCACGGTCCTGTTCGCGACCCATTACCTGGAAGAGGCCGACGCGTACGCCGACCGCGTCGTACTGATGCGCTCCGGCAAGGTCGTTGCCGACGGCACCGCCGCGCAGATCAAGGCGAGCGTGTCCGGCCGAAAGATCCGCGCGACCGTCCCTGGCGCCGACCTGGCGGCCCTCGCGTCGCTCGCCGGCGTACGGAACGTCGAGACCCGCGGGGACGTCGTCCTGCTGCAGTGCGCCAACTCCGACGACGTACTGCGCTATCTGCTGGACAACACCCGAGCCCACGACATCGAAGTGACTTCCGCCGACCTCGAGGACGCCGTCCTCGCGATCAGTGCAGAGCAGGAGAGCCTGGCATGAACCGCGACTACCTGATGTTCGATATCCGCCGCATTCTGCGCAACCGGCGGGTGATGATCTTCTCGATCCTGATGCCGCTGGTCCTGTTCCTGATCTTCGGCCTGACCATCCCGCAGGACGCCAACGAGGCGGGGATCTCCGCGATCGCCTACGTGATGGTGAGTATGGCGATGTTCGGCTCGATGTCCGCCGCGATGAGCAGCGGCGGCGTGATTGCGACCGAACGCGACGGCGGCTGGAACCGGACGCTCCGGCTCACCCCGCTGAAGCCGCAGGCGTACGTCGTCAACAAGGTGATCCTCTCGCTCCTGCTGGCGATCCCGCCGCTCGTCGTGGTCTTCCTCTGCGGCATGACCTTCGGTCACGTGCACCTCAGCCTGGCCCAGTGGCTGACCGTCGCGCTGGTGTCCTGGCTGGGCGCCCTGCCGTTCGCCGCGATCGGCCTGGTCATCGGGTACGTCGCCAAGCCGGACAGCGTGCAGCCGATCACCGGACTGAGCACGATGCTGATCGCGGCCTTCGGCGGACTGTGGTTGCCGGTCGACCAGATGCCGTCCGTGATGAAGCACATCGCCCAACTGACCCCGGCGTACTGGACCGGGCAGACCTCCCGCAGCGCACTGACGCAGAGCGGTCTGGACACCCACGCACTGCTGGTGGTGCTCGGCTGGACCGTCGTACTCGGCTTCATCGGACTGCGCCGGTACCAGGCCGACACCGCGCGGGCCTGAGCCCCGCACGCTGCCGAGGGGCATTACCGTGAAGCTCATGAAGAGGACGCCAACCCTGCTGGAAGGAGTGGCCCGGCGGGAGGACTCCGGCCCCGGCCGGTGGGGTTGGCTGGCGGCCGGGATCTGGCTGTTCTACCTGTACCAGCCGTTCCAGGAGATCTACCAGACCCAGCGCGGCGCGATGCGGGTCTTGGGGCTGGCGACGGTCGTCCTCTTCGCGCTCTCGTACCTCGGCTTCTTCGGCTGGATCCGCTGGGTCGGCATGGGGATCGGCTCGCTGCCGGCCTGGCAGCGACTCATCTATCTGGGCGGCATGCTCGTCCTGTGCCTGCTGATGCTGCCGACGGCGGGTCAGAAGGCCCTGACCTGCCTGGTCTATATCGCCTCGGTCGCGATGATGGCGCTCGAACTCCGGCTCGCCGTCGGGATCGTCGCCGTACTGCTGGGTGGCGCCGAGCTCTCGATGCGGATCGTGCCGGGCTGGACCGACGACGGCAGCTACGGGTTCGCGATCTTCCTCGGCGCGCTGGCCGTGTTCGGGCTGCGGCGGGCGGTACAGCGAAGTATCGAGCTGGCCGCGACCCGGGAGGACATGGCCAAGCTGGCCGTCCAGGAGGAGCGGAACCGGTTCGCCCGCGACCTGCACGACATTCTCGGCCACTCGCTGACCGTGATCACGGTCAAGGCGGAGCTGGCCGGCCGTCTGATCAGCGCCCATCCGGATCGGGCCGCCGCCGAGGTGGCCGATGTGGAGAGCCTGGCCCGCGCGGCCCTCGCCGATGTCCGGGCCGCCGTCGCGGGCTACCGGGAGCTGAGTCTCGCGGGCGAGATCGTGGCGGCCCGCGCCGCGCTGCAGGCGGCTGAGATCAAGGCCGACCTTCCGACCACGATGGACGAGGTCCCGGAGGAGAACCGGGAGTTGTTCGCCTGGGTCGTCCGGGAGGGCATCACGAACGTCGTACGCCACTCGGGCGCGAAGAAGTGCACGATCCGGATCAGCGCCCGCCTGATCGAGGTCATCGACGATGGGAAGGGCCCGACACCCGGCGGCGGCGCGTCCGGTCACGGGCTCGTCGGGCTGCGCGAGCGGGCGGACCAAGCCGGCGCGAGTGTCCAGGTCGGACAGGCGGATGGCGGCGGATTCCGGCTGGCTGTCAAGGTAGGCACGTGAGCATTCGACTGTTGATCGCCGACGACCAGGCGCTGGTTCGCGGAGCGCTGGCCGCGCTGTTGGACCTCGAGCCCGACCTCGAGGTGGTCTCGGAGGTCGGCCGCGGTGACGAGGTGATCGACGCCGCGAAGGCGTCCAAGCCGGATGTCGCGCTGCTCGATGTCGAGATGCCAGGACTCGACGGGATCGAGGCCGCCGCCGCGCTGCGAACCGCCGTACCGGGGGTTCGCGTGCTGATGGTGACCACCTTCGGCCGGCCCGGCTACCTGCGCCGCGCGATGGAGGCCGGCGCGGCCGGATTCGTCGTGAAGGACACGCCCGCGACCCAGCTCGCGGACGCGGTACGGCGGGTGCACCAGGGGCTGCGCGTGGTCGACCCGTCACTCGCCGCCGAGACTCTGGTCGCGGGGACGAGCCCGCTGACCGGCCGGGAGTCCGACGTACTGCGGGCCGCTCGCGAAGGCGGCACGGTCGCCGACATCGCGAAGGAGCTCCACCTCTCCGAAGGCACCGTCCGCAACCACCTCTCCGCCGCCATCGGCAAGACCGGCGCCCGTACCCGGGCCGAAGCCGCTCGGATCGCCCAGGACAACGGGTGGCTGTAGCCGGGGGAAGCTTTCCTGAGTTCTGACCTGGCTCTAGGGTGTGAGCTGGGGAGGAAATATGTCGATCGAGCAATTCAGTGTTCGGGGGCGGTTGGCAGACACCGGCGAGGGGATCACCGGTGACGAGTTGCAACTCGCGGCACGCAACCACGGGATCCCGCTGGAGACTCTGCGGTACGACGTGACGCCACCCGGACTGCACTACGTCCTGGTCCACTACGACATCCCGGCGACGAACGCCGCCACCTGGCGACTCACCGTCGACGGATGCGTCGAGCAACCGTTGTCGTTCGGGCTGACCGAGTTGCGGGCGATGGGACGCCGTACGGTCCGGGTGACTTTGGAGTGCGCGGGCAACGGCCGGGCCTCGTTACAACCGCGGCCGATCAGCCAGCCGTGGCTCACCGAAGCCGTCGGTACGGCGGAGTGGACCGGCGTGCTGCTGTCCGATCTGCTCCGGGCCGCCGGGATCCGTGAGGATGCCAAGGACGTGGTCTTCACCGGCGCCGATCACGGGGTCGAGCGGGGCGTCGAGCAGGACTACCAGCGTGGACTGACGGTGGACGAGGCGATCGACTCCGGTGCGATCGTCGCATGGGAGATGAACGGTCAGCCGCTGCCACCGCAGCACGGGTACCCGCTGCGGCTCGTCGTACCCGGTTGGTACGGGATGGCGAGCGTGAAGTGGTTGCGGTCGATCGAGTTGATCGACCACACCTTCGACGGGTTCCAGAACTCGGTCGCGTACCTGATCCGCAAGGTCCCGGACGATCCCGGTACGCCGGTGACCCGGATCGAACCGCGGGCGCTGCTCGTGCCGCCGGGCTTCCCGGACTTCATGAGCCGGACCCGGTTCGTTGCCGCTGGCACCGTTCCGCTCTTCGGCCGGGCCTGGTCCGGCTGGGCCCCGATCGAACGGGTCGAGGTCAGCACGGACGCCGGCGTGAACTGGCACGAGGCCAAACTGGATGCCATCGGCAACGACGACTTCGCCTGGCGGGCCTTCGCCTACGACTGGGAGGCCACCCCCGGCGAACACGTGCTCACGGTCCGCGCGTACGACGCAAGTGGCCGTGAGCAACCAATCGAGGCAGAGTGGAACCGCGGCGGCTTCGCCAACAACACGGCCCAGCGGATCACGGTTCTGGTGACGTAACACCGCGTGTCGCTGGCCGTCTTCGCCGTACCCGCGTCACATCCTGGAGTGGTACACGGTCTCACTCCAGGAGTGGTGCGGTGAACGAACTGGGCCTTGAAGTCCACTTGCACGCGCGGGTCTTCCGGACCGCCGGCGAGTGGTACGCCGACATCGACGACGTGCTCGATCCACAGCCGGACAACCCGCTCTGGTGGGGTTCCTACAACTCCCAGCGAGCAGCCATCGACGCCGCGTGCGCGCGGATCGCGGCCATGCACCTGGCCCACCAGCAGGACTCACTCCGGCTCGTTGTGTGACTTCCCACCGACCCGGTACGGCGTGGTGACGCCCTCGTACATGAGGTGGGTCATCAGCCCCTCCGAAGCATGCGGGAGGTTGTGGCAGTGGTCCATCCAGACCCCCGGGTTGTCGGCGACGAACGCGATCTCGTAGGTCTCGTTGTTGCCGACCTCGAGCGTGTCGATCCACCAGGGTGACCCGGACGCGGCCACACCGTTGCGCGACAGCACGACCGCGTGGTGACCGTGCAGGTGCATCGGGTGCGCCTGACCACTCGTGTTGGAGATCTTCATCCGGACAATGTCGCCCTCGGCAACCATGTACATCGGTACGTCGGGGAACTTGTGCCCGTTGATCGTCCACCACAACCCCGGCATCCCGTCGAGGAACCCGGGCCGCCGCCCGATCCGGTACTCGAAATTCCGGTCCGCCTTGGCCGGGTCGAACCCGAGCGGCGCCGGCGTCCCGTACGTCAGCAGATCCACCGTCTCTCCCGGCAACTCCGCGGTCGGCCCATCTGCCGGCCCGACCCCCAGTGACGTCGTCGCCGCACCCGCGACCAGCCGCATCCCACCGGCGGGCACCACCGCCTCCAGGTCCACCCGAGCACCAGCGGCCAACGGGTACGCCGCGGTCGTCGGCGTCGCGCCGTGCACATCCTTCCCGTCGACAGCGACCACCTTGTACGGCGTGCCAAGCAGACCGACCCGCAGAATCGCGTTGTCGGTGTTGATCACCCGGACCCGCGCCGCCGTACCCGCGGGCAGGTCGACATGCTGGGTCCCCGTCCGGCCGTTGATCGTCCGCTTCCCGGCGAACGTATGGATCGCGGCCACGACCTCACCCGGCGTCTGCGGCGCGATCACGACCGGCCCGAACAGGCCGCCCTTGACCTCGTCGCTCGACACCTGATGCGAGTGGTACCAGTACGTCCCGGCCTGCTCCGCCTTGAACCGGTACACATGCTTCCCACCCACCGGTACGGCGTCCTGCGTCACCCCGGCTACACCGTCCTCGGCATTCGGTACGTCGATCCCGTGCCAGTGCAGCGTCGCTCCGTCGGGGACGTTCTCGTTCACCAGCGTCACCTGGACCAGGTCGCCGACCTTGGCCCGGATCAGCGGACCGGGCGAGGTCCCGTTGAGTGTGTAGCCGTCGACGGTCTCGCCACTGGCCAGCTGGAACTTCTGCTTCCGCGCAGTCAGGGTCACCGCGACATCCGGCGTACCCGTCTTCGGCCCGGTCAGGTCCGCGACGCTCGTGCTCATGTCCATGTTCATGCCGCCGTGGTTCGCGTGACCGTCGGTCGAGCCGCCGCCGTAGTCGGCGTACCCCATCTCGGTGGCGTTGTACTCGCCGGGGACGAGGCTGGTCACCCAGAGGTACCCCAGCGGCACGAGTACCGCCAGGGTGATCCCCAGAGCGACCAGCCGGCCCCATCGGCGCCGCGGTTTCGACTCAGCCACTGGTCACAGGCTGGTTGGGTACGGACGCCCTCCGTGCGGCTGTACTGGCCACACCTGCGATCGCCAGGCCGTTGAGGCCGTGCAGGATGCCGAGCGCCGGTAGTCCGAACGAGACGACCGCGAGGACGAACTGCAGCGCGACCAGCCCGACCACGATCCCGGCCAGCACCCGGCCCCGCGGCACGTCGGTCAGGAACGACACGATCAGGAAGATCAGCGCGAGCAGACCGATCACCGTACCGGCGATGCTGTGGTAGCTCTGGCCAAAGTTGCTGTAGTCCGCCCCGATCGACGTACCGTCGTCGGCGTCCTTGGAGATGGTGAACCCGGCCAGCGCGATCGACGCGATCTGCAGTACGACGGCAGCCGCGATCAGCAGGCCGAACACCCGGTAGACAGCCCTCATGCCCGACGCTCCATCCGCCGCTTCCGGACGATGACCACCGCGGCCACGATCAGCGCGAGCGGCAGGATCGGCGGATGCCCGCCACCCACCACGCACCCGATCGACGCCAGCACCCCGATCACGCCCAGCGCGATCAGCAACGGGAACGGAATCTTCCCGAACGGCCCACGCGCAGCCCAGTCGGGTCGCTTCGGACCACCCGGACCACCCGGGCCAGCCGCGTTCTGAGGTGCTGTCCACGGCGGCCGCTGCCAGCCCCACGGCCCGGCCCAAGCCTCGCCGGTCTCGTCCTTACGCTGGTGCTCACCGGGTAGATCGGCGAAGAGCGCGGTCAGGTCGTCCTGAGTCTTCGCCTGCAGGGCCTGGTCGATCCGCTCGGCGTGTTCCTCCGCGCTGATCCGGCCGGCTTCGTAGTGCTCGCCCAGACGCTTGACCGCGTCCTCGCGTTCGCTGTCGCCGATGCGGATCGGTCCGCCCGGCCTCTCGTCGTTCATGACACTCCTCGGTGCTCGTGGATCTGCAAGTGCACCAAGCGTGTCTTTCAAACCGCTGTCACCGCGTCGCCCGGGCGGCGACACCTCACCTACCCCCGGAGGAGCACACTGCACCACTGGACGCAGTACGGCGTACTCCCCCGGGCGTAGGCAGACCCCGGGGAAACCCTCAGGCGCTGGCTGAGAGGATCTTGTTCACATCGTTGTTGGCCTTCGCCAGCGACGGTGGTTCAGCCTCGAACGACATCACCGACTCCATCGCCGGCGTCATCACCGCGGTCACGTCGGCCGCGTTCGGATTGGCCGGGTACGGGAAGACGTCACCCGCCTCGACCGGTTCCAGGAACGGCGTGACGTCCCACCCGCTCTTCGCGAACGCCGCCTTGGCCGCCGGCATGCTCGCGGCCACCGCCGGGAACACCACCCCAGCCTTGGCGACGATGTCCTGCGCGGTCTGCGAGCCGAGGAACTTCACCCAGGCCCAGGACGCGTCCCGGCGGGTGGTGCCCGCCCAGATCGTGTCCGCCAGCCCGTTCATCATCGACATCCTCTTCCCGACGGGACCGATCGGCAGCCGGGCAAGCTTCGTCTTCACCTGCTTCAGGCCGGCGTACGTCGCCAGCATCCAGGACCCGTTCGGGGTCATCCCGTACTTCCCCGCACCGAAGCTCGTGGTCACGTCGACCCCGGACTTCGCCTGCGCGTACGTCGGCATGTACCCCTTGGTGATGAGTCCGCGCCACCACCCGATCGTGTCGGTGAACTTCGGGTCGCCGTAGAAGAACTTCGTCCCCCACGGTTCGCCCTCGGAGTACTTCCAGCCGTTGATCGCGGCGTACCAGCTCCAGCTGGTCTGACCGTCGCCGCCGCCGGCATCGGCGTACCCGAGTCCGTAGACCTTGACGTTGTCCTTGTCGAACCCGGGCTGGTCGCCGCGGCGGCCCTTGGCGTCCACCGTCAGCCGCCCGATGATCTTCTCGAGCGTGCCGCCGTCCTGCGGGTTCCACGTCATCGAGTTCAGCTGTTCGGTAGTGATCCCGGCCGCCTCGGTGAACGCGCTGTTGTAGAAGTAGACCTCGGTGTCGAAGTCCTTGGGCAGGCCGTACCGCTTGCCGTCGGCCCCGATCCAGCGATCCGCCAGCGTCTTCTGGTAGATGCCCAGGTCAATGTTGTCCCTGGCAACGTAGTCGTCGATCGGCAGGACCTGGCCCTTGTCCGCGAATAGCGGGTACTTCGACGAGTGCCCGGTGAACACGTCCGGCGCGGTGTCGGAGATGAACCCGGTCACCAGCTTGGACCAGTAGTCGTTCCACCCGTACTGCTCGATCTTCACGCTGTACTGCGGGTTCTGCTCGTGGAACACCTTGGCGCACTCGGTGTACATCGGCAGCTGCGCCGAGTCCCACAACCAGTAGATGACCTCACCCTCACCACGGGCGGTGGCACCGTTGTTGCACCCGGCCACCGCGGACGCGGCGAGCCCGGCCAGTCCTGCCTTCAGCAGGGTCCTTCTAGAGAGAGGTTTCATCATTTGATCCCTGAGAAGCCGATGGAGTTGGTGATCCGCTTCGCGAACGCCAGGAACAGCACGATCATCGGCAGCGCCGCGATCAGCGTCGCCGCCATCAGGCCGGCCCAGTCCGGACCACCCTGCGGTGTCTGCGAGCGGAAGACACCGAGCGCGACCGTCAGCACCCGGACGTTCTCCTGCTGACCGACCAGCAGCGGCCAGAAGTAGTCGTTCCACGAGTTGATGTAGGTCAGGATCGCCAGCGTGGCGATCGGCGCCGCGCTCATCGGGATGATGAGGCGGAAGAAGATCAGCCGGTGGCCGGCGCCGTCGATCATCGCCGCCTCCTCCAGCTCCCGGTTGATGCTGAGGAAGAACTGGCGCAGGAAGAAGATCGCGAACGGCGTCATGAACGCGCCCGGCAGGATGATGCCGGCGAAGCTGTTCAACAGCCCGAGGTTCTTGATCAGCACGAAGTTCGGCAGCGTGGTGAAGATCGGCGGCACCATCAGCGCGGCCAGGAACAGCGCGAACACCTTGTCGCGGCCGGGCCAGCGCAACCGCGCGAACGCGTACGCCGCCATCGCGCTGAAGAACACCTGGCACACGGTCGTCACCGTTGACACGACCAACGAGTTGCGCAGGTACAGCCAGAAGTTGACGGCTGCCCCGGAGCCACCCTGGGCCTGCGCCTCCTCGATCGTCGACAATCCGAGGACGCGCTTGAACGCACCGAGGGTCGACTCCACCGGTAGCAGTGAGCTCGGGTGACCGGGGAGCTGGGTGTTGTCGGAGAACGCCGTACGCAACATCCAGTAGAACGGGAACAGGGTGACGATCAGCAGCACGAACAACAAGGCCCAGGCAACGACCCGGCCGACGCTCAGGTCCTTTCTCATGCCAGATCACTCTCCTTGGCCCGCAGCAGCCGCAGCTGCAGCAACGAGACCACCGCGAGGATGGCGAACAGCACCAGAGCCATCGCCGAGGCGTACCCGAAGTCGAACCGGGTGAACGCCCGTTCGTAGATGTAGTAGTAGATGACCCGGGTCGCGTTGATCGGACCGCCCTGGGTGGTCACGGCGACCGTGTCGAAGATCTGGAACGAGCCGATCATGGTGACCACCAGGACCATCACCAGAACGGGCCGCAGCAGCGGCAACGTGATCCGCCAGAACGTCTTCCACTCGGTCGAGCCGTCCACTTCGGCCGCCTCGTACACGTACCCCGGGATCGTCTGCAGACCGGCGAACACCAGCAGGGCGGTGTAGCCCATGTGCCGCCAGACGTTGATGCCGGCAACAGTCGGGATGGCCCAGTGCGAGTCACCGAAGAACGCGACCGGGTCGATCCCGATCCAGGTGAGGCCCTGGTTCACGATGCCGACCTGGAAGTCGAGCATCCAGTACCAGACCAGCGCGACGACCACGTTCGCGACCAGGTACGGCAGCAGGATCGCCGCCCGGACCGTGATCGACTTGGTCAGCCGGTACATCAGCATCGCGATCCCGACCGCCAGGACCGTCTGTACGCCGATGTTGATCACGACGTACTCGACCGTGACGCCCAGCGCGTTCCAGAAGAAGCTGTCCTGGACCATCCGCCGGTAGTTGTCCAGCCCGTTGAACTGCGGCGCGGACAGCAGGCTGTACTCGGTGAAGCTCAGGTACGCGCCACGCAGCGTCGGCCAGATGTAGAACACGACGAAGCCGACGGTGGCGGGGGCGATGAAGATCATCGCGACCTTCAGGTCCCCCAGGTTTCGGCGCCGGCTTGGCGCCTTCGGATCCCCGCGACGGTGTTGCTGGCTCGGTGGTGCGTTGGTGGTCACGGTCACGGGGATCTCCTTCTCGTCGGCGATCGACCGGGTTAGTCGATCGCAGTCACGTCCAGCAAGATCGCGTTCTCCGGCCACTGCGCGGGGATCAGTACCCCGACCGAGGCCAGTGCGGCACCGTTCAGTTCCACCCCTCCACCGTTGGCCGACCAGGCCGCAGTCCGCGACTCGGGTCCGGGTGTCGCGATCTTGCTGACCCGGTACGTCCGGTTCGGGTCGAGCCCGGGCAGGCGAACCCGGCCGACGGCCGAGGTGACAGATTGGGTCAGTTGTACGGCGGCGTACACGGCCCCCCCGCCATCCGGCGAGACGACGCCGTGCAGCAGGAAGTCCTCCGGACCGCGGTCGGCGCGGACGACAGTGCCGGTGTGCAGCAGCGGCCGCAGTTCCTTGTGCAGTGCGACCCAGCCGGCCAGCTCGGCGCGTTCCTCGGCCGAAGCGGACGCGATGTCCCACTCGATGCCGAAGTGGCCGAACAGCGCGGTGATCGCGCGGAACGACAGCGCCTGGGTGCGACCGGTGGTGTGCGCCCGCGGCGGGCCGACGTGGCAGCCGATCAGCTCCGGCGGCAGCAGCAGCTGGGTGTAGCGCTGGATCTTCTGTCGCTCGAGTGCGTCGTTGCTGTCGCTGCCCCAGATCCGGTCGGTCCGCTCGAGGATGCCGAGGTCGACGCGGGCACCACCGGACGAGCACGACTCGATCTCGAGCCCCGGGTGCCGGCGCTTCAGTTCGTCGATCAGCCGGTACACGGCCAGGGTCTGCTCGTGGATCCCCGCCGTACCGGTCAACTGGTTGCCGCCATCAACGAAGTCGCGGTTGTGGTCCCACTTCAGGTACGCGATGTCGTACTCGGTCAGCAGGCTGTCGAGCCGCTCGAGGATGTAGTCGTACGCCGCCGGTACGCCGAGGTTCAGGCCCTGCTGGTGGCGCGCGGTCGGTGGCATCCGGTTGCCGGTGGCAAGGATCCAGTCCGGGTGCTCGCGGGCCAGGTCGGAGTCCGGGTTCACCATCTCCGGCTCGACCCAGAGCCCGAACTGCAGCCCGTGGCTCTTGACGTGATCCACCAGCGGGTGCAGGCCCTTCGGCCAGATCCCCTCGTCGACGTACCAGTCGCCGAGCCCGGCGTGGTCGTCGCGCCGGCCGCGGAACCAGCCGTCGTCCAGCACGAACCGCTCGGCCCCGACCTCGGCGGCCGCGTCCGCGAGCGCCTTCAGCTTGTCCAGATCCAGGTCGAAGTAGACGGCTTCCCAGGTGTTCAGTACGACGGGACGCTCGGTGTGCGGGTGGTTCGGCCGGGCCCGCAGGTACTCGTGGAACCGGGCGGACAGCCGGTCGAGGCCGACGCCGTACGAACCGTAGAGCCAGGGGGTGCTGTAGGTGCCCTCCGGCTGCACGCGACCCTCGCCGGGGAGGAGGAGCTCGCCGCCTCCGATGACGCCGTACCCGCTCATGCCGCGCTCGGCGTACGAACGGTGGTTGCCGCTCCAGGCGGTGTGCACGGCCCAGACCTCACCCGTGCCGAAGTCGAATCCCGGCGTACCGGCGATCAGCAGGAGGGTCGCGTCGGCGCCGGTGCGGCCGCGGCGGTTGTCGCGGATGTGCGCGCCCTGGGTGAACGCGTGCCGCTGTGGGTGGCGCTCACCGATGTGGCGGCCGGTCATGTCGAGCAGCTCGGTCGCCTCGGTCGGGACCGGCAACGCGAGCAGCAGACCATCAACCGTGTACGGCGTGGTGCCGGCGTTGGTCAGATCCGCCTTGGCCCGGACGAGACCCGAGTCCGTGAGCTCGATCGTGAGGCGGAGCTTGAGGCCGGCCTCCGAGTCCTCGGCGTCGACCTGCACGGTGTTGTCGGTCTGCGCGACCGCGGCCAACTGGAAGCTGGCGGAGAAGTCCTGGCCGTCGCGGTGACCGCTCAGGCCGGGAAGGCCGAACCAGCCGGCCGAGTACTCCGGCACGATCGCGATCGGGCGGTTGTCGTCGAGCCCGTTACCGTCCTGGACGGTACCGGCCCCACGCCTCAGTTCCAGCAGAGCGTCCTCGGTCAGCTCGCCCAGATCAGCACCCCAGTGCAGGACGGACGGGAGAGCCGGACCTGAGCAGTCCAGCACCAGACTGACCCCACGGGCCCGGAGCTGCAGCACCTCGATGTTCGACACTGTTGATTCACTCTGCTTTCTGATTGATTTCAGGACGGAACTATTTACCCCGCCAGCCTGGATGTCAATGCTTCACGAAGTTAAGTAAGTACCCTAAGGCTGTCACCGTCGTCAGAACAGAGCCCCGGGCAATCGCTGTCCCACGGCGCCGCGCTCAGTGCGACAGACGCGCCCGTACCAGCAAGTCGCGCAGCGCAGACTCAGAATCCGGCCGGTCGGTCAGCGTGCCGACCACCTCGGCCGCCGGCAGGACGCGTACGCCGCGCAGGTCCACATCCAAGTCACGGGACGGCAAGCCGTACAGGTGAGCCCCGGAGACCGTCCGAGGCGTCCGTGTCCAGCCCGAACGCCCGCGATCCCACCACCCCGTAGATCGTGTGCGCCAGCACCAGACGGTCGCCGTCCGGCTGGTCATCGTTGCATCCCGTGGGCCAGCTATTGACAGATTTTTCTGTCAATAGGAGATTGAGGGGATGCTGAGGTACGTCGAGGAGCCCGAGAAGGTGCGGTTGGCGTTGTCGCCGATCCGGCGGCGGCTGCTCGCGTTGCTCCGGGAGCCCTCGTCGGCGACCCAACTCGCGGCGACGCTCGAGCTGCCGCGGCAACGGGTGAACTACCACCTCCGCGAGCTGGAGAAGGCCGGTCTGGTCGAGCTCGTCGAGGAGAGGCAGCGGCGTGGGTTCACCGAGCGGATCCTGCGCGCGTCGGCCTCGCTCGTGGTCGATCCCACCGTGATGGGCCGGGCGTTCACCCAGATCCAGGACCAGTACGCCGCGGAGCAACTGGTCGACGTGGCCGCGGCGACCGTGCGGGACGTGGCCCGGATGCAGACCGCGGCCGACGCCGCGGACAAGCGGCTGCTGACGTTCACCCTCGAGGCGGAGGTGCGGTTCGCCGAGCCAGGCGACGTACACCGCTTCACCGACGCGTTGACCGAGGCCGTGCGGCAGGTGGTCGAGCAGTTCGACGCCGAGGACGGACGGCCCTACCGACTGATCGCGGGCGGTCATCCGGCTCCCCGCCGTACCGAAGGAGAATCATGACCGAGAAGACACCACAGATCGTGGTGACCGTGGCGGCGCCGGTGGAGGCGGTCTGGCAGGCGCTGCGGGAGAAGGAGAAGATCCGGCACTGGCACGGCTGGGAGTACGAGGGCACCTCGGGCGGGCTGGACGAGGAGATCGACCTCATCTACTTCACCCGGGCCGTCGAGGACGGTACGACGCTGACCCTCGGCGACGGCGACCGCTTCGTGGTCGAGCCGGTCGAGGGTGGGTCACGGATCACGCTGACCCGGGCGCCGCACGGTGCGAACCCGGAGTGGGAGGCGTACTACGACGACATCACCGAGGGCTGGACGACGTTCCTGCACCAGCTGGGGTTCGCGCTGGAGCAGCACCCGAGCGAGGTTCGGCGGACGCTGTTCTACTCCGGCACCGGCGCGCTCTCGCCGATCACCGAACTGGGGATCTCCCCGGGCCCTGCCGGCAGCTCCTACGAGCTCGACCTGATCGGCGAGCAGGCGAAGGGGCAGGTCTGGTACACCTCCGAGCACCAGATCGGCCTCACGGTCGATGCCTGGGGCAACGGTCTCCTGGTGCTCAGCCACATCCCGCCGGGCGACGTCAAACCTGACGGCGCCACGATGGCGGTCCTGACGCTGTACGGCGACGTCGACCGGGAGGCGCTGGACGCGCGCTGGACCACTTGGTGGCGCTCGCGCTACCCGGAGGAACTGAACCTCGAGGGCTGACCCCGGACGCCTAACACTCATCAACTGCGCTTAGGACGCCCGCCCCAGCGTGGACGCCGCTCGGAAAGTGCACTTGGTGAGTGCTGGCGGTTCGCAGCACCAGCTGACACGGCGGTGACACGGCGGTGACAGGGCGCAAAGATGTCAGCACTCTCGGTCTACCGGAGCGGGTTACCGGGAAGTACATTTCTGCCGACGGTGATCGGGTGGGGGGATCCTCACGATCACCGACCTCCGGCGAGAGAGGCCTTCCGGGTGCTTACTCCTAACTCCGCTTTTCCGTCTTGGCGTCGAGTTTCCTTGATCCTTGCGCTCTCCATGACCGGGCTCGGCCTGGTCGCATCCCCCGCGATGGCCGACGGCCCCGGGTCCGGTACGCCGTACGTCGTCACCGTCGGCGACTCCTACATCTCGGGTGAGGCCGGCCGCTGGGCCGGTAGCTCGAACAACTCCGAAGCACCGGCCGACGCGCTCGGTGCGCACGCCTATCACGACAACGCGAGCGGTACCGCCGAGCAGATCCCGAAGTGCCACCGCAGC
Source organism: Kribbella sp. NPDC051952 (assembly GCF_040680855.1). Lineage (NCBI taxonomy): Bacteria > Bacillati > Actinomycetota > Actinomycetes > Propionibacteriales > Kribbellaceae > Kribbella > Kribbella sp. NPDC051952. Next base: position 211,567 of record NZ_JBFAXQ010000015.1, read on the forward strand.
CAGTCCGCGGAGGCGTTCATCGGCGGCGGCGTCGGCGGGCTGAACCTGGCCTGCTCCGGCGCCCAGACCACGACCGGTACTGGCGACAACTTCAAGCCGGGTATCGACTTCTACGACAACGGCGCCGGCGACATCGGCCAGGCGAAGATGCTGCAGCAGTTCGCGACCGGTCACAACGTCAAGCAGGTGGTCGTGTCGATCGGTGGCAACGACTTCAACTTCGCGGCGATCGTGACGTCGTGCGTGACCGACTTCCTGACGTCTCCGGAGTGGCTGCCGAACTACTGTCGCGACGACTCGTCGGTGGTCAACAACTTCACCTCCGCCAACGTCACCGCCGTACGCGGCCGGATCGCCACCGCGTTCCAGAACGTCCGCACCGCGATGCGCAACGCCGGGTACGGCGACGACGCGTGGACTCTGGTGGTGCAGACATACCCGTCGCCGATCCCGGCCAGCAGCGGGTTCAGGTACGGCCAGTCCGGCTACGGCCGGCAGAACGTCGGCGGCTGCGGCTTCTGGAACGCGGATGCCGACTGGGCCAACAACACCGCCCTCGTCACCATCAACAACACCGTCCGCGCCGCGATGAGCGAGTCCGGCCTGACCAACACCCGCCTGCTCGAACTGCAGTCCGCCTTCAACGGCAGGCGCCTCTGCGAGAACACCGTCGGCCTCTACGAAGAGGTCGGCCTGTCCTCCTGGACCCAACCGACCGCCGTCGACAAGACCGAGTGGATCAACCAGATCCGCACGGTCACCACAGTCGGCTCGAACTACTACATCCAGGAATCCCTCCACCCCAACTACTGGGCCCAACTGGCTCTCCGCTCCTGCGGCGCCGACACCTTCTTGTCCGACTTCTGCCACGGCTGGCCGGTCGGGACGAAGATCACCTCGTCCAGATCGAAGTACGCCTGGACCTCGCTGGC
>NZ_JBFAXQ010000016.1:0-203471 GCF_040680855.1 Kribbella sp. NPDC051952
CGATCGCCGGCGAGCTGACCCGCTTCCATCGTGATCACGAGGACGTCTATCGCGACCTGGTGCCCGCGGCTCGAACTCTCCTGGTGAGAGGGGCGCCCGGAAGCGGAACGTATTCGTTCCGGATAGTTTGCTCACTCCCGGTAGCCTCGGCCCCAACACCCCCGTGGACCCCGACCCCCGAGGATGAAGCTGTGAAGCGCACCACCTCCACCATCGCCGCCACCATCGCGACTGTGATCGTCGGCGCCGCCGGACTGACCGCCTGCACCGACGACCAGGCCTACTGCGTCGATCTGGCCAAGTACGCCGCCAGTGCGGTGAATGTGGACCCGCAGAAGCCGGCCGACTACGTGAAGATCCTGGACGACGCGAAGAAGCTCAAGGACTCCGCACCGGACGAGGTGAAGGACGACTGGGCGGTCGTGGCGACGTTCGCCGAGAAGGCCGAGAAGGCGGCCTCGGACCGGGTCGAGCTGGCCAAGCTGAGCAAGCAGACCGGCGCGGTGATGACGGCGTACAAGGCCATCACGACCCACGCGAAGGACTCCTGCAAGGTCGACGTACCAGCACTGAACTGATCGTCTGATCGTTCCAATTTCCGACTCCGCTCAGCCACCACCGGACCAGGGGCTGGACCCGTGTTAGGTTCCCTTGCGAAGCCATACAACGGGACAGGTGAAACGGTGCCACTTCCTTCTTTGACCCCGGAGCAGCGAGCGGCGGCTCTGGACAAGGCCGCGGCGGCGCGGCGTGAACGAGCCGAGATCAAGAACCGGATCCGGCATTCGGGAGCGTCTCCGACGGAGGTGCTCCACGAGGGACAGAAGAACGACGTGATCGGCAAGATGCGGGTCAGTGCGCTGCTGCAGTGCATCCCCGGCGTGGGCAAGGTCCGCGCCCAGCAGATCATGGCGCGGGCGGGGATCTCGGAGACGCGGCGGGTGCGCGGCCTCGGCTCGAACCAGATCGCCGCGCTCGAGCGCGAATTCGCCGAGTGAGCACAACCGAGACCGTGAGCCGAACCGAAACCCGGTCCGGCTCGTTGGACACTGGTGTGACGATGACCACGTACCCAGAGCACCCGACCACTCCCGAGGACGCGACCCCGGCCGAGGCCGCCGGACGCGCGCCCGCGCGGCTGACCGTGCTGGCCGGCCCGACCGCGGTCGGGAAGGGCACGGTCGCGGCCGATATCCGCGAGCGGTTCCCGGACATCTGGATCTCGGTGTCGGCGACGACCCGCAAGCCGCGGCCGACCGAGGTGCACGGTGTGCACTACCTGTTCGTCTCCGACGACGAGTTCGACCGGATGATCGCCGCCGGCGAGCTGCTCGAGTGGGCCGTGGTCCACAAAGCGGCCCGGTACGGTACGCCGAAGCAGCAGGTGCTCGACAAGCTCGCCGAAGGCCGGCCCGCGCTGCTGGAGATCGACCTCCAGGGCGCCCGCCAGGTCCGCGAGACGATGCCGGAGGCTCAGTTCGTCTTCCTGGCCCCGCCGAGCTGGGACGAGCTCGTACGCCGTCTGGTCGGCCGGGGGACCGAAACAGCCGAGGAGCGGGAGCGCCGGCTGGAGACCGCCACCCTCGAACTGGCGGCCGAGAAGGAGTTCGACGTGACGATCGTGAACGCGTCGGTTCGGGAAGCCGCTGATCAGTTGGTAAAGTTGATTCGATCACCCTCCATCTCTGGAAAGAGCTGACCTTGTCTGGCAACCAGCCTGTCGCCATCGGCATCACCTCTCCGCCGATCGACGACCTGCTCACCCACACCGACTCCAAGTACAAGCTCGTGCTGTACTCGGCCAAGCGGGCGCGGCAGATCAACGCCTACTACTCGCAGCTCGGCGAGGGCCTGCTGGAGTACGTCGGACCGCTGGTCGAGACGCACGTGCAGGAGAAGCCGCTGTCGATCGCTATGCGTGAGATCAACGAGGGCGTGCTGACCTGCACCGACATCGACCCCGAGGCCGAGGCGGAAGCCGCCGCCGCCGCGGAGAAGAAGTCCGAGTAGCCCCACGACCGGGAACGGAGTCCTTCGATGTCCGGATCCGGTGAGCTTCAGACCCCTGGGACCCATGCGGGCCCAGGGGAATCTGTCGTTCCCGCCGCTAAGCGTCACCCCAATGTCGTCCTCGGGGTCGGTGGCGGCATCGCGGCGTACAAGGTCTGTGATCTGCTTCGGCGGTTGACCGAGTCGGGCCACAGCGTCCGGGTGGTGCCGACGGAGGCTGCGCTGGAGTTTGTTGGTGCGGCGACCTGGGCTGCGCTGTCCGGGCAGCCGGTGACGGCGGATCCGTTCGACAACGTGGAAGAAGTTCCGCACGTCCGGATCGGCAAGGCGGCTGAGCTCGTGGTTGTCGCTCCGGCGACTGCCAACCTGATCGCCAAGGCTGCTCACGGCCTGGCTGACGATCTGCTCACCAATACGCTGCTGACCGCGCGGTGCCCGATCCTGTTCGCGGCCGCGATGCACACGGAGATGTGGGAGCACCCGGCCACGCAGGCGAACGTCGCGACGCTGCGGTCCCGTGGGATCACCGTTCTCGACCCCGCCGTCGGGCGCCTGACCGGCGCCGATACGGGCCGCGGTCGGTTGCCGGAGCCGTCCGAGATCTTCGCGATCAGCCAGTTGATGCTCGCCGACGAGGCCGCACGCGCCGCGGGTCAGTCGGTCGCCGACCTGACCGGCAAGGACGTGCTGATCAGCGCCGGCGGGACGCGCGAACACCTCGACCCGGTCCGGTATCTCGGCAACTCGTCGTCCGGCAAGCAGGGGTACGCCCTCGCCCGGATCGCGGCCGCCCGAGGCGCGAAGGTCACGCTGGTTGCCGCCAACTCCGAGCTACCGGATCCTGCCGGGGTCCACGTCGTCCCGGTGACGAGCACGCGAGACCTGTACGACGAGATCACCGGCCGCGCGGGTGACGCGGACGCGATCGTGATGGCGGCCGCTCCCGCGGACTTCCGGCCGGCCGATGTGGCCGAACACAAGATCAAGAAGACCGCCGACGGCTCGGTCCCCGCGGTCAACCTGGTGCAGAACCCGGACATCCTCCAGACCATCTCGCACGACCGCTCCCGCGCCGACCAGGTGATCGTCGGCTTCGCCGCGGAAACCGGCGACGCCGAGCACAGCGTGCTCGAGTTGGGCCGGGCCAAGCTGGAACGCAAGGGCTGCGACCTCCTCGTCGTGAACGACGTCTCCGGCGGCAAGGTCTTCGGCAGCGACAACAACGAAGCAGTAATCCTCGACCGCGAAGGCACCGCCCTCCCGGTCCCCTCCGGCAGCAAAGACGCCCTGGCCGGCGTCATCTGGAACCTGGTCGCCAGCCACTGGCACTGACCCCCACCTCCACCTCACCCCCGCAACGCCCGCCCCCAACCTCTCCCGCATGCACACCCACACCCACCGGCACATGAGCGGACATCCCCTCATGTAGTCGGTTCTGTGGTCGTGTGAGAGAGGGAGAAGGGGTACGTCGCGGGGATATCCGGTCGGGTGGTCGGTTCTGTGGTGGTGTGGGAGGGGGAGATGGGGTTTGTCGGGGGGATATCCGGTCGGGTGGTCGGTTCTGTGGTGGTGTGGGAGGGGGAGAAGGGGCACGTTGCGGGGATATCCCCTCGAGTGTGGGGGGATGGGTGTGGAGTGGTGGGGGACGCGGTCAGGTTCTGTCCTCTTCTCGCGTTAGCGTCTGGGGATGGAGATCAGGTGGGACGCCGTGGTTGGGCGGCGGGTGCGGCGGCATTTTCTGAGTGAGCCGGGTGCGACGGCCGTTGACGTCGTACGGGCAATGTGTGGGGCGCATGCGCAGATCCTGGTGGCGGGGGAGTTGTCTGTCGCGCTGAGGGTGGCGGGGGCGACGCGGGAGAGTGTGCAGCGGGCTGATGGGCTGGTGAAGACGTTTGGGCCTCGGGGGACTGTGCATTTGCTGCCGCTTGACGACTTGCCGTTGTGGACCGGCGCGCTGTCCGCGTTGCCGACGGGGGCTAAGGCGCCCGAGATGATGCGGATGACGTCGGAGCAGACGGCGGACGTGATCGCCGCGATCGGCGATGCGCTCACCCATGACGACCTGACTGTCGACGAGCTCAGCGAGGAGGTCGTACGGCGGACTGGGTCGTGGGCCGGTGATCTGGTCATGCCCGCGTTCCAGGGCTACTGGCCGCGCTGGCGGCAGGCGATCTCGCGCGCGGCCAACGCCGGTGTCCTCTGCTACGGACCGACCCGCGGTCGGCTCACGACGTACTCGAATCCGCATCGCTTCAAGCCCTTCGAGCCGACGCCGGGGAACGAGGCACTCACCGAACTCCTGCACCGCTACCTCTACGCCTACGGCCCTGCCACCCCGCAGCACTTCGCCCGCTGGCTCAACACCACCCCGACGTTCGTCAAGCCGTACTTCGAGGACCTCCCGCAGGCCGAACTAGCAGGACATACCGTTTGGTATGCCCGCGGTGATGATGAGCTTCCGGACGAGAAGGTGGAAGGCGTCCGGCTGCTGCCGTACTTCGATGCGTACGGCGTCGGCAGCTACCCGCGCGAACTCCTCTTCCCCGGCAAGGCCTTCGCCCGAGCAACAGCCCGCGGCCAGGCCGGCAACTATCCACTGCTCCTCGTCGACGGCATCGTCGCCGGTGTCTGGCACCACAAGAAGGCGGGTCGCACACTGCACGTCACCGTCGAGGCGATCCGGCCGCTGAACCGGCGCCGGCGCAAGCTGCTGGAGGTCGAGGTGGACCGGTTGGCTGCGATCCTGTCGTGCACACCATCGCTCACCCTGGGCGAGGTGACGGTCGGCGCCCACGCCTGAAATCTGGACCGGAATCCAAGATGTGATCAAGAGTCTCGGATTGTGGATGAATTCGGAGCGTTACCGGGACTCCGGGGGAAACTGCTGGCATACTTCCCAAGATGCATCGCCAACCGCCGGTGCATGGGGGGATCGCGCGGCTGTGACTCGTCGTGGTCGCGCGGCACAAGAGCAATCCGAGGAGAACTTGTGGCGAGGCACCTTTTCACGTCCGAGTCCGTGACCGAGGGTCACCCGGACAAGATCGCTGACCAGATCAGCGACTCCATCCTCGACGCGTTGCTGGCCGAGGACCCGAAGAGCCGCGTGGCGGTCGAGACCCTGATCACCACGGGTCTGGTCGTCGTCGCGGGTGAGGTGACCACGACGGCGTACGTCGACATTCCGGGGATCGTGCGGTCGCGCATCCTCGAGATCGGCTACGACTCATCGCTGAAGGGCTTCGATGGTGCGTCCTGTGGGGTGCAGGTCGCCATCGGGAGCCAGTCACCGGACATCGCGCAGGGTGTCGACACGGCGTACGAGACGCGCTCGGACGCGTCGGTCGACGCGCTGGACCTGCAGGGGGCAGGCGACCAGGGACTCATGTTCGGCTACGCGTCGAACGAGACGCCGGAGCTGATGCCGCTGCCGATCACGATCGCGCACCGGCTGTCGGAGCGGCTGTCCGAGGTCCGCAAGAACGGCACGCTCGCGTACCTGCGGCCGGACGGCAAGACCCAGGTCACGGTCGAGTACGACGGTGACAAGGCGGTCCGGATCGACACGGTCGTGGTGTCGAGCCAGCACGCTGCCGACATCAGCCTCGACTCGATGCTGACGCCGGACATCAAGAAGCACGTGGTCGACCCGGTGCTCGAGCAGTTCGACATCGACGCGACCGGCTACAAGCTGCTGGTGAACCCGACCGGCCGGTTCGAGGTCGGCGGCCCGATGGGTGACGCCGGACTGACCGGCCGCAAGATCATCATCGACACCTACGGCGGGATGGCGCGGCACGGTGGTGGCGCGTTCTCCGGCAAGGACCCGTCCAAGGTGGACCGGTCGGCGGCGTACGCGATGCGCTGGGTGGCCAAGAACATCGTCGCCGCCGGGCTGGCCGACCGGGTCGAGTGCCAGGTCGCGTACGCGATCGGCAAGGCTGCGCCGGTCGGTTTCTACGTGGACACGTTCGGCACCGAGACCGTTGCGGTCGACAAGATCACCGACGCGGTCCGTGAGGTCTTCGACCTGCGGCCGGCCGCGATCATCCGCGACCTGGAGCTGCTCCGGCCGATCTACGCCCAGACCGCCCGCAACGGCCACTTCGGTCGCACCGGCGAGGACTTCACCTGGGAGCGCACCGACCGCGTCGAGGCCCTCAAGGCCGCGGTCAACCAGTAGGCGGTCAACCAGTAGTACGGCGAACCCCGACGACCCGGCTGTGGCAGTTGTCCACAGCCGGGTCGCGGCGTCCCACGCAGTGTCGTCGCGGCGGACTAGAGTTTCCCGGTGACATCGAACGGGGACTCGCCGGAGCAGCTGACGCTGTTGCGGGACACCGTTCGCAAGTCCCGGACCAAGGAGCCGGCCGGGATCACGTCGGCGCTGCCGATCGCGCGGGTCGCGGTCGACGTCTCGCTGCCGCATCTCGACCGGGCGTTCGACTACCTGGTGCCCGACGACCTGGCCGATGCCGCCCAGCCCGGCGCCCGGGTGAAGGTTCGGTTCGCCGGCAAGGATCTGGACGGATTCGTGCTCGAACGGCTCGAATCCACTGACCACGAAGGCAAGCTGGTCCGGATCCGCAAGGTCGTCTCACCCGAGCAGGTGCTGACGCCGGAGATCGCCGACCTGTGCCGTGCTGTCGCCGACCGGTACGCCGGGGTCTTCGCGGACGTCACCCGGTTGGCGATCCCGCCTCGACACGCGAAGGTCGAGGGCGAGGCTCTGCGCTGCAACCAGCCTGCGCCGCCTCCCCTGTCCACGTCGCGTTCTGAGTGGTCGGCGTACCCCGGTGGGTTCTTGGATGCGGTAGCTCGTTCGGAGGCGCCGCGCGCGATCTGGACCGCCGTACCGGGGGCTGACTGGGCGCTTGCGTTCGCGCAGGCCGCGGCGGTGTGTGCGGCGTCGGGTCGGGGTGCCTTGCTGCTTGCGCCCGATGCGCGGGATCTCGAGCGGTTGGCGAAGGCCTGTACGGCGGTGCTCGGGGAGACGGGGTTTGTCACGCTCTCGGCGGACCTCGGGCCGACGGCACGCTACCGGGCATTTCTCGCCGCGCTGCGCGGGTGCACGCGAGTGGTGATCGGGACTCGAGCGGCCGCGTTCGCGCCGGTGGCGGATCTTGGGCTGGTCGCACTGTGGGACGACGGCGATGATTCGTACGCCGAACCGCGGGCGCCGTACCCGCATGCGCGAGAAGTGTTGCTGCTCAGGGCTTTCCGGCAGAACTGTGCTGCGTTGCTCGGTGGGTTCGCGCGGTCCGCGGAGGCGGCGGCGCTGATCGAATCCGGGTTCGCGCATGAGCTGATCGCCGATCGGTCGGTGATCCGGGCGGCGGCTCCGGCGGTGCATATCGCGGGGGAGTCGGACACGGATCTGGCCCGCGATCCGGGGGCTCGGGCGGCTCGCTTGCCGCACCGGGCGTTCGAGATCGCGCGTGATGGGCTGCGGTCTGGGCCCGTGTTGGTGCAGGTGCCGCGGGCCGGGTATCTGCCGAGCTTGGTGTGTCAGACGTGCCGCGCGCCTTCGCGGTGTTCCACGTGTGGTGGGACGTTGCGTCGTACTGGTGGATCAGGCCCGGCGAGCTGCAGTGTGTGCGGGCGACCGGCCACCGACCACCGCTGCCCGGAGTGCGGCGACACCCGGATGCGCGCCGCCGTTGTCGGCGCACGTCGTACGGCGGAAGAATTGGGGCGAGCGTTTCCTGGCGTCCTTGTGCGTACGTCGGGGGGCGACAACATGCTCGACGACGTACCGGACAAGCCGGCGCTGATCGTCACCACACCGGGAGCCGAACCGGTCGCGGAAGGCGGATACAGCGCAGCGCTGCTGCTCGACACCTGGCTGATGCTGGCCCGTCAGGACCTCCGCGCACCCGAGGAGGCGGTCCGCCGCTGGTTCAACGCGGCGGCCCTGGTCCGCCCGTCCGGGACGGTCATTCTGGTCGGTGACCCGTCCGCGCTACCGCTGCAGGCAGTCGTCCGGTGGAGTCCCGAAGGCTATGCAACCCGCGAGATCGAAGAGCGCCGGTCCGCACGGCTGGCACCCGCTGCCAAACTGGCCGAGCTGACCGGCCCCTCCGAGGCCGTCGCCGACCTCATCTCCCGCCTCCGCGAGCTCCTTCCCACCACCTCCGGCCTGGAGGTCCTGGGCCCGGTGGACCTCGACGACGAAACGGTCCGAGCCGTTGTCCGAACTCCTCGAGCGCACGGCCAAGCCCTGGTCCGAGCGCTCAAAGAAGCCCAGTCCACCCGCGCAGCCAAGAAGAACCCGGGCTCGGTCCGGACTCAGGTAGACCCACCGAGCTTCGGCTGAGGACCCCGTCTACCTGCGGAACGCGGCTCTGGTGGCCGCTGCGGTGGCGGCGAAGTACTCCGACGGCTCGATGAACCACCACTCGTCGAACGGCACGTCGTTGCTGACCGCTCGCCGGTAGCTGAAACAGACCAGGTACAGCGTCCGGATGTACATCATCGCCTCGAGCCGGTCGAGCTCGTCGTCGGTCGGCTCGAGGTGTTCGCGGTAGGCGTTGACGACCGCGTCGATCCACTCCTGGTTGGGGCGTCTCGACGGGTGCCAGTGTCCGGTGCCCCAGATCAGATAGGCGAGGTCGGCGAGGCGTGGTCCGCGCCCGGACGCCTTCCAATTGATTGCCACCGGCCCGCTTTCGCCGCCGATCGCATGATCGGGGGCGTGCAGCAGGTTGCCGTGCAGCAGGCCCTCCGGAAGGCCGTCACCGTCGTCGGCCGAGCGCACCTGGTCCCGGAGTCGCTCGAACCGCTCGCGGTCGGAAGGCTTCACTTTCGTGTCCACCGCGTCGAGAAAGGCCAGGCCGGCCAGCAGGTCCTGCCGTGGGGCACCCTCACGGCTGGGGTCTTCGCCGCTTGCCCCACCGGGGCGGCCGGCGGACTCGTCGTACGGCAGCGCATGCAGCCGTCCGAGCAGGTCACCCATGATCGCGAACTTCTCGGCACCCTCGGGAAGCGGCGGGCCGTCGACGTACCGGGTCACGAGGACCGAGCTGCCGTCGAAGTCGGATACAGCGTCGTCGACCGCGAGTCGCTCCGCGGGATAGTCGTGCTGCTGCAGGAATCGCAAGATCGCGGCATCGCCCTCGACGCCGGTCCGCGGACGAGCCGGCGGGAACGCCCGCGCGATCCAGGCGTCGCCGTCGTTCCTGTCGATCCGGAAGACGTAGGTCTTGTGCACACTGACCTTCGTCGCCGCGACGGCGTCGATGCCGTAGTGATTCCGCAGGTGGGCGAGCAGTCGCTCGGCCACTGGCTGGTGGTCCATGCGGGTCCCGAGACCCTCGAGATCGGTCAGCGCGTCGGTGTAGCGCTGCCCCGTCTCCGCGGCGTGACGCCGGACTACCTTCTTGAAGTTGCCGTCCCTGGTCATGACAAGCCTCCTCTGGACACCCTCGCCCCCAGCGACGTGGTGTTGAGAGATGGCCTGCTGACAACTGCGACCGAGAGGGCAGATCCCCTTCGCCGATGGAACCCCCGCTGGGGTGGATGCTCCACAGCTCGGCGACCGGTCGGCGCCGTGACGCCAATCTCGCCGACCGCCGCAGCGCTTGTCAAGAGGACTAGGCGGTGCTCGCCAGGGGAGTGGAGGCGGTGAGGAGTTGGGTGCCCAGGTTCGTGCGGTAGTAGAGCACCGCGCGCCCGTCGCGGCGTGAGTCGACCACGCCGGAGTTCCGCAGGATGCTCAGATGCACGCTCAACGTCGGAGCCGACACCCCGAGCTGATGGGCCAGATGTGTCGTCGACATCGGCAGATCCAGGTGACTGACGATCGCGGCGCGGGTGCGGCCGACGAGGTCGGCGAGTGGTGAGTCCGTGGTGTCCTGTCGGTCCTCCCACAGGCGCCCGAGCCCGCGCGGCGGATACGTGATCGTCGGCACGTGCGGCGCCTCGGAGACGGACAGGCCGCTCGGCCAGGAGAACACGCACGGCACCAGCAGGAGACCCTGTCCACCGAGCGGTTCGCCGTCGCACGAGTACGGGCGGTCGATCTCGATCCGGTCGGTGCTGAACCGCACGGACGGATGAAGGTTGCGGAACAGCCGCTCGATGCCGCCACTGGCCAGTTCATCCAGCCGGAACGCCAGATCCTCCTGCAGAAGCGCGCGCATCCGCCGCCAGTCGGGCTCGATCGCACGCCGCCAGTACGTCTCCAGCGCCGACGTGATCAGCTCGAGGGCCTTGGCAGGGTGCGCGATCAGGTCCGGCAGCATCGGGTGCGGGTTGTTCCGGTGCAGCTTGCCGATCTCGCTCACGACGAGGTGATGCGGCGTCGCCGAGATCGCGGCCAGACCGGACTCCAGGCTGGTCGACCGTCGCGGCGGAGCCGGCGTGAGGAAGTCGGGGATATATCCGTACGCCGGAATCAATGCCTTCAGCAACATCAGGTCCGGACCATCGATGATCGGCCGCACCTTCTGCAGCCATGGCCCGTGCACACTCCGCGCGGTGTTGTTGCTCAACGCCCGCACGCTCGTCACGGCCTCCCACACCGGCGACAGCGCGAACCGGATCCGCCCCACATCGTCCGCATTCAGCCTGATCGTGATCACCTCCACACTCTAACTGATTAGGCACAGGACTAATCATCGACTTTGACCGCGAAGCGTCCGAGAGTTGTCACCATGACCGCTGCTGCCGCTGTCGATGCCCCGACGCCGACCGCTCTGCCCCGGGCCTTCTGGGCGCTCTGGGTGTGCCAACTGGTCAACCGGCTCGGCAGCTTCGTGCAGCCGTTCCTGGTCCTCTATCTGACCCACGACCGTCACCTCTCCGCCGGTACGGCGGGTGCCGTCGCGGCCGCGGTCGGCGCCGGAAGTGTGGTCGCGCAGCTCGTCGGCGGCTGGCTCGCCGACCGGGTCGGGCGCCGGTTGACGATGCTGATCTGCTTCTTCGGTACGGCGGCGGCCCTCATCCTGCTCGGGTCGGCCCGATCGATGGCGATGATCTGGGTGGCGGCGTTCCTGGTCGGCCTGCTCGGCGACCTGTTCCGCCCCGCCGTGCAGGCGACCGTCGCCGACATGCTCAAGCCGGGCGAACGGGTCCGTGCGTACGGCCTGCTGTTCTGGGCGATCAACCTCGGCTTCTCCGTCTCGACCGTGAGCGCAGGCGTCCTCGCGCACCTCGGCTACGGCCTGCTGTTCTGGCTCAATGCCGGTACGTCGATCATCGCGGGCGCCGTGATCTGGGCGATGGTCCCGGAGAGCCGCCCGGCGCCGGACGAGGACACTCCGCACCGGGCGCTGCTGCCCGTCGTTCTGCGCGACACCGTGTTCCTGATGATGATCCTGATCCAGGTCGGCTACGCGACCATCTACTTCCAGGGGTACTCGACCCTGCCACTGGCGATGGCCGGCGACGGCCTGCCGCCGCAGACCTACGGACTGGTGATCGCGCTCAACGGGGTGGTGATCGTGCTGATCCAGCCGATCCTCGGGCGGTGGTTCGCGAAGGTCGATCGACCCAAGCTGCTGGCCGTCTCGATGCTGGTGGTCGGACTCGGGTTCGGCGTGGGTGCCGTCGTACACAACTGGTGGGGCTACGGGCTGTCCGTGGTGGTGTGGACGATCGGCGAGATCGGGTTCGCCGCGACGATCGGCGCGGTGTCGGCCGACCTCGCTCCGGTCGACCTGCGCGGCCGCTACATGGGGCTGGGTGGGATGGCGTTCGGTGTCGGGACCGTGATCGGCCCGCTGGCCGGGACCAATGCCCTCGAGCACTTCGGCCCGACCGTCACCTGGATCGGCTGCGCCCTGCTCGGTGTGGTGATCTTCATCGGGCAGTACTCGCTGGCTCCGGCACTGCACGCCCGAGCCGCGGCGAACGCGGCGACCGCATGAGGTGAGCGGAACCGAGGGTCACCACGACGACCCCGGCCGCAACCCAGAAGGCTCGGTCGATCGTCGCCGGGTGATGCAGGAACACACTGCCGAACCCGGCGACCCCGAGCGTCCCGCCGAACTGCTGCACCGCGTTCAGCAACCCTGCCGCTGATCCGGTCTCGTGCGGTTGCACCCGGTGCAACGCCTCGGTGAAGAAGGCGGTTGTGAACAATCCGACACCGGCACCACCCACGGCCAGCGCAGGCAGCAGCGCGTACGGCGCCACCCCGACGCCAACCAGGAGTACGCCGAGTCCGATGTACATGAGCTTGGATCCCAGGCGGCCGACCAGCCACTGACCCGCGACCAGGGAAGCGATCCCGGAGACGGCGGACCAGGGGAGCAGCGTCAGACTGGAGCGCATCACGCCGTGGTGCAGGGTGAGCTGCTGATGCAGTACGACGACCAACGTCAGGCCACTCATCACCGCGAAGAACAACGCCGACGTGATCAGCGCCGGACCGAACCCACGGTGTGCGAACAGGCTCGTCTCGATCAGCCGCCCGTCCTGCCGCCGCCTTTGTTGCAGCAGGCAAAGACCCAGGACCGCGACCCCGGCCGGAAGCAACCACCAGTCGGTCGACTGCAGGATCGGGTAGACGATCAAAGCCGTGCCTGCCACGAGCAGCACGCTGCCGACCAGATCGACCCGCGCAGCCGACTTGGACTCAGGCAGGATGTGAGCCAGCCCCAGTACGGCGAGCCCCAACGGAACGTTGACCAGGAACACCACGCGCCACGAACTGACGTCCGTGATGAACCCGCCCAGCAACGGTCCGGAGATCCCCGCGAGGCCCATCACCGGCCCGATCGTGCCGAGCGCCTTGGGCAGCTCGGGTCCACTGAAACTCGATCGGATCAGCCCGATCGTCTGCGGGATGATCAACGCGGCCGTGACGCCCTGAACCGCCCGCGCCCCGATCAGTACGCCGGCCTGTGGCGCCAGCGCGCACGCGGTCGACGCCAGGACGAACCCGGTCACGCCGATCCGGAACATCCGGCGCCGCCCGAACAGATCGCCGAGCCGCCCGCCGGTGATCAGCAGTGCCGCGAACGGCAAGGTGTACGCCGCACTGAACCACTGGATGTCCGAGGTCCGGCCGCCGAGGTCGGTGTGGATCACCGGCGCCGCGACCTGGACGATCGTGGCGTCGAGGAGGTTCATCGCCTCCGCCACCAGCAGGGCGATCAGGCCCACCCATCGCTTCGAAGTCGTCATACGAGCACGATGAGCTTCACCACGCATCGGCTTCCATCTGCAACCAGCAGATTGCAGGAATCTTCCAATCAGAGCGGCGATGCGCGATGATTTTCTTATGCTGGATGAGATCGACCGGGGCCTGATCCATGCGCTGCAGCTCGAAGGACGAGCGCCGTACAGCCGGCTCGGGAGTGTGCTCGGGGTGTCGACGCAGACGGTCGCGCGTCGCTACAACCGGCTCCGCGCGGAGGCCGGTCTACGAGTGGCCGGGCTGCCGGATCCGCAGGCGGCGGGCCGTTCGCTCTGGCTCGTCCGGCTGACCGCGGCGCCGCAGGCCGCGCGCGATCTTGCGGGCGCACTGTCCCGACGGCCCGACACGAGTTGGATCAAGCTGGCCTCGGGCGGCACCGAGATCATGTCCATCGTCCACACCACCCCGAGCGACGGGAACACCCTGCTGCTCCACGACATCCCGCGCACCGCCGGCATCACGTCCGTCTCGGCCCACTACCTCCTCCACCTGTACGTCGGTGGTCCGACCGCTTGGCGTGGTCGGGCCAAAAGCCTCACCCCGGCTCAGGAAGCCGCCCTGAGCGACCCGCGGCCAGACCGCAGTGGAGTCCGGGCGCTCGGAGCCGACGACGCGAAACTCCTCAAAGCCCTCGGCGAGGACGGGCGAGCCACCCTCGCGGATCTCGCCGTACGCACGGGTTGGGCCGCGGCGACCGTTGCCCGGCGGCTCGAGGAGCTGCAGAGCACCGGCGCGATCTTCTTCGACGTGGACGTCGACCCGGGTGCCCTCGGGGTCACCACCAGCGCGATGCTGTGGCTCTGCGTGCCACCCGCGCACGTCGAGTCCGTCGCCCGCGCGCTGGCCGAGCACGACGAACTCGCGTTCGTCGCTGCGACCACGGGGCGCACCAACCTCGTCGCGCACGCACTCTGCGCCAGCCCCGACGCGCTGCACACCTACCTGACCCAGCGGCTCGGCGCGATCGAACACATCACCGCGCTCGAGACCGTGCCCATCCTCCGCACCCTGAAGGCCGCCGCCCCCTATTAGTGGACTCCAGGACACTAGGGTTGCGGACATGACTGAGCGGACGATCGACGCGGTGGTGTTCGACATCGGTGGGGTGTTGCTGGACTGGAGTCCGGACTACCTTTACGCCGACCTGATCCCGGACGAGGCGCAGCGCAAGCACTTCCTGACCAACGTGACGACCCCGGCGTGGAACCACCAGCAGGACGAGGGCCGGCCCTGGGCCGAGGCGATCGCCGAACTGACCGGCCTGCACCCGCAGCACGCCGAGTGGATCGAGGCCTACGACACCGGCTGGCTGAAGATGGTCAAGGGCGTGTTCGAGGACACGGCGGCCGTCATCACCGAACTGCGTGCGCTCGGCATCCCGACGTACGCGCTGACGAACTTCTCCGGGGAGAAGTGGGAGGTCGCCAAGGAGGCGTTCCCGATCCTCACCCAGTTCGACGGCGAGGTCGTGTCCGGGGTCGAGCGGACCGCCAAGCCGGGGGAGAAGATCTTCCGGATCCTGATCGACCGGTTCGGTCTCGATCCGGCCCGCACCTTCTACACCGACGACATGCAGTACAACGTCGACGGTGCCCGCGTCGTCGGTCTCGATGCCGAACTCTTCACCGGCGCCGCATCCCTGCGCGAACAGCTCCGGACGCGGGGCCTCGCGGTCTAGAGTGATTCAGTGACCACTCCGCCCGAAGACCGCTCGCCGATGGTCGGGGACCTCGATCGCGACACGGCCGTCCAGCGTGTGCAAGACGCGTTCACCAGTGGGCACATCTCGCACGAGGACATGGATGCGCGCCTGCACCAGGTGCTCAGCGCCACCCGCCGGTCCGAGCTCGAGGTGGCTCTCGATGCCCTGCCGGCCGAGGATCCGGGCACCTCGTCCACGATCGGCGCCGCGACGGGCCGGATCCAGCGGCGCGGTCGCTGGGTGGTGCCGCGGACGCTCAAGGTCGAGTCCGCGTTCGGGCGGGTCCACCTCGACCTGTCCCAGGCGGTCTTCGAGCACCCGGTCCACGACATCGTGCTGAACCTCGGCACCGGCCGGGCCAAGCTCACCCTGCCGGCCGACGCGATCGTCGACCTCGAGGGCCTGAAGACCGGCTGGAAGGACCTCCGCTACAAACCCAACCGCCGGTCCACCGGGAGTGGCGGCGTACGGATCAGGCTCACCGGCGCCATGGGCTTCGGACGGCTGAAGATCCGCCACGCCCGCCGCTGACCAGGTCGTGTCTGGTAATCCCTCGCCTACTGCGCGGCACTCGGCACGGCACCTCGCCGCACTGGCGCAAAGGCCACGATGCTCCGCATCGAGACCTTCGCTCCAGCACGCCGAGCTACCGCACCGAGCACCTGCTCGCTACGGCGACGGATCACCAGACACGACCTAGGCGACGGCCGCCGAGATGGTTTCGGTGTACGTCGGACTGCTCGAGAGGTACGCCGTTTCGACGTACACCTTGTTGCTCTGGCAGGTGAGGGGAGTGAGCGCGGCTCCGGCCGGGGCGGTGTAGATGCGTTGCGGCTTGGGGAGGCCGGGTCGCCAGCGGTTGATCTGGAAGGACTCGGTGCCGGCGGTGACGGTCCGGGTCTCCCAGAGAATCCAGTTGCCGCAGGCAAGGATCGTGTCGGTGACGACGGTGCCGAGAGGACGGGCTGGGGAGTCGGCCGAGTCGCGGACGTAGGCCTTGCTCTGGTACTGGTCCGGGTCGGTGGGGCCGACCTCGGACCAGACGGTTGCCCCGCGCAAGGAGGCGCCGCTCCACTGCAAACAGTTGGTTGCCGCCGGCACCGCGCGAGGTTGGCCGCCGGACAGAGTCGCGGTCAGTATGCGCTTGCAGCGACGGGCTGTCTCGGGGGCGGTGATCTCGCTGAAGGTCACCGTGTCGGCCGACACCACCGGGTCTGCGATGTACCCCGGGGCGGCGACGCAGGCGACAGTCCGGGACTTGAGCGTCCCGAGGTCGGCGAGGACCAGGCAGGAGCGGTTCTTCGCGTCGGTCGAGCTGTAGGCGAAGGTTCCGTCGTACGCACCGATCTCGGGTTCGGAGACGGGTGGCAGCGCGCCGAGGCCGGTGGCGCGGCCGGTGCTGAGGTCGTAGCGGAAGATCTTGATCTGCGGATCGGGACCGTCGGATCTGATGTCCTCGATCAGGGCCCAGCGGTCGTCGATCACGACGGGGGACTGGGCGACGAAGCCGGCCGCCGGCGCGTGCCGGACCACGACCTTCTTGCTGGTCCGGTTCAGCACGGTGGTGATACCGGCCTCGTCACTGCCCCGGGTGACGACGTACTTGCTCTGCTGGGTGACCAGGTGCTGGCCGTCCACCGGTTGCCGCATCACCTTCGCCCAGGCCGGGACCGCCGTACCGGAGTCGGTCGGCGGGCCCGGAGTGGACGGCGTTGTCGAAGGAGTTGCGGAGGGTTTACGTGTGCTCGGTGGCGCGCTGGTCGGGGTCTCCTGGCCGGACTCGTCGGGCGACGACGAGCAGCCGGCCAGGAGCAGGACGAACAGGGTGCCTACGGCAACGGTGGTACGACGCATCTACAACCCGATGTTCTTGAAGGAGTTGGCCAGCGTCGCGTTGAAGAGTGCGCTCGCCGGGATGTTCCTCGGACCGTCGGTCACGTTGCCGCGGCTGTTGAACCGGCGCTCGTTGAACACCTCGTAGATCGCGATCGTCCCGTTCGCCTTGTCGTAGCCGCGGCCGACCTGGTAGTGACCGCTGTGGTTGAAGGCGAGGTACGGGAAGTACCGCTTGAGCAGCTGGACGTGCTCGATCACCGGGGCCTTGTACACGCCGAGGTGCTTCTGGTGCACGGTGAAGAACGTCTGGGCGTTCCAGCCGGAGACGTTCTGCACGACGTACGTGCCGGCGGCCTTGGGCCAGGCCGTCTTCAGGTTCGTCTGCCGGACCATTGCGGAGATCGCCGTGCCGCCGGTGGTCGAGCCGAGGTCCTTCGCCCAGGACGCCTGGGTGTCCTTCTGGTTGTCGTCGGCCCAGTCGATCGACTGGAACGTCGCCGGACCACACCAGTACCCCTTCTCCTGCGAGGTCTGGAACCCCTTCATGATGTACGCCGAGGCCGGCACCTTCACCGGCGCCACCGGCGGTTTCGTCACCGTCGGCTTCGCCGTAGGAACCCCCTTCGTCGGTGCAGTCCGCGGCGGAGTACTGGGAGTGGGGGTAGCGGTCGGCATCGGCGCCGCAGGCGTGGTGTCCGACCCGGTAGCCAGCAAGCGCAGGTCGCGGGCCTTCTCGCGTCCGTCCCACGCTGCCTGCATCTCGTCGAGCTCCGCGGTCACCCGGACGCTCTTCGGCATCGCCGCCCGCTGCGCGACCAACGCAGCCGGGGTCAGGTCGCCGGTGGAGATGTCCTGCTCGACGCCCGTCTCACCGTCCGCGTGCATATCCGGCGGGCTGAGGGTCGCCTCGACCTGAGCGCCGGTCGGCACCTGGTCGACGAAGCCGAGCCCGAGGCAGTAGTTCTCGTCGTCGAGCTTGAAGCAGCGCATGATCGACTTGGCCTGCGCGGACGTGTCCGTCGCGCGCAGCTGCATGTCACCCGGCGAAGTCTCGGTCACCTGCTTCACCACCTCGCTCCAGGAGCGCGCGGCCGGCTGCTCGGGGACGGGCGCGCTCGGCGAGGGGGTCGCGGTGGGACTCGGGGTCTCGGTAGGAGTGGGAGTCGGGGTGCTGACCGGCTCCGAAGGGACAGACGTGGTGGGTGGGGTGGACGGCTCCGGATCGCGCGGCTGGTACGCGGCGGCGGTCAGAGGCGCCTGGGCCAGAAGTGCACCCAGGAGGATCAGAGTTGCCCCCCGTGCTGCTGTGGGCATTGGGTCTCCCGTTGGGCGTGTGACGGTAGTGACTGTAGGTACGCCTGAGAACACAGTACGTGCTTGTGGCAACAATGACGAGTGGGCCTCCACGCCGGACCCCCACCACGCGCGCACTAGACTTGCTCGGTCCCCGCCGTAGGAACCGTTGTGGAGAGTCTGTGTCGATCCAACCCATCCGCCTGTTCGGCGACCCCGTCCTGAACACGAAGGCCGCGCCCGTCGTCGACTTCGATGCCGAGCTGCGCCGCCTGGTCGCGGACCTGACCGACACGATGCAGGACGCGCCCGGTTCGGGCCTGGCCGCGCCGCAGATCGGGGTCGGGCTGCGGGTGTTCACGTGGCACGTCGAGGGCGAGCTCGGGCACCTGATCAACCCGGAGCTGACGCTGTCCGCCGACGACCAGTTCGGCCCGGAAGGCTGCCTCTCCATCCCTGGGCTGACCTTCGACTGCCGCCGCGCGCTGTCCGTGATCGCCAAGGGTTTCAACATGTACGGCGACCCCGTGGTGATCGAGGGATCCGACCACCTTGCCCGCTGCATCCAGCACGAGACCGACCACCTGGACGGCGTCCTGTTCGTCGACCGGCTCGACACCGACACCCGCAAGCAGGCCATGAAGACGATCCGGGAGTCTGAGTGGTTCGGCCTGGCCGGCCCGCCGCAGATCAAGGTCTCACCCCACCCAACGAATGGTTTCGGTCTGTGAGAGTCGTCTTCGCCGGTACGCCGGAACCCGCGGTCACCGCCCTCCGGGCGATCGTTGCCAGCCGCCACGAACTCGTCGGTGTGGTCACCCGTCCGGACGCGCCGGCCGGTCGCGGCCGCAAACTCGTCGCCTCACCGGTCGCGCAGTACGCCGAGGAACTGGGCGGGATCGAGATCCTCAAGCCGGTCAAGCCGCGCGACCCGGACTTCCTGGCCCGGCTGGCCGAGATCGCGCCGGACTGCTGCCCGGTCGTCGCGTACGGCGGCCTGTTGCCGCAGGCGGCCCTGGACATTCCGCCGCACGGCTGGATCAACCTGCACTTCTCGGTGCTCCCCGCGTGGCGTGGTGCCGCGCCGGTGCAGCACTCGATCATCTCGGGCGACGACGTGACCGGTGCGAGCACGTTCCGGATCGTGAAGGCGCTCGACGCCGGTCCCGTGTACGGCGTACTGACCGAACCGATCGGCCCGGAGGACACCTCGGGTGACCTGCTGCACCGGTTGGCGGTTTCGGGTTCGAAGCTGCTGGTCGACACGCTCGACGGGATCGAGGCCGGCGTACTCGAGGCGCGGGAGCAGCCGGCCGACGGGGTCACGCTGGCGCCGAAGCTGACGGTCGAGGACGCGGAGCTGGACCTGACCGCGCCCGCGCAGCGTGTGGATCGGCTGGTGCGTGGGTGCAACCCCGCGCCGGGTGCGTGGACGATGTTCCGGGGCGAGCGGTTGAAGGTGCTCGCCGTGCATCTGACCGACGAGGAGCTGAAGCCGGGCGAGCTGCAGGCGACCAAGTCGAGCGTGAAGGTCGGAACGGGCAGCAAGGCGGTCGAGCTGGTGACCGTGCAGCCGCAGGGCAAGAAGCCGATGGCCGCGGCCGACTGGGCCCGTGGCGTTCGCCTCGCCGATGAGGATCGGTTGGGACCGTCCCTGTGAGTGACAGGTCACCGCGTAATCGGGCGCCGCAGCGTCGGCCGGATCGGGTTCGTGGGATCGCTTTCCGGGTGATCCGGCAGGTCAACGGCGAGAGCGGGTACGCCAACCTCGTCCTGAACAAGGCGCTCCGCGACGCTCGGCTGAGTGGTCGAGATGCCGCGTTCTGCACCGAGCTGGTGCACGGGACGCTGCGTTGGCAGGGCACGTACGACGCCTTCCTCGCGCGCAGCGTGTCCCGGCCGCTGGGTGATCTCGACCCTGAGCTGCTCGACATGCTCCGGCTGGGTGCGCATCAGCTGCTGCGCATGCGGGTCGATTCTTATGCGGCGGTGAGCGAGATGGTCACGCTCACCCGCGCCGAGATCGGTCAGAAACGCAGCGGGCTGGTCAACGCGGTCCTCCGCAAGATCAGCCAGCGCTCGTTCGACCAGTGGATCTCCACGGTGGCGCCGTCGCTGGAGGAGGATCGCTTGGGTCACCTCTCGATCGCGAAAGCTCACCCGCGGTGGGTGATCGAGGCGTTCGACCGAGTCCTGGACGGTGAGCTGGAAGCGCTGCTCGACGCGGACAACGAGCCGCCGCGGGTGACATTGGTGGCCCGGCCGGGCTTGTCGGATGTGGATGAGTTGATTCTGGCCGGAGCGACCCGCGCGCAGTGGTCGCCGTACGCCGCGGTCCTGCAAGGTGGGGGCGATCCGGGCCGCATCGAGGCCGTCGCGACCGGTCGTGCCGGTGTGCAGGACGAAGGCTCGCAGTTGGTCGCGCTTGCCCTGGCCGCCGCGCCGATCGAAGGATCCGACGCCGCCTGGCTCGACCTGTGCGCCGGACCGGGCGGGAAGTCGGCCCTTCTGGCGGCGCTGGTCGACCAGCGCGATGGCGTGCTGACCGCGGTCGAGCCGCTCAAGCACCGCGCCGACCTCGTCCGAGCCAACCTGCGCGCGATCCCCGGCGACCACAAGGTGCTCGTCGGCGACGGCACCAAGCCGACCTGGCCGGCCGGCTCGTTCGACCGAGTCCTGGCAGACGTGCCGTGCACCGGCCTAGGCGCGCTGAGACGACGCCCGGAAGCCCGCTGGCGTCGTACGCCGGAAGACGTGAAGGAACTGCGTCCACTCCAGGAGGACCTGCTGGACTCCGCGATCACCTCGGCCCGCCCGGGCGGCGTGATCGCGTATGTGACCTGCTCACCTCATCCGGACGAGACCCGCGCCGTGGTCGACGCCGTACTCGGCAACCGTGACGATGCCATTCTCGAGGACGCCCGCCCACTCTTCCCCGGCGTACCGGACCTCGGCGACGGTCCCGACGTACAGCTGTGGCCGCACCTGCACGGCACCGACGCGATGTACCTGGCACTGATCCGCCGTTCATAATCTGGGACCTGCTGTCAGGCGCAATTGATCGAACGGTCATGATAGTGACGTGACAGCGATCGCTACCAAGCCAGCGCCGTCAACCCGGCATCACCACATCGTCGGGCTGACGGCCGCCTTCGGCATCGGCATGCTGGTCGCGGTCCAGTCCCGGATCAACGGCGAACTCGGCAACGTCCTCGGCGACGGTGTCGCGGCCGCGCTGATCTCGTTCGGCACCGGCCTGCTGATCCTGTTGATCGGGACCGCTTTGATTCCCGCCGTACGCCGTTCGCTCGGCAGGGTCTGGCGAACGATCCGCGAACCGACGCGCGGGTACGGCGGCCTGCGCTGGTGGCAGTGTCTCGGCGGAGTCGCCGGCGCCTACCTCGTCGCCACCCAGTCGATCACCGTGTCCGTGATCGGCGTCGCGGTCTTCACCGTCGCGGTCGTCGCGGGCCAGGCGGTCAGCAGCCTGATCGTGGATCGCCTCGGCTTCGGCCCGGCCGGCCCGCAGCAGTTCACCACGCTCCGAGTCGTGGGCGCACTGATCGCGCTCGTGGCCGTTGTACTCGCGGTGTCCGACCAACTGAGTCACCCCGACGGCCTGCTCCTCGCCGTACTGCCCGCCCTCGGTGGCGTCGGCACCGCGGTCCAGCAGGCCATCAACGGACGCGTCGCGCGCACCGCCTCACCAGACGCGTACGGCGCAGTCGCGGCCAGCGTCGTGAACTTCGTCGTCGGGTTCGCCGCGCTCCTGATCGTCTTCACCGCCGACCTCGTACTGCGCGGAGCACCGCACCACTTGCCGAGCGAGCCCTGGCTGTACTTCGGTGGCGCGTGTGGCGTGATCTTCATCAGCGCGGCCGCGTCCGTGGTGCGCGTGGTCGGCGTGTTCGTGCTCGGCCTCGGCACCATCGCGGGTCAGCTGATCGCGAGCCTGTTCATCGACTTGTTCCTCCCCGCGGCGGACAAGGCCGTCACGCTGCAGGTCGTCGCCGGAACCGTGCTCGCACTTGCCGCCGTGGTGATCGCGGCCGTCCCGAACCTCCGCCGCGCTACGTCGTAGCCGGCGCCGCGACGACCGGCTTCCGCCGGGCCGAGCGCAGCAACCCCTGCGACACCGCGACCCCGAGCAGTACGACGAGACCGCCGACCGGCTGGTACCAGGTGATGTGCTCGTGCAGCACGATCACGCCGACCACGATCGAGAAGATCGGCATCAAGTACGTGACCATCGACGATCGGCTCGCCCCGATCAGCCGGATGTTCCGCAGGCTGAGGACGAACGCGAGCCCGCTGCCCAGGGCGCCCAGCGCGATCACGCTCAGCACGACCTCGATCGACAACGTCCACGGCATGGGCGGCGCCTGCCGGGTCACGATCGGCGCGACGATCGCGAGCTGGAACGTTGCACAGAGCAACAAGCTGGCGGACAACGCCGTACCGGACAACGTGGTACCGGCGATGAACCGCTTCTGGTAGGGGATCGCCATCCCGTAGAAGACCGCCGCGAGCATGCACAGCGCCTGCCCGAGCAGATCCGCGCCACCGTCGACGTGCCAGGCGCCGAGGACGACGAGCATCCCGGCGAACCCGATCACCAGCCCGAGCACCCGCTGCAACGAGAACGTCTCGGTGCGGAAGACGAGGACGGCGATCGGCAACACGATCAGCGGGGTGATCCCGTTCCAGATCCCCGCCAGGAGGGACGGAATGCGCTGCTCGCCGTACCCGAACAGGGTCCACGGGATGGCCGATCCGATCGCACCGAGGACGAACGAGTGCATCCACAACCGGGGGTCCCGGGGCAGTGCCTGGCGCTTCACCGCCAGGATCGCCAGCAGTACGGCGGACCCCGCGACGACGCGTCCGAGGGCCAGATACAGCGGCGGGAGCTCCCGCACGCCGACCGAGATGAACAGGAAGCTGCATCCCCAGATCGCGGCCAAGGCCAGCATCGTGGGGAGCCAGGCCTGCAGCGGGGCCTTGTCAGTAGTCGTCACGGTGCTCACTCCTGACATCCTGCACTACCCGGGGGACATTCCGGACATATTTATCCGGGATCGGGCAAGTGATCGTGAGAAATGGACAACCGATGGCAGCGGCGTC
The DNA here is from genome assembly GCF_040680855.1 of Kribbella sp. NPDC051952. Classification (NCBI taxonomy): domain Bacteria; kingdom Bacillati; phylum Actinomycetota; class Actinomycetes; order Propionibacteriales; family Kribbellaceae; genus Kribbella; species Kribbella sp. NPDC051952. Next base: position 23,109 of record NZ_JBFAXQ010000016.1, read on the forward strand.
GTAGCCGGGAGAAGATGACGGCTATGGGTGCCTTCGATGTCGTCGCCGTCCGGAAGCAGTTCCCAGCACTCGACGAAGGGGCGGCGCACTTCGATGGGCCGGGTGGGTCGCAGACTCCGCAGGTGGTCGCGGACGCGGTGTCCCGGACGATGACGTCGGCGCTCGCGAATCGCGGTCAGCTCACCGCGGCCGAGCGCCGGGCCGACGAGATCGTGGCCGGGGCGCGGCAGGCGATGGCCGATCTTCTCGGCACCCGACCGGACGGGATCGTCTTCGGCCGCAGCATGACCCAGCTGACCTACGACTTCTCCCGGACGCTCGCGAAGACCTGGTCCGAGGGTGACGAGATCATCGTGAGCCGGCTCGACCACGACGCCAACGTCCGGCCCTGGGTGCAGGCCGCGGAGGCTGCGGGTGCGACCGTGAAGTGGATCGGTTTCGACACCGAGACCTCCGAGCTGGACGACATCGCGCCGCTGTTGACCGACCGCACCCGCCTGGTCGCCGTCACGGCCGCGTCCAACTTGCTCGGCACCCGTCCGGACACTGTCCGGATCGCCGAGCAGGTCCACGAGGCCGGTGGGCTGATCTACGTCGACGGTGTGCATCTGACCGCGCACGCGCCGGTCGAGACGTCGTACGCCGACTTCTACGTCTGCTCGCCGTACAAGTTCTTCGGGCCGCATCTCGGCACGCTGACCGCGGCGCCGGAGCTCCTTGAGACGCTGCGGCCGGACAAGCTCCTGCCGTCGTCGGACGCCGTACCGGAGCGCTTCGAGTTCGGCACACTGCCGTACGAGCTGCTGGCCGGAACGACCGCGGCCGTCGACTTCCTGGCCGGTCTTGGTGGCACCGGGACCACCCGTCGTGAGCGGCTCGTCAGGTCACTCCAGCTGGTCGAGGAGTACGAGGACGGGCTGCGGGACGACCTCGAGTCACGCCTGGCCGCGATCCCCGGCCTGACGCTCTACGGCCACGCGGCGAGCCGGACGCCGACCCTGCTCTTCACCGTCGAAGGCCACCCGCCGGCGGCCGTCGCTGAGCAGCTCGCACGCGCCGGCGTAAATGCCCCGGCCGGCTCGTTCTACGCCTACGAGCCCGCCAAGCTGCTGGGGATCGGCTTGACCGGAGCCGTCCGCGCAGGCCTCGCGCCGTACACCGATCAGGCCGACGTCGACCGGCTGGTCGCGGCGGTGGAACGCCTTGACCGCTCTTCTGACCATTAAGTAAAGTTTGTGGGGAAATTAACTGCCGAGGAGCCAGGTGAGAGAACCGAGCGCTGTTTTCGTCCAAGCGGGACCCTCGGACGGCCTGACCAGTGCGGTCCGGACCGGCGCGACGTGGTCGGCCGCCGGGATCGACGTCACCTGGTCGGACGGCGCCATCGACGTCACCGCCGCGACGATCTCCCGCGTTGCCCTCCGCTGGTCCGAACGGCTCCCCGCTGAGGCCCTGATCCTCGGCGACGCCTGGGAACGCTCGTACGGCGATCTGCAGTGGCGTCACCAGCAACCCGAGCGCCTGCTGCCGTGGTACTTCCTCGCCCACGACCCCCAGACCGGTACGACGACCGGCGCCGGCGTCGACGTACAGCCGAACGCGTTCTGCTCGTGGACCGTCGACTCCGACGGCTTCACGCTCTGGCTCGACCTCCGCAACGGCGGCGGCGCGACCCAGCTGAACTGCCGGACTCTTAGGGCCGCGGCCGTACGGTGGTTCCAGGACGGCGGCACACCTTGGCAGACCCTGCACGCAGCGGTCGCCTCCATGATCACCCGGCTACCGGCGCGACCTGAGCCCGCGCCGGTGGTCGGGGCCAACAACTGGTACTACGCGTACGGCGAGAACTTCGACGAGAAGGCCGTCCTCCAGGACGCGACCACGATCGTCGAGCTCGCCGACGGCCACCCGGTGAAGCCGTTCAGCGTCGTCGACGACGGCTGGTACCCGGGCGGCAACGCGTCCGGCGGACCGTGGGACGCCGGTACGCCAGGTGTCTTCGACGACCTGGCCGGTACGGCGGCCGCGATCAAGGCGATCGGCGCCCGTCCGGGCATCTGGTTCCGCCCGCTCCTGGTCCGCGAACCAGGTTCGTACGCCAGCCCGGGTCCGCACGACAAACCCGGTCGCGCGCTCGATCCGTCGTACCCGGAGGTGCTCGACCTCGTCCGCACGGACCTGCAGCGGTTCAGGGACTGGGGCTTCGAGCTGGTCAAGCACGACTTCAGCACCTACGACGTGTTCGGCCGGTTCGGGCCGGCGATGGGTTCGCGGCTGACGGGTGACGGCTGGCAACTGCACGATCCGACCCGGACGACTGCCGAGATCATCCTCGCGTTCTATCGCGAGATCCGGGCGGCCGTGGAGGGCGTCGTACTGATCGGGTGCAACACCGTCGGGCATCTCGCGGCCGGACTGGTCGACGTTCAGCGGATCGGTGACGACACGTCCGGCCGCAGCTGGGAGCGGACCCGGAAGATGGGCGTGAACACGCTCGCGTTCCGGCTGCCGCAGCACAACCGGTTCTTCACCGTCGACGCGGACTGCGTCCCGTGCACGCCGCAGACGCCGTGGGAACTCAACGAGAACTTCCTGGATCTGGTCGCACGTTCCGGGACGGCGCTCTTCTTGTCGATCGATCCACAGGCCCGGACGGCGCGGTCCGACCAGGCCGTGCGAGACGGTATACATTTGGCGCTCAGTGGTGGTGACGCGTCCGGGATCGAGCCGCTGGACTGGCTCGTGAACACCACGCCGAACCAGTGGCGGACGGGGGAAGGGCAGCGCACCTACGGCTGGTCGCTTCCGTGGGGCTCGGACCCGATCTCCGACTAACTCTGGGGGAGTTCTGTGAGCGTACGCCGGGGCACGAACCTCGATCGCGTCGGCGGGTTCAACGACGCCGTGGTTCTGGATGCGATCCGGCGGGGTGAGCACCTCAGCCGCGTCGAACTGGCCGAGGTGACGGGCCTGTCGGGGCAGGCGATCTCGAACATCATCCGCCGGCTGCTCACCGCCGGACTCGTGCGTGAGGCCGGCCGGTTGCGCGGCGCCGGTCTGGGCAAGCCCCGCACGCTGCTCGAGCTCGAACCCACCGGACAGTACGCCGTCGGCGTCCACCTCGACCCCGCCGTCGTCACCGTCGTACTGCTCGATCTCACCGGCGAGGTGATCGCGCGCCGCCGGGTCGAGACGCCGTACGCCGATGACCCCGACGTACTCATCGACCGGATCGCCGCCACGATCGAGGACGTGATCACGCAGGCCGGTGCACAGCGCGATCGGATCATCGGGGTCGGGATCGCCGCGCCCGGTCCGATCGACGTGGAGCGCGGAGTCGTGGTGAACCCGCCGAACCTGTCCGCGTGGCACCTGGTCCCGCTGCGGGACGAACTGCGGGAGCGGACCGGCCTGCCGGTGCTCCTGGACAAGGACGTGACCGCGGCCGCGTCAGCGGAGAAGTGGGCGGGCGGAGGCGGCAGCTTCGTCTTCTTCTACCTCGGCACCGGAGTGGGCGCGGGCCTCGTGATCGGTGACGAGGTGGTTCGTGGATCGTCCAGCAACGTGGGCGAGGTCGGCCACGTGATCGTCGATCCGGAAGGCCCGATCTGCTACTGCGGACGGCGCGGTTGCGTCGGCGAGACCAGCCAACCGCGGTACCTGGTGCAGCAGGCGGTCCACGCCGGAGTACTTGCCGCAGGCATCGATCTCGACGACCGGCAGGCGGTCGACGCGGCCTTCACCCAACTGTGCGCGGCCGCCGAAGTGGGGCCGGGTCTGGCCCGGGCGATCGTGGTCGCCCTGGCCGAGCGGATCGCCAAGGTGGTCGAGGACATCGCGAACCTGCTCGACCTGCAGCGTGTCGTCTTCGGCGGCCCGCACTGGGAGCAGCTCGCACCCTTGTTCGGCGACGCGGTCCGCACCGCACTGGACGGACGCTTCCTGGTCCGCTCGGTGCACCCCTTCGAGGTCGCCGGTACGGCGCTCGGCGTCGACGTCGGCGCGATCGGCGCAGCCAGTCTCGTTCTCGACCAGACGTTCTCTCCCAACCCCTCCGTGTTGTTGCAGAGCCACGAACTCGTGGCTGAAAGGTGACTGTGTTGATGATCGATCCCGAGGTCCTGGCTCGTGCTACCGCGGCGGTGCAGCGGGCGAGCGGCGACGACGTGATCGCGGAGATGTTCCGGCGGTCGATGGCCGAGAATCTGCCCGCCGTGGCCGAGCGATTGCCGGACGGGACGACGTTCGTCCTCACCGGCGACATCCCGGCGATGTGGCTGCGTGACTCGGCGGCCCAGCTCCGGCCGTATCTCCTGCTGTGCAAAGACGATCCGGCCCTGCAGGACCTCCTGATCGGCGTCCTGCACCGGCAGTTGGAGTACGTCGTACTGGATCCGTACGCGAACGCGTTCAACCGGGAGCCGAACGGCGAGGGCCACACCGACGACGACACCGAGATGTCGCCGTGGGTGTGGGAGCGCAAGTACGAGATCGACTCGCTGTGCTTCCCGCTCGAGCTGGCGTACCGGCTGTGGCGGATCACCGGGCGGGCCGACGTGATCGACGAGCGGCTGCGGGCCGCGGCGGTCGCGATCATCGAGCTGTGGACGGTCGAGCAGGATCATGAGGGCAGGTCGTCGTACCGGTTCCAGCGGGACGAACCGGACATGCTGCCGACGGACACGCTGGTCCGCGACGGGCGCGGCCGGCTGACCGTGCCGACGGGGATGTCCTGGAGTGCGTTCCGGCCGAGCGACGACTCGACCGCGCTCGGGTTCAACGTACCCGGGAACATGTTCGCATCCGTCGTACTCGGCTACCTGGAAGAGATCGCGGCCGAGGTGTTCGGGGACGAGCCGTTGGCGTCGGCCGCCAAAGAACTCAAGGCCGACATCGACGACGGCATCGCCCGGCACGGGACGGTCGATCACCCGGAGCACGGACGCGTCTACGCCTACGAGGTGGACGGCGCCGGGTCGACGTTGCTGATGGACGACGCGAACATGCCGAGCCTGCTGTCGATCCCACTCACCGGGTACGCCGCCGCCGACGACCCGACGTACCTTGCCACCCGCCGGCTGCTGCTGAGCCCATCGAACCCGTACTACTACAGCGGAACGGCCGCGGCCGGCATCGGTAGCCCGCACACGCCGCCGAACTACGTGTGGCACATCGCCCTTGCTGTACAGGGGATTTCGAGCACCTCGGCAGAGGAGCGCCAGCGCCTGCTGGAGCTCCTCCGCGACACCACGGGTGGTACGGGGCAGATGCACGAGGGCTTCGACGTCGACGATCCTTCGCAGTACACCCGCGAGTGGTTCTCCTGGGCGAACGCGATGTTCTGCGAACTCGCGCTCGTCCACGCCGGCATCAGGTGACGTCCCGCCGCCGCGTCGTCCAGGCCGCGAGTACGGCGAAGACCGCGCAGTAGGCCACCAACGTCAGCAGGGCACGGCCGCCGCCGACCGCATCGCGCACTCCAGGTGGTGCGTCGGCGGTGCCCATGCCGGTCACGCTGAACACGAGCGAACCGGCGTTGGTGCCCGGCAGCACGTTGGCGAGAGGCTTCAGGTCCGGCAGCAGGCTGCTCACCACGCCGGCGAGCAGCGTCTCGATGCCGAGGATCCACACCACACCGAGGCCGATCGGCAGCGCGACGTTGCGGAAGGCAACGGCCAGGACCGCGCCGGCCAGGCACCACATCATCAGCACCAGCCAGCCACCGCCGAGACCGCGGAGCAGGTCGAGCGGACCGGGCCAGTTCATCGCGCCGCCTTCTGCGGCGGCGATCCCGATGCTGCACAACGCACAGGCAACGAAGATCCCGACCACCCAGACGACGATCATCGTGGCGAGGGCGAGGAACTGTGACGCCAACACGGTGCCGCGGCCGGGTCGCTGGGTGAGGATCGTCTTCAGCGTGCCCCAGGTGTACTCGCCGCCGATCACGATCGCACCCAGCACCAGCGCGAGCGCGCCGGCGAAGATCGGGTAACCACCGATCGTGTTGTCCAGGACGCGTTCCGGCAGCATGCCGCGGAGGATCTCAGCGCGCGGGACACCGTCGGTCGAGGGGTTGTCGTCGCCGGTCGCATAGCCCAGGTACGGCAGCAGGTAGCCGAAGATCAGGCTCAGCACCAGACCGGCCACGAACAGCACCCAGACCGCCGACCGCTTGCGGAGCTTCAGCAACTCGGCTCGGTAGCTACCCAACATCGGCTTTCTCCTTGCTTGTGGTGAGCTCGAAGAAGATGTCCTCCAGAGCCCGTTCGGTGCTGTGCAGTTCGGACACGGCGATCCCGGCCTCGACCAGGACGCGGTTCACCTCGGCGGCCCGATCCGGGGCCACCTGGACTCGCAGCGTGTCGTCGTACAGGTGGACCGAGCCGAAGCCGGCCAGGATCGCCTGGGCCTTGTCCCGTGGGGTGGCGCGGACGATCAGTTCCTGCTCGCCACGCAGGTCCTCGACGTTGTGCTCGGCAACCATCCGGCCGGCGTTGATGATGCCGACCCGGTCGCAGATCTGTTGGACCTCGCCGAGCAGGTGGCTGGACAGCAGGACGGTCCGGCCGTCGGAGCCGAGCTCGCGGATCAGGCGACGCATGTCCCGCATACCGGCCGGGTCGAGCCCGTTGGTCGGCTCGTCCAGGATCACCAGCTCGGGATCCTTCAGCAGGGCGGCCGCGACGCCGAGCCGCTGCTTCATCCCCAGGGAGTACGTCGAGAACCGGTCCCGCGCGCGGTCAGCCAGATCGACCAGCTCGAGCACCTCGTCGATCCGCTGCCGAGGCACCGCGGCGTACTCGGCCAGCAGTCGCAGGTTGTCCAGGCCGGACAGGTACGGATAGAACGCGGGAGACTCGATCATCGACCCGGTCCGCCGGAGTACGTCGGCCTGTCCCGGCCGGCCACCGAGGACCTGGACACTTCCACTCGTGGGTGCGATCAGCCCGGTGAGGATCCGCAGCGTGGTCGTCTTGCCGGCACCATTCGGTCCGAGGAACCCGTACACCTCGCCGGGCCGGACCGTCAGATCGACACCATCCACCGCGAAGGTGTCGCCATATTTCTTCGTCAGCCCCGTCACCTCGACGAGCGGAACTCCGGTCTCATTCATACCCCAGAGCGTGCCGCTCGGAGGCCGGGTACCGCGTCGGCCAAGGGGAGTGACCGCACCTACACCGTCGGGAGTACTCAGCTACTCGGATTCGTCTCCAAGGGCGCAGTACTGCCGGCGGCCAGCGCATCAGTCACGTGCTCGAGTGCGCCGCGCACGAGGTCGCCGTACGCGTCCGGTCCGAGCGCGTGCTGATTGGCCTTCGCGAGCTTCAGGTGCTCGTGGGCCTGCTCGGTCCGGCCTAGTCGGCGGTAGTCGTCGGACAGGCTGAGGTGCAGGGACGCCAGCATCCCCGGAGTCATCGGGTCCTCGGGATCGGCACACTCCAGCGCCCGGAGATCCCAGTCGAGTTCGTCCGCGGTCGTGTTCTGGACGTCGGCCAGGAAGTGGGCGATCACGCACTGGGTCTGCCGGTCGTCCGTCTGGTCCCAGAGGGCCTGCAGCTGGGCGCGAGCGGTGTCACGGTCGCCGGACCGGCCGAGTTCGGCCGCCGCTGTGATCTCTGCGAGGTGTTCCATGGCGGCGATCCTGCAGGTTCGACCTGGTGGAAGGTCAACCCAGCCAGCCGGGGCGGACCAGGCCGGTTTGGTAGGCGACGACGACCAGTTGCGCGCGGTCGCGGACGCCGAGTTTGATCATGGCCCGGCTGACGTGGGTCTTGGCGGTGGCCGGGCTGAGGACGAGGCGTTCGGCGATCTCGTCGTTCGAGAGACCCTCGCCGACGAGGGCGACGATCTCCTTCTCGCGTTCCGTGAGTACGTCGAGTTCCTTGCTGGCGTGGGGCTGCCGGCTGCGGGACGCAAACTCTGCGACGAGGCGGCGGGTGACGCCGGGGGAGAGGAGGGCGTCACCGCGAGCAACCACGCGGACCGCCTGCAGCAGCTCGACCGGCTCGGTGTCCTTCACCAGGAACCCGCTGGCCCCGACCCGGAGCGCCTCGAAGACGTACTCGTCCAGGTCGAACGTCGTCAGGATCACCACGTGGACGTCGGCCAGCTCGGCATCCGCGCCGATCAATCGGGTCGCCTCCAACCCGTCCGTGCCCGGCATCCGGATGTCCATCAGCACCACGTCAGGCTTCTCGGCCTGCGCCACCCGGAACGCTTCCGCCCCGTCCGACACCTCGCCGATGACCGTGATGTCGTTCTCGGCGTTCAGCAACGACCGGAACCCGGCCCGCACCAACGCCTGATCGTCCGCCAGCAGCACCCTGATCATGCGCCGACCCTAAGGCATTGGTCAGGCCAGCCCGGCGTCATGAGCCAGGAGGGCGATCTGGGTGCGGTTGCCGAGTTCCAGCTTGGTGAGGATGTGGGAGATGTGCGCCTTGACCGTCGCCACGCTCATGTAGAGCTCCGACGCGATCTCCGCGTTCGCCTTGCCCTGTGCGACGGCGAGCATCACGTCGTACTCGCGGGGTGACAATCGCTGCAGGGATTTCTGGGCGATCGTGTGGGCATCGGCCTGGGTCGCGGCGCGGTCCATCAGCCGACGGGTGATCGCCGGCGAGAGAATCGGGTCACCGGCGGCAACTCGGCGTACGGCGTCGACGATCTGCGCGGGCGGGGTGTCCTTCAGCAGGAACCCGCTCGCCCCGGCTCGCAGGGCGTGCAGCACGTTCTCGTCGGTGTCGAACGTGGTGAGTACGACGACCTCGGGCGGGTTGGTCCGCGCCCGCAGCCGCCGGGTCGCGACGATCCCGTCCACCCGGGGCATCCGCAGGTCCATCAGCACGATGTCGGGGAAGTGCGCGTCGACCGCAGCCGGTACTTCGTCCCCGTCCGCCGCCTGACCGACGACGGAGATTCCGTTCGCACCGTCGAGCATCATCTCCAGGCTCGCCCGCACCAACGCGTCGTCGTCCACCACCAGCACCCGAATGACCGTGTCGCTCATGTGGGCCACGGTAGCGAGGCTTCGAGCCGGAACCCGCCACCGGGGACGCGGCCGTGGTCCAGTGTGCCGCCGGCGAGCTGCACCCGCTCGGTCAGCCCGACGAGCCCGGTCCCGCTGCCCGGGGTGAGCGACGTCCCGTTGACGGCGGGGTTGGTCAGCTCGATCCGCAGCCCGTCTCCCGGCGCGCCGGCCACGCTCACCGTGACCGGATGCCCGGCCGCGTGCTTGCGTGCGTTGGTGAGACCCTCCTGCACGATCCGGTACGCCGTCCGCCCGGTTGCCGGCGGCAACGACGTGGAGTCGGCAACGAGATCGTCGTACGAGATCGCCGTACCCGCGTCCCGGGACTCGTCGACCAGCGCCCGCAGATCGTCGAAGGTCGGCTGCGGTCGCCCTTCGTAGACGTCTTCGTCTCTGAGCACGTTGATCACCTCCCGCAGCTCCTCGAGCGCCTGGTGCACGCCGGTACGAATGACCCCGGCGGCCGTGGCGAGCTTCTCCGGCGACGAATCCGGCCGGTACTCGAGCGCACCGGCGTACGTCGCGAGCAGCGACAGCCGATGCGCGAGTACGTCGTGCATCTCGCGGGCCATCTTGGTCCGTTCGAGCGTCCGGGCCTCCGCGACCCGGCGACCCTGCTCGGCCTCCGCGCGTTGGGCCCGTTCGACCAGCGAGCCGACCAATTGCTGGCGTGCCTGGATCCACTGACCCCAACCGAGGAAGGCCGCGTGGATGGCGACGTCGAGGAGCGCGAACCAGAGGAACGGCAGTCCGCTGATCGGGTGCCACAGTCCTTGGGCGAGATGCGCGACGGCCTGGACCCCGGCAATGAGTGCTGCCCGCCGTAGCGGGAATCGCAGCGCGATGGTCAGCGTGGCGGCGGTCGAGGCCGGCGTCGCCGCGGGGGAGAGGACGACGAGCACGGCCATCGCGATCGCCGTCGGGATCGGGCGCCGCGGCAACATCAGCATCAGACCCGACGCGACGACTCCGGCCACGATGTCGGGGATCAGCCAGTTGCGATGCGTCGGATCGGACATCCGCCCGATGATCGTCATCGCCGTCAGCAGGCCGATCGCGGTAACGGCCGAGATATTGGCCACCCGGCTGGGCCGCATCGTCGTACAACTCTCCATGCCGCCGACCATAGGCCGCCCGACTCCTGCCCCACCACCGACCAAAGTCGATCCCGCACCGACCACCGGCCGATGCCGTCACCCCGCACTGTCCAGCACCTTTATCCCATCACCAACCACCAAGGAGCCCGAAATGCCTAGCCCGAAACACAGCCCCACCCGTGTCGTCACCTCCGCTCCCGAGGCGGCTCCTGCACTTTCCGCCCAGCACGGTTCGTCTGGTGAGCCCAGGCCGACTCGCGTCCCCGGCCGTAGCCGGCTGGCCGTCGTCGGTGTTACCGTCGCCGCGGCAGTCGCCTGGTGGGCGATCCTCGCCCCGGCCGCCGGTCTCACCCTGGAAGCCCAGCAGGGCAGCTTGATGCACATCGCCGCCGGTCAGGTGTTCTTCGCTGCCGCCGCAATGGCCTTCGCCGGCTGGGGACTGCTCGCCATCCTCGAGCGCCGTACCTTCAACGCTCGCAAGGTCTGGACCGTCTGTGCGGTGATCGCCTGCGTCACCTCGCTCGGCAGCCCGCTCTTCAGCGGTATCGGGATCGGCGCCAAGCTCGGCCTCGCCTCGCTCCACCTGGTCGTCGGAGCAGTCGTCATCCTCGGCCTCCGCCGGACCGCCCTCACCGCCGCCGAACGCTGCGTAGAGGACTGCTAATCCTGCAGCTGCGCCGCCTGGTAGAAGCCCCGGATATGCGCGGTCACCAACTCGGCCGCGCGATCCGGCTCACCGGCCCGCACCGCGCCCAGAATCCCGCGATGCTCGGCCCGCAGCCCCACCGCCGTCGCGTCCCAATCCGCCAGGTTGGGTACGGCGGCCAGCACATACTCGTGAATCGCCGACCGCAACGACGTCATCACCGCCGCGACCAGCACGTTCCCGGCCAGCCCCGACAGCGCGACGTGGAACTCCGCGTCGAGCAGATGGAACTCCTCCGGCGACAACCCGGCAGCGTCCATCCGGTCGAGCAACGACTCGGCCACCTCGAGCTCACCGGCCGCCACGTCCCGCCCGGCCGCCTCCCGCGCGGACCACGACTCCAGCAGGATCCGGGTCTGGACGACGTCCCCCATCGGCAGATGATTCGTTGCCAGATGCAACCGCAGTACGGCGGTCAGCGGCGACACCGGCTCCGCCACGATCACCGCGCCCGCCTCCGGCCCGGACCCGGTCGCGGTCCGTACGACGCCCATCGCCTCGAGCACCCGGACCGCCTCCCGCACCGACGGCCGGCTGATCCCCAGCTCCTCGGCCAGCGCCCGCTCACCCGGCAGCCGGCCACCGATCCGCAGCCGCCCGGCCGCCAGGTCCGCCTCCACCCGATGCAGCACCAGTTCGTAGTTCTTCACCCGCACCCCCTTCGGCCAGGTTGGGGAGGATTTCCCTCCCGAGCTGGGGCAAGATCCTCCCCAGGTCGCTCTGCGGACGACTCTACCTGTGTGGTCGGACCACAGGTTATGCTGTGGTCCGACCACAGGGTCAGGCGGGTACGGCGTACCGTCTGATCGCCCGTCCGGCCCCGGAGTTCTGATGACCGATCGACAGCTGCCCAAATGGTCCGAGCTGAAGCCGCTGCTGCGGCCGAAGCCGATCGAGACGAACCCGACCGAGCGCCGGCTCGCGAAGGCGCTCACGATCGCGGACCTGCGCGCGATCGCCAAGCGGCGGACCCCGCGGTCGGTGTTCGACTACACCGACGGCGCCGCCGAGGCGGAGATTAGCCTGCGCCGGGCCCGCCGGCTGTTCGCCGAGATGGAGCTGCAGCCGTCGATCCTGCGCAACGTCTCCGAGATCGACCTCGGTACGTCGATCCTCGGCGGCCGCTCGGAGCTGCCGTTCGCGTTCGCGCCGACCGGTTTCACCCGGATGATGAACCACGAGGGCGAGAGCGCGGTCGTCAAGGTCGCCGACCGGATCGGCATCCCGTACGCGTTGTCGACCATGGGCACGACGTCGATCGAGGACGTGGCGGCGGCCGCGCCGAACGCGCGGAAGTGGTTCCAGCTGTACGTGTGGAAGGACCGGGACTCGGGGGAGGACCTGGTCAAGCGATCGGCCGCCGCCGGGTACGAGGCGCTGATGCTGACCGTCGACGTACCGGTCGCCGGTGCGCGGCTGCGAGACGTCCGCAACGGGTTCACGATCCCGCCGTCGCTGACCGCCAAGACCGTGCTCGACGCGTCGATGCACCCGGCCTGGTGGGCGAACCTGCTCACTACGCGGCCGCTCACGTTCGCCTCGCTGTCCACCTGGGACGGCACGGTCGCCGAGCTGCTGGACAAGCTGTTCGACCCGACCATGACGATCGACGACCTGAACTGGCTGCGGTCGATCTGGTCCGGCCCGTTGATTGTCAAAGGCATCCAAACCGTCGAGGACGCCCGCCGGGTGGTCGACGCCGGCGCCGACGCGATCGTGCTGTCGAACCACGGCGGCCGCCAGCTGGACCGCGCGCCGACGCCGCTGCGCATCCTCCCCGAGGTTCGCAAGGCAGTCGGCAGCGACGCGGAGATCTACCTGGACACAGGGATCCTGTCGGGTGCGGACATCGTCGCCGCGATCGCGCTCGGCGCCGACGCCTGCCTGGTCGGACGTGCGTACCTCTACGGCCTGATGGCCGGCGGCGAGCGCGGAGTCGCCAAGGCCGCGGAGATCCTCACCAAGGAGGTCCGCCGCACGATGGCCCTACTGGGTGTCTCCCAGGTCGCCGACCTCAACCCTGGTCACGTCCGCCTGCCGTAGCTACAGAGGCAGGGTGGCGACGATGCGGAGGCCGCCGGTGGGGGTGCGGGTGGCGGTGAGGGTGCCGCCGAGGGCGGTGGCGCGTTCGCGCATGCCGATGATGCCGTTGCCTTCGGTGGGTGGACCGACGAGGGACTTACCGTCGTCGTCGACCTGCAGTACGAGCGATTGTTCGCCGTACTGGATCCGGACCGTCGCCGCGGTCGCCTTGGCGTGCCGGACGATGTTGGTGAGCGACTCCTGGATGATCCGGAACGCGGCCCGGTCCAGCCCGGTCGGCAACGGGTGCGGGTCGCCGTGGACGACCGTGTGCACCTCCAGGCCGGCCATCGACGTCCGGTTGACCAGGTGCTCCAGCCGCTCGAGTCCGGCGACCGGCTGGCGGGGTGCGGACTCGTCGGACTGCCGCAGGATGCCGACGATCGACCGCAACTCGACCAGCGCTTCCTTGCTGGCGTCCTTGATCGCGGACAGCGCCGGAGCCGCCTGCTCGGGCTGACGGTTGACCAGGTGCAGCGCGGTCGACGCTTGCACGTTGATCAGCGAGATGTGGTGCGCCACGACGTCGTGCAGCTCCTGTGCGATCCGCAGTCGCTCCTCGCCGGCCTGCCGCAGCTCGGCTTCCTTCCGTGTCCGGGCCGCCGCCATCACCCGATCGCGGTGGGCCCGGAAGAGCTCGGCGGTGAACCCCAGTACGACGAAACACGTGCCGACCAGGAGGACCTGGTACACGCCCTGCTCGTTGATCCCGAGCACCATCCGGCCGCCGACATGGCCGATGTACAGCGCGGCCAGCGCGGCCCAACCGGACACTCGGTAGCCCATCCGGATCGTGTAGAACACCGTGATCACGAACGCGAAGATGACCGGGCCGTACGCGTATTGCATCAGCATGTAGACGAGCGTCGCGACGACCGTCGCCCAGAGCACCCGGGTCGGATGGGTCCGGAGCCAGTACAGCGACACCGTGCCGACCAGGATCAGCACGACCATGAACCAGTCGGCCGCCCGGCGGTCCGGCTCGCCGCGGGAGGCGCCGAGCGAACCGGCCACCGCGACGAAGGACAGCACCAGTGGCAGGGCTACCCGGCGTGCCCGGGAACCCAGCGTGGGTGCTGCGATCGGCTCAGTCGTGCTCACAGTACGAAACCGTAGAGGGCGGCGGGGGCGGGTGTCATCGTCGCCACGGAGTATCCGCGCCTGCTCCCTGTGCGGTAGTTCAGTACTTGACTTTGTAGATCTTCTCTTCGTAGGCCTTGCCGTAGTACTGCTCGAGCTCGGCCAGTTCGGTGTCCTGCCGCTCCAGCGCCTTCGCGATCCGGGCCCGGCTCGGCATCGCTTCGGGGTTCCAGGTCTCCGGCTTCCACAGCTCGGAGCGCAGGAACGCCTTCGAGCAGTGGTGGAAGATCTCCTCGATCTCCACCAGCAGCGCCAGCTGCGGACGGTTGCCCTTGACGATCATGTCGTCGAAGAACGGCGCGTCCTTGACGATCCGGGCCCGCCCGTTGATCCGCAGCGTGTCACCGCGGCCGGGGATGAAGTAGATCAGCCCGACGTGCGGGTTGGTGAGGATGTTGGTGAACCCGTCGACCCGGCGGTTGCCGGCCCGCTCCGGGATCGCGATCGTGCTGCCGTCGAAGATCGTGGTGAACCCGGCCGGGTCGCCCTTGGGGGAGACGTCGCAGCTGCCGTCGGCCGCGGAGGTGGCGATCAGGCAGAACGGCGAGGCCGCGAGCCACTGCCGATCCAGGTCGTCCAGCTCCTTGCGAACCTTGCCGGCCGCGGCGGCGAGCGGCTGCGGGACGACCTCACGCAACTCGTCGTACGTCGTGATCTCGACCAATCCGGGGATGTCCATCGGGCGGTTCTCCTCTACCGGCCGTCCGCGGTGACGGCCCTCGTCCGTGCGGCCCATCGTACGGCGGGACCAGTTGCGCAACTGGTCCCCAGGAACAGGGCACCGACCGCGATCCAGCCGATCGGACCCCAGCCGAGCACCACCGTGGTGAGCAGCGCCGGGCCGAGCATGCGGGCGATCGCGGGACCGGTGCCGAAGAACCCTTGGTACTGCCCCTGCTTGTCGGCGGGTGCGAGTCCGAAGCTGATCTCCCACGCGCCGGACGCCAGCTTCATCTCGCCCAGGGTGAGGAGAGCGGCGGCCAGGACGAGTACGGTGGCCGCGGCCGCGGGGCTGCTGTTGTAGGCCGAGAGGGCGAAGACTCCGCAGGCGGCCAGCATGGCGATACCGGCGTACCGGACCGAGCGGGTGGCGGTGCGGAGATCCTTGACGCTCTTGGCGATCCGGACCTGGAAGAACGCGACGCCCAGGGTGTTCACGATCATCAGCGACGCGACGGCCCAGTTCGGTGCGTTGGTCCGGGTCACGATCCAGAGCGGGCCGATCAGGCTGATCAGCGGCATGAACATCAGCATGATCGCGTTCAGCAGCGCGAGGACGGCGTACGGGCGGTCCCGCAGGACGGCCAGCCGCGGCTCACCCTGCACCCGCAGGCTGACCGCGATCGGCGGGACCCGGCGGATCAGTCCGGCCGCGATCAGGAAGCTGACCGCGTCCACCGCGAACACCGTCAGGTACGCCGTCTCGGTGTCGAAGCGGAGCGCGATCCCGCCGAGCAGGGCACCGACCGCGAGTCCGGCGTTGACCGTGGACTGGAGGAAGGCCCGGATCCTCGTGCGCTCGGCCGGCTGGACCAGGCCGGCGAGAAGGGCCTGCCGGGCCGCGGTCAGGCCGGTCTGGCTGCATGCGTAGACGATCGCGGCGATCAGGAAGAACGCGAAGCTTCGCACGACCAGGAACGAGCCGACCGCCCCTGCCGTCGTGAGCGCCAGCACGACTGCTACGCCCTTGGCGCCGCGCCGATCCGCCAGGTTGCCCAACGGCACGCCGGCCAGGAATCCCAGTAGCCAGGCGATCGTCAGTCCGAGCCCGACCTCTGCGGTGGAGAGGCCGACGACCCGGGTGAAGAACAGGGCCGAGGTGACGACGAACGCGCCGTCGCCGACGGAGTTGGCGAGCTGGGCCATTGCCAGGTCCCGCGGGGCGCCGGCGGGTGGCAGCATCCGGCTGACCTTCTGGTGGGGCTTGGCAGTCGTGACGCTCATCGGAGTCTCCTCGGCTCGGTATGACTTGAGCCTATGAGCGCAGCGGCCCAGCAGGCAGATCCACTTTGGCCCGGTTGTGATGGGCCACATTGCCCTGTGGACAACTCCGGATCGGGGTCGGAATCACGGCACGTTTATGAACATGAGCTTCCAGAACCTCGCACCGACCTGGACCACCCAGCCACTCACCGATCCCGCGCTCGCCGCCGATGTCGTCGACCTGATGGTCAGCCTCGGCGAGCGGCAGCGCGGCACGTTCACCGTCCTCCTCTGTGACCCCGACGACCGCTACCGAGCCACCATCACGATCGATCTACCCTCCGAGTTCGAGCACCTGGCCCCGGCGGGTGGGACGGCCGCCGTCAGGACTCCTGACGTTTGCTCGTCCGTCCTGAGCCCGATCATCCCCGCCGTCCACACCGCCCCCGGCACCGCGCTCATCCTCGCCCTGGGCCGACCGGGACCCCCTTCCTGGCCAGACCTGGACGCCGAATGGGCCGAGGCCGCCACCCACCTCTGCCGAGCCGCAAACGTCCGCCTACTCGGCTTTTACATAGCCGCCCCCACCCGCATCTACCAACCCCTCCCAACCCCCGCAGCCGCCGCATGACACCCTCGGCGCGTTGTGCGGCGGGTGGGGACTGTGTGACCGCGTCAGCGGACGCCGTGGGGGCGGAACTGGATGCTGATGCGGGGGCCGACGCGGCCGGAGGCCTTGGGGATTGCATGTTCCCAGGTGCGCTGACACGAGCCGCCCATCACGATCAGATCGCCGTGCCCGAGCGGATACCGCACAGTCGATCCAACTGGCCCACTCGCGGCACCCGGCCGCGGCCGCAACGCGAGCACCCGCGGCTCACCAACGGACACGATCGCCACCATCGTGTCCTCGTGATTCCCGCGCCCGATCCGATCCCCATGCCAGGCCACGCTGTCCCGACCATCGCGATAGAAGCACAACCCAGCCGTCCGGAACTGCTCGCCAAGCTCTTCCGCATAATGCGCGCTCAAAGCATACCGAGCCTCATCAAGGATCGGCAGCGGCAGGTCCTCGGTCTCCCCGTAGAAGCAGAGCAACCGCGGTACGTCGACCACCCGGTCGTACATCTGCCGGCGCTCCGCCTGCCACGGCACATCCCGGGCCAGACGCTCGTACACCTGATCCGCGCCCGTCAACCACGCCGGCAGCACATCGATCCACGCCCCGGACCCAAGCTCGGTCCGCGTCAGCCCGTCCAAAGACCCCAACCCGGGATCCTCGAACGCACCAAGCAACGAGCCCTGAAGATCAGCACCCATGCCCCCACCATACCCGAAACTCGAACATACGTTCCCATCTGGCCTGATGGTGTGCGTCAGACTGTTCAGCTACCCATGCTTGTTGTGTCCTACTCGGTGGTCGTGGAGCTCGGCGAGCTCTTGGCGAGCGTCTCCTTCTTCCGGGCACGGTAGGCGCGCATCGACGCCTGACTGGAGCACTGCGTGCTGCAGTAGCCCGCCGATGTGTTCTTGCTTCGGTCGAAGAACGCGAAGTGACAAGGCTCGTTCCGGCATGCTTTGATCCGGGCCCACTGGCCTGAGAGGGCAAGCTCGGTCGCCGCTGCCAAGATGCCCGCGAACGCGCCCGCTACCCCGCCGCAGCCTGGACCAAGACGCGCCTCCGCGCCGCTCAACCGCACTGCGACCGGACACTTGTCACCAGCTCGCTCGAGGATCGCCTCGGCTGACCGGACCGCCGGGTCAGAGGTAGCAGGGTCATTCGAGTGCGAGAGCAGCACGGTCACCAACGCGTCACGAAGCTCACGGGCCTCAACGACGTCCGAGTCCGTGACAGTTCGAGCCGGTTCGGCTCCACTCCAGGCCACTTCGCCCAGCCAATTCGTCAAACCTTCTGCGTCCGTGAACCGCTCTGTGCGATCGCCGGCGTCTGCATGGGTGTTCGCGAAGGCCAGGACCAACTCAAGAGGGGACGGCGTCGAAGTGCTCATCTCGCACTCCTTTCAACCTGGTTGTGGTCACTCGCAGTTCAACCATAACAAATCCTGAACAACGCGTCTTGACGTTATGAGTGAAGCTGTTATGGTCCTAACCATGACGAGCTCAATCGACACCCGGTCCCAGTCCACTCGCACCTGGTTCATCACCGGTGCCTCATCCGGAATCGGCCTCGCACTCGCAGTCCGAGCAGCAGATCGGGGCGACAACGTGATCGCCGTCGCCCGCAAGGCCGAAGGTCTGACCCAACTCACCGAGAAGTACGGCAACCAGGTCCTCGCCGCCAGCGCCGACGTCGCCGACCTCAACCAGCTGCAGAGCGCCGTGACCGCCGGCGTCGAGCGGTTCGGCGGGATCGACTTCGTTGCCAACAACGCCGGCTACGGCGTCTTCGGTGCCGTCGAGGAAGCGACCGACGCGCAGGTCCGCGCCATCTTCGACACCAACGTGCACGGCGTGCTCAACGTCCTGCGGGCAACGTTGCCGACGCTGCGCGCCCAGAAGTCGGGCCACATCCTCCAGGGCTCCTCCTACTTCGGTCAGATGGCCCACGCGGGTGTCGGCATGATCGCGGCAACCAAGTTCGCTGTCGAAGGTCTGACCGAGGCCCTGTTCGGAGAGCTGGACCCACTGGGCATCAAGGTCACGCTGATCGAGCCGGGCCTCACGGCCACGTCCTTCCTGGCCAACCTGGACCACGTCGAGACCATCGGCGACTACGACCAGACCGTGCGCGAAGTCCTCAAGACGATCGGAGGCCTGCCGCCGACCGCGTTCAACAGCGCCGAGCGCGTCGTCGACGCGATCATCGCCGCCACCGAGACCGCCACCCCGCCGCACCGCATCGCGACCGGAAGCGCCGCCGCCAATGACATCCGCACCGCACTGGTCGCGCGAATCGCCGAACTAGACGAATGGACCCCGGTGAGCAACGCGGTCGACGGCGCCAACTGAACGCTCACCCCAACACGGCCCGAGAGCGCCCGACGGCCCCTTGCATAGTCGCCAGGGGCCAAGTCTCGGCCAACCAAACGCGGAAGGGCGCGCAGCCACGCTTGTCTCCCACAATCCAGTCTGCGACGGACCACGATCTGGCCGGGCTGCGCCCGACCCTGCACCTGGAAGGCGGCGCCCTTCCCTACGACGTCATGCCCCGACGGCACCGCCCTGCGCTAGCCGGACGGGCTGGGTCAGGTGATTGGTGGGGCGAGGTATTCCAGTGTGTAGCCGTTGCCGGCGGGGGTTACTCGGGCGATGCCGGGTGAGTCGAGGTGGGCGCCGGCGACGAAGTGGTGTGGCCGGGTCAGCTGCTCGAGGAGGCCGGCTCGAGCGGCGCGGGCCTGGGACTGGTCGCCGTCGAGTTCCCAGGACACCTTCGGCTGATCGAACTGGAGCGTGGGGACGTGAACCGTGTCGCCCCAGACGAGAAGGTGGCCGGAGCCGCTGCTGATGTCGTAGACGGTGTGACCGGGTGTGTGGCCCGGTGTCGGGACCGCGGTGGCCCAGTCGTTGATCGCGACCTTCTCCGACACGGGGACGACCCGATCGCGAACCGGCTCGAGTCGTGGCCGCGTGAACACCGAGGTGTCGCCCGCGCCGATCCACACCCGCTCGAGTTTGGCGAACGCCTTGGACCCGTCCGGCGCGATCAAGCCGCTTACGTGGTCTTCGTGGTTGTGCGTGATGGCCACATCGGTGATGTGCCCGCGGTCGACTCCCGCTTCGTCGAGCGCGTGGTAGATCAAGCCCATGGTGGGGTCGTGCCAGGCGTTGGACGCGCCGGTGTCGATGAGAAGGGACCGCGTGCCGTCGGTGACGAAGAAGGCGTTGACCGACAGGCGCAAGTTGTCCCCGGCCAATGGGACGGCGGCGGGCAGTTCGTCGAGCGTGTGCCCGTCCTCGTCGCGGAGCCGGGTCGGCGGCATGTCGATGTACCCGTCTCGCAACGAGATCACCTGCAGATCTCCGAATTCGAACGTGGCGTGGTGCCGGCCACTCGATGTCAAACGCATGGAACCTCCGTCGTCGTGCCTGTCTCCGATAGAAGAGCGTATCTTCTTTAGGGGAAACCGTAAACTGTGCGCAGCGAGGTCCCCATCAATCGAGGAGCACGGTGGTCAAGCAAACGGCGGTCGAGCAAGACGACAACGCGGCCGAACCGCAGCACGGCGACGACCTGGCCGGCGCGTTCGGCGGTAACGTGCGGCGGCGCCGCGAGGAGGCAGGCCTGACGCTGGAGCAGCTGTCCACGCAGTCGTCGGTCAGCCGGGCGATGCTGTCCAAGGTCGAACGCGGCGAGAAGAGCCCGACGATCGGGATCGCGTCCAGGATCGCCTACGCGCTCGACGCGTCGCTCTCGGACCTGATCGGTGCGCCGACCGCTGTCTCGTCCGGCGCTGCCATTGTCATGCGCAAGAGCGATCGCCCGATCTTCCGTGACCCGGAAACCGGCTTCGAGCGGCACATGGTGTCGGCGGCCCCGGGTGCGGGAGGGCCTGAGATGGTCGTCCACTACCTCCCCGCGCAGGTCTCCACCGGCCTGCTGCCCGCGTATCCGCCGGGCACGGAAAAGCAACTCGTGGTGCTCGAAGGCACCGTCACGGTCGCGATCGGCGGGATCAGCGAAACCCTGAGCACAGGCGATTCCTTGTTCTTCCGGGCCGACGCGGACCACGGCTTCGCCAACCGAACGAACGCGCCCTGCGAATACATCATGGTCATCTCGCGCAGATCCTGATCGACCGCAGCTCGCGGGGCTACACAGCGACTGCGGCAAGTGGCCCGCCCATCGGTGAGACTGCGGTACGACGAGCTCGTGGAGGATGGATGACTGGGCTGCTGATTCGTGATGTCTCGGTATTGATCGTGCCTGTCGTGGGCGAGTGCCGGGTGGACGAAGCGCAGGACATCTATGTGCAGGACAGCCGGATCACTGCGATCACCCCGACGGGTCCCGTTACGGCGGGGGAGTGGGAGGTGATCGATGGGAGTGGGCTGGTTGCCGTTCCTGGGTTGGTGAACTCGCATACGCACAGTCCGATGGTGATGATGCGTGGGGCCGCGGAAGACCTGTCGATCGATGACTGGTTCAACCAGCGGATCTGGCCGATGGAGGTCAACCTGACGCCGGAGCGCGTACGCGTCGGGGCTCGGCTGGCCTGTGCGGAGATGCTGCTCGCCGGCGTGACCACGTTCGTGGACCACTACTTCCACGCCGACCAGATTGCGGCCGCCGCGGTCGAGTCCGGCATTCGCGCCGATCTCGCGCCCACCTACTTCTCGTCCGCCGGTCCCGAAGCGATCGACGCCGCGATCGCCACCGCCCGCGAGCTCAGCACCCTCGACTCCCGGATCACGGCCAGCCTCGGCCCACACGCGACGTACACGGTGAACGACGACGACCTGCGGCGTACGGCGGACATCGCGCAAGCGGAGGGATTCCGGATCCACTTGCATGCCGCCGAGACCGACGATCAGACCCAGTCCTCAGTAGACAAGTACGGCGTGACGCCGATGCAGGTCCTCGAGCGCACCGGCGTCCTGGAGGCCGGCACTCTGATCGCGCACGGCTGCGGCATCCGCGAGTCTGACCTGCCGATCCTCGAGCGGTACGCCGATCGCGTCACCGTCGCCAGTTGCCCCAAGGTCTACCTCAAGCTCGCAATGGGCGAGGTGACCCCGATCAAGGGTCTCCAGGCCGCGGGCGTACGCGTCGGCGTCGGCACGGACGGCGCCGCCGTACACAACACGCTCGATGTCTGGGAGTCCCTCCGGATGGTCGCTCTCACCCAGAAGCAGCGCGAACACGACGCCGAGTGGATGCCACTGTCAGACATCATCCGCCTCGCCACCCGAGGAGGCGCCGCCGCGGCCGGACTCGCCGACAGCATCGGCGCCCTCGAACCAGGCCGCCAGGCCGACATCGTTCTCGTCGATCTCTCCAAACCGCACAACCAGCCGATCCACGACCCGCGAGCAGCGCTCGTCTACTCGGTCCGTGCCTCCGACGTCGTCACGGTCGTTGTCGACGGCAACGTTGTGGTCCGGGACCGCCGGCTCACCACGATGGACCTCGACGAGGTCCTCGCCGACGCGCGGGCACTGGCCCACACCCTGGTCGATCTCTCGCAGGGCGGCGCCGTCCAGCACTACGCCCCCTGAACAGCCGCATGCCCCGACCAAAGGCCGGGGCATGCGGGAGGTGGTGCTGTCAGCTGATCGTGACGATCTTGTTCGCGGTGAACGCCTGCGCATGGTCGGCGTCGCCCGGGAACCACACCCGGTAGGCGATCTGGCCGCGGACGGCGGGCTTGATGCCGAACGCGTACTTGCCCGAGGAGCTCAGCTTCACCGAGGCGATCGACTTCCAGACCTTGCTCCCGTACTGCTGCAGGTACACGGGCTGCCCCGCATGCGCCGGAGCGACGTACCCGCTGAACGCAGTGGTCTTGCCCAGCTTGATCGCGGCCGGTGCGAGCGTGGCCGAGATCGTCGGCGCCACCTGCACAGTGACGTCGACCGTCCGGGTCCCCATCAGGTCGGCGTTGCCGGGAAACGTGAGCATGAAGACCGAGGACACCGTCGGCTTGTAGGCCAGGCTCATCGTGCCCGTCGGCGACGTCTTGAACGCGGCCAGCAGCTTGAACGTCGACGAGTTCTTCGGCCGCACGTACAGGTTGGTCGGCAACCCGGCGTACGCCTTGTTGTCGATCCGCAGCGTGCTGCCCTTGATCGTGATCGAGCCGCCGTAGTTGATCAGCGTCGATGTCACGCTGATGCCGGTCTTCATCCCGAGCAGCTGCGTCGTCGCCACCGGGCTGACCTTTCCACTGCGGTCCTTGACCCAGGCGGCGTACGTGTAGGTGACGCCCTGCAGCAGCCCGGTGTTCTTCACCGAGGATCCGCCGCCGGCGTACACCAGGATCCCGGTGTTGATGGCCGGCGCCTTGCTGCCCGGGTTCCGTCGCACGATGACCTGATCCACGTCGGTCGTCGCCGGCACCTTCCAGGACAGGTTCGCGGCCAGGTAGGCCCCGGTCGCATCGAATGTCCCCACCGGCTGCGGGACGGTGTCAGCAGTGCTGAACACTGACCGGAAATACGGCAGGTCGAACCCGTCCGCCGTCTTCAGCGTCTCGCCGAGAATCTTGTACGTCGTGTTGTCGAGCAGCGGCGTGGTCGGCGTGAGGGTCGCCTTGCGCGTAGCCGCGTCGTACTCGACCGTCGCCGGGATCGTCGCATCCGTCTTGCCGTTCAGGAGCCGGACGCGCGGGGTGACCACTGTGGTCGGGTCCATGGCCTGGGCGAAGGTGATCGTCGGCTTCACGGACACGGCCGCGGTCGCCGACAGGTCGGCCGGCTGCACGTCCAGCGCCGGGTACGGCGAGCCGCTTTCGGTCCCACCGCTGCCCTCTGCGGAGACGGCCAGCGAGTACGCCCGCGTGTCGCGTGAGCCGTTGTCGTTGCGTACGGCGAAGTAAGCCGCACCGGCCGGCACACTGACGTTCGCTGTTGCCGCCAGCTTTACCGGCAGATTGCATCCGGTGGCCGGATCGACCGGTGTTGTCGGGTACGGGTTCACCGCGTTCATGAGCGGTTTGAGATCGGCGTCGTACACGTCGATCCGCGGTCCCATGTTCACCGAATAGGCGCAGTTGAACTCGGCTCCGGTGACCGTCACCTTCAGGTTGCGCGCGGCGGCTGAGGTCACCTTGTACCAGTCGACGTCACCTTCGACGTTGATCGTCGAGCTGGTCGTACTCGGCACGGCAAGCGCCGTCGCCCGTGCGGGCTGGTCGTTCCCGTCGGCCGCATTGACCGCGAAGTCCGTTGTCCACTTGCCACCCAGAGCCGTGTACGCGTCCAGGATGCCGGCACCGTAGTACGGATCCGTGCCGCGGGGACCGGCGTCGCGGGCGAGGACCTTGAGTCGCTGCGCGACCTGGGCCGCGGTGAACGACGGCCACTTGTTCTTCACCATCGCCGCGACCCCAGCGACGATCGGCGACGAGCAGGAGGTACCAGTGCAGTACCAGTACGGCTCATAACCGGAGGGCGTCATCGAACGTACGCCAGTGCTGAGGATGTCCCAGCCCGGCGCCGCGATGTCGACCCAGTCGCCGTACGAGCTGAAGTCGGTCAGGACCCCGCCAGCGTTGGTGGCGCCAACAGCAATGACCTCGGGGTACGCGGCCGGATACTGCACGACGTCCGACCCGTCGTTGCCCGCGGCAGCCACTACGACAACACCCCTGTTGGCCGCACGGATGACAGCGTCGTGCAGTACGACGTTGTCACCCGGACCACTCAGCGACATGTTGATCACCTTGGCGCCGTGGGCAACGGCCCAGTCGATGCCCTCGGCAATGTCCACGTCGTACCCGGAGCCGTCAGAAGCGAGCACCTTCACCGGCATGGCCTTGACGTTCCAGCCGACGCCCGCAACGCCTGCGCGGTTGTTGGCGCCGGCGGCGATGATGCCGAGGGTCATGGTGCCGTGGCCGTTGTCGTCGATCGGGCCGCGGTTCGGGGAGGTGGCGTTGTAGCCGGTGGCCAGGTGCCCGACCAGGTCGGGGTGGCCGGCGTCGACGCCGGTGTCCAGGACCGCGACGATCTGGCTGCCGGTCGTCTTGGACAGGTCCCAGGCCTGCGGCATCCGGACCGTGTTGAAGTACGTCTTCTGGTCGCTGTTGTAGTACAGATCGTTCGGTACGGCGGCGATGTGGCGCTTGTAGTTCAGCGACGCGAGCTCGACGGTCGGGTCGGCCGTGACCTTCTTCAGCAGGTCCGGCGCGGCGACATCCCCCTTGAGCCGGACGACACCCGAGCTGACCGAGGTCTCGGCGGTAGCACCGAACTTCGACACCGCGGCCTTGCGGGCCGACGAGGTGGTCTTCGCCTTGAATTTCACCATCACCGTGTTCGGCTCGTACTCGGCCTTCGCGGTGTTGTGGTGAGCGGTGAACGGCGGCCGGTACGCGCGGGGTTCAGCAGCGGAACCGGACGAGCTGGTCAAGGTGACGAGTGCGCCCGCGACCAAGGCAGCGGGCAGGCCCAGACGCAGCAAATGAGCAGGGCGGATGGACAAGGGACCCCCCCAAGGGTCTCAAAGTGACAGTGGCGGGAGTATCTCAGAGGTCTGGTCCGGTTTGACCAGCGCCCGACCTGCCAAAAGCAGCAATCCCGGCGACCACAGCTTGTCGCGGCGCGCGCACTCTAAGCTGACCACATGACTGCGGCTCCGAGCTCTGATCTGGCCGGCTGGCAGCGGGCGCCTTTCACCGGCGCCGGTCTGACGTACGACTGCTTCGAAAAGGGGTCAGGTCCCGGCGTCGTGCTGATCCCGGAGATCCCGGGCCTCTCGCCGGAGGTGCTCGGCCTCGGCGACCACCTCGTCAGCGAGGGGTTCACCGTCGTCATCCCGTCACCCTTCGGTACGCCGGGACGCGCCATGAGCATGGGCTACGTGCTCACCACGGTCGCGCGGCTGTGTGTCGCGAAGGAGTTCCGGGCCTTCGCGACCAACGCCCAACGGCCGATCACGCAGTACCTGCGGGCCGTCGCCACCGACCTGGCCGTGCGCACGCCGGGACGCGGGGTCGGCGTGATCGGTATGTGCTTCACCGGCGGGTTCGCCCTCGCCACCGCGGTCGAGGACGTGGTGAACGCGCCGGTCCTGAGCCAGCCGTCGGTGCCCTTCCCGATCTCCGGCCGGATGCGCCGCGACCCGGGTGTGTCGGAGGCCGAGCTGGAGATCGTCAAGGAGCGGACGCGGACGGACGGGCTGTGCCTGCTCGGGCTGCGGTTCAGCGCGGACCGGGCTGCGGCGCCCGCGAGGTTCGCCACTTTGCGCGCGCAGCTCGGCGACGCGTTCGAGGTGATCGAGCTCGACTCCACGCCGGGCAACCCGGACGGATACGGCCGGTCCGCTCACGCTGTGCTCACCGCGGAGGTCCGCGAGCAGCCGCCGAACTCCGCCTTCGCTGCCCGCGCGCGGACCGTCGAGTTCCTGAAAGCTCGTTTGAATACTACGGTCTGACGATTCGCCGTGACCCACAGTGGGGAAATGTTAAAGCCTCGTCGAGGAACGCACAGCGTGTGATTCACTGAACTGTGCGTGGGGAATTCTAGCTTCAGCTGGGGTGAATTGTTGCGGTGTGCAAGGACGGGGGAGCGGTAGGTGACGCGCGGCCATTTCCTCTGGTCTCAGGCGGCGCGGACGTGGCACGATCGGCCAGCGGAGGCACATCAGGGGGCGCGCATGGCGAGAGCCAAGCACATAGCGAGTGAGGCTGCATGAACGGGCGGACAGCGCAGGAAAGCCGGATCCCGGTGAACGGGACCACGGCCGCGAACGGGACCAATGGTCACGGTCCGCAATCGGAGACCAAGCTCGGACAGGTCCCGGTCGAGGACCCGGACACACCCGCCGGCGCGGCGACCCCTGGCCCGGCCACACCTGGTGGTTCGGCCGAGCCGGGCTGGCACGCCGAGCGGCAGGTCGGTGAGATCTCGCTCGAGCCACCGGCCGCGAACGGCAAGCCCCGCAGTGACTGGACCTCCGAGGTCCGCGATCGCCCGCGGGTGCCGAACGGTACGACGCTGGGCGAGTTCAACACGCCCGTCCGGGTCGACGAGATCGCCGTCGCCGCGATGGCTCTGTCCGAGAACCTGCAGGCCGCCACCCGTGGCATGCCCGAGTCCGTCGAGATGCGGCGGTTCCGCCGCGATCTCGACCAGGCCGCGAGCACCTTCCGCACGATCGCGAGCGAGCTCGAGGTCACGGCCGGCAAGCTGGTCCGCCTGGCTGCGAACGAAGGTCAGGCCTGTGGCGTCGGCTGGGGCGTCTGCCCCGAACACGGCCTCACACTGATGAACGTCGGCGAGTCCGTCACCTGCCACATCCTGGGCTGCGGCCACACCAACGCAGGCGCCGTCGAACGCTGCGAGCACCCCGTCGCATACCGGGTGGTCGACGCCGCGGGACCGGCGCTGCTCACCTGCGCCGGCCACGCGATCGCCTGCCGTCTCTACCTGGACAACCCGGTCATCTCGGCCGTCTCAGACAGCATGGAGCTTTTCTAGGAGATCCGGCAGGACGTCAGTTGGTCGTTCGCGTTCGGCGTCAACGCGACGAAGTTCGGCGTGTCCGCCGTCCGCGTCCAGGCCTGGCCGCCGAAGTTGTCCTCGGCGTAGATCGTCACCGTCCAGCCGGCCGGCACCCGGGCCGAGGACGCCCAGTTGTCCTGCACCCCGGCCGCTTGCAGCTGGGCTCGCGTGTAGTTGCCTTTGGCAAGCGCTACACCGGCCGCACCGCCGTAATCCACGTGCTCGTAGAAGATCGCGCCGCCCGTACCCTGGCTCGGCATCGGGACCGTCGGCCGGGTCGCGGTCACCGGCGTCTGGCCCTTGAACATCCGCCCGCCGTCGTTGGTCAACCGCAGGTAGTAGTCCGCGGAGCACGCCGTACCGTCCTCGTCCAAGGCGCGGATGCCCGAACCGTTCGGCACCCAGGCGCTGCTCTCCGCGGTCTTCGCGATCTGGTTGCCCTCGTTGTACTCGTCGAACATCGAGATGTAGAGCCCTTGCACGCCGACGCGGGTGAGGTTGTAGAACTGCCGCCACATCAGCTCGCCGTGCCGCCGGTGGCCGGACTGCAGGTCACCCGGGATGACGCAGGGCTGGTAGTCGATCCCGTGCGCGTTGCAGTCGGCCTGGTCCTGCTGATTCACGTTGTTGTAGTAGTGATCCGCGCCCGCGAGGTCGCTGATCCGGCCGACCATCCACGGCGACAGCATGTTGAACGCGTGATACACGTCCAGGTAGCCCGGCCGGGAGTCCTCGTTCCCCGGCAGCCAGTGTGTGGGTACGCCGCCGATCACGTAGCAACCCTGACCCTTGAACCAGTTCACGACGTCGAGGCAGACAGTTGCCGGCCAGGCCTTGTTCGCCTCGTCGAAGCCGAAGCCCCAGATACACACGACCGGCTTGCCGTTCTGCCGCGCGTACGCCGGTGACGAGGTGTAGGCCTGCATCTTCGCGGTCCAGTCGGCCTTCATCTCCGACTGCATGTTCGTCCAGCCGGTGGCGTCGTACATGATGTAGAACTTGCGGCCGTACTGCTCGGCCGCCTGCCTGACTTTCACCGCCATCGCGTCGCGGGTCGGCCCTTCGCCGCCGGTCGGGTTGAACCGTTGCAGCGCGGCGGTGTCGCAGCCGTTCTGCTGCATCCACTGGAAGTGCGTGTTCACGGTCTGCTGGTCGTACGACGAGAACAACCGGGCGGCCTGCCCGTTGCCGAGATTCGAGTACGCCGTCTGGTACGTCGAGCTGTAGTCACGCACATCCGGCCAGCTCGCGATCGCGTTGTTGGTCGGCGACGGCGGCTGACCCCAGTTGTTGCTCCAGTGCCACCAGCCGTTGATCGGCGCACCGTCGCCGGCACAGGCGAACCAGCCTTGGTAGCCGACGGTCACCTTGCCGACGACATCTCCGGGCGGGCTGGCGGCGGACGCAAACTCTGAGACGGTCCCGACCAGGGCAGTCGCGGCGGTCGAGGCAAGCAAAGTACGACGGGAAAGCTTCATGGGGCGGACTCCTGTGGGGGCGGGAGGAAATCTTGAACAGACTCTTGCAAGAAAGCGATCGTCGCAAGGCCTTGACGCGATTCGCGCTGAAACTTAGTTTGTTGGCTCAACAGACAAAGTCCGGGAGGGGTGCCCGAATGTCGCTGACCGACGGCCGTCGCCCTGGCAACCGAGGGGTCGCCGCCGACCACGTCTCACTGCGCCGCAACAACCTCTCTGTGGTCCTCCGGCACGTCCGCGACCTAGGACCACGCTCGCGCGCCCGGATCGCCTCAGACACCGGCCTGAACAAGGCCACGGTCAGCAGCCTGGTCGCCGAACTGCTCGAGCGCGGCCTGCTCCGCGAGGGTTCGGCCGACTCGACCCGAGCCCTCGGCCGACCGGGCCAGCTCGTCGAGCTCGACGGTACGAGCGTCTGCGGCGTCGGCGCCGAGATCAACGTCGACTACCTCGCCGTCGCCGCTCTCGACCTGGCCGGCGCCACGGTGCTCGAGCGCCGCGTCCCCCTCGATGTCGCGCACCTCGAGCCGAGTACGACGCTGGACCGGCTGGCGGACCTGGTTCAGGAAGCCGTGGCGGCGGTGGATTCGCGCGGCGGGCAACTCGCCGGTGTCACGCTCGCGGTACCCGGCCTGGTCCAGGGTGCGACCGGTGATCTGAAGCTCGCGCCGAACCTGGGGTGGGGTGAGCTCTCGGTCGCCCAGGAGATGCGCTCGCGGCTCGGCGAACCGACGTACCCGCTGCACGTGGACAACGAAGCGAACCTCGCCGCGTTGGCGGCGTACGCGGAGCTGCGGCGCTCCGAGGACGACGAGACAGGTCCGGTGCACGATCTGGTCCTGCTCACCGGGGCGGTCGGGGTCGGCGGCGGCGTGGTCGCCGGCGGGCACCTGCTCCGCGGCGGGCGCGGATACAGCGGCGAGGTCGGGCACATGCCGGTCGCGCCACCCGGGCGGACCTGCGGCTGCGGGCGGACCGGGTGCTGGGAGACCGTCGTCGGGCTGACCGCACTGTTGCACAAGGCAACGGACAGGGACGATCCGGTCCGGGATCCGTCCCTGGACGTGGAGCAACGGCTGGCCGGGATCACCCGGCGGGCCGAAGCGGGGGACGCGCGGACACTGACCGCGCTGAAGGACGTCGGCACCTGGCTGGGAATTGGGGGAGCGATCCTGGTGAACATCCTGAACCCGGACGTGCTCGTGCTCGGCGGCTACTTCGCCGTCCTCGGGCCGTGGCTGAAAGACCCACTGGAGAAGGCGATCCGGGATCGGGTGATCGCACCGAACGGCGGCGGCTGCCGGGTCGTCCGGTCCGATCTCGGCTTCGCGGCGGCGGTCCGTGGCGGCGCCCAGATCTCGCTCGACCAGGTCTTCGTAGATCCGACCGTGATCGGCCGCACCGAGGCAGGAGTGGCGCAATGACCGACCTCCTGCAGATGACCGGCATCGTCAAGGAATTCCCCGGCGTACGGGCGCTCGACGGCGTCGATCTCGATGTCCGGGCCGGCGAAGTGCACTGCCTGCTCGGGCAGAACGGCGCCGGCAAGTCCACGCTGATCCGCGTCCTCACCGGCGCACATCAACCGGACGCCGGCACGATCCACATCGACGGTGAAGAGGTCCAGCTGAACAGCCCGACCGCGGCGATCGATCGCGGGATCGCGGCGATCTACCAAGAGCTCGACCTGGTCCCCGACCTGACCGTGGCGGACAACATCTTCCTCGGCCACGAGCCGTCCCGCTTCGGGTTCAGCCGCACGCACGAGGCGAACACCCGGGCCCGCGAGATCCTGCGTGGACTCGGGCACGGCGAGATCCCGGTGCATCGGACGGTCGGATCACTCCCGGCCGCCGGTCAGCAGGTGGTCAGCATGGCCCGCGCCCTGTCCCGTGACGCCCACCTGATCGTGATGGACGAACCCTCCGCGGTCCTCGATCCCGAAGAGGTGTCGAACCTCTTCCGCGTCATCCGCGGCCTCACCCAGCGCGGTGTGGCCGTGGTCTACATCTCGCACCGGCTCGAAGAGATCCGCGAGATCGGCGACCGCGTTACCGTGCTGAAGGACGGGGCCACCGTAGCCACCGGTCTGGACGCGCGCGAGACGCCGACGAAGGAACTGATCCGGCTGATGACCGGCCGCTCGATCGAGTACGTCTTCCCGCCCCGCCAGGAGATCCTCAGTACGGCGCCCGTCGTACTCGAGGTGAACGACCTGACCAGGCCAGGGGAGTTCGCCGGCATCGGCTTCACCGTCCGCGCGGGCGAGATCGTCGGTCTGGCCGGACTCGTCGGCTCCGGGCGTTCCGAAGTACTCGAGACCGTGTACGGCGCTCGGCGGGCCGCGAGCGGGTCCGTCACGGTCAACGGCGTGACGCTGCGGCCGGGCCGGGTGCAGGCTGCCGTGAAGGCCGGAGTCGGGTTGGCGCCGGAGGAGCGGAAGAGTCAGGCACTGTTGCTGGACGAGGCCGTCTACAAGAACATCACGGTGTCGTCGATGGCGCGGTTCGCCGGCGGCGGATTCCTGAACAACCGGGCGGAGCGAGACGCTGCCTCGGAGCTCACGAGGGCACTGGATGTCCGCCCGGCCGGAGTCGACCAGCCCGTGCGCAACCTGTCCGGCGGCAACCAGCAGAAGGTCGTGCTGGCCCGCTGGTTGCTGCGGGACTGCCGCGTGCTGCTGCTCGACGAACCGACGCGAGGCGTCGATGTCGGTGCGCGGTCGGAGATCTACGCGCTGGTTCGCACACTGGCCGCCAACGGGGTCGCGATCGTGCTGGTCTCCAGCGAGGTCGAGGAAGTACTCGGTCTGGCCGACCGGGTCGTCGTACTGCGGGAGGGGCGTGCCGTCCACATCGGGCCCGCGCAAGACATCGACGAACACCAGGTCCTGGACCTGGTGATGGAAGGAAGTGCGGTGTGAGTGAGGACGCACCTCTCAAGACACCTGTAGACACGCCTCTGGAGACCCCTCTGGAGTCGACGGCATCGACGCAGGCGACGGTCACCCCGCCGGCCGCGCCGCGCTCCGGCAACCTGCTGAGAACGGGGATGGGCCGCAACCTCGGCCTGGTGGTGGCCCTCGTCGTGCTGTGCATCGTCGGCGTCGCCACCGCGGGCGACACGTTCGCCACCGGTGCCAACGTGCTGACGATCCTGCGGCTGGCCGCGGTGATCGGCGTGGTCAGCATCGGCATGACGTTCGTGATCACCGGCGGCGGTATCGACCTCTCGGTCGGCGCGATGGTCGCGCTCGCCTCGGTCTGGGCGACCACGCTGGCGACCCAGCAACTGGCCGCCGACTTCCACTGGATCTTCATGGTCAGTACGGCGCTCCTGGTCGGCGCCGCCTGTGGTCTGGTCAACGGGCTACTCGTTGCCTACGGCAAGATCGTGCCGTTCATCGCGACGCTGGCGATGCTGGCCGGGGCTCGTGGTCTGGCCGAGATCATCTCCGACCGGCGGACCCAGATCATCACGGTGAACTCGTTCGTGGACTTCTTCGGCGGCTCGCTGATCGGCGTACCGGTGCTGGTCTGGATCTTCCTGCTGGTCGCCGCGGCCGGCTGGGTGGTGCTGAACCGGACCACCTTCGGCCGCCGGACCTTCGCCGTCGGCGGGAACGCGGAGGCCGCGCGGCTGGCCGGGATCAAGGTCCAGCGGCACACGGTGGCGCTGTACGTCCTGGCCGGGCTGTGCTGCGGGATCGCCGCGGTGATGCTGATGGCCCGGACGACGACCGGTAGCTCGACCCACGGTCAGTTGTACGAACTGGACGCGATCGCGGCCGTGGTGATCGGCGGCACGCTGCTGTCCGGTGGCCGGGGCACGATCGTCGGCACGGTGATCGGCGTACTGATCTTCACGACGCTGAACAACGTTTTCACGCTCAACAATCTCAGTATCTCCGCACAGTCAGTGGCGAAGGGCGTGATCATCGTGATCGCCGTTCTTCTCCAGCAGCGTCTGGCCGCACGTAGCACCAGCACCTAAGAGGAGGACAAAGATGTCCGCACGTCCCGCCCGAACACTGGTCATGGCAGGCCTGAGCGTGCTCGCGCTCGCGGCCTGTACCAGCAACACCCCGAAAGCCGAGGACAACGGCGACACCGCGCCGCAGGCCGCGGCCGGCGTCAAGAACGACGAGCCCGGCAAGAAGGTCAAGATCGGCTTCTCCGCGCCGGCCGCCGACCACGGCTGGATGGGCGCGATCACCAAGGCGACCCAGGCCGAGGCGAAGAAGTACTCCGACGTCGAGCTGCTCGTTGCCGAGGGCACCAACGACGTGAACCTGCAGATCAGCCAGGTCGAGACCTTCATCAACCAGAAGGTGGACGCGATCGTGCTGCTGCCGTTCGACGGCGCCGCGCTCACCCCGGTCGCGACCAAGGCGATGGAGGCCGGGATCACGGTCGTGAACGTGGACCGCGAGTTCGACAGCCCGTTCGCCGCCCGGACGACGATCCTCGGTGACAACCACGGGATGGGCGTCTCGGCCGGTACCTACGTCTGCCAGCAACTGAAGGGCAAGAAGGACGCGGTGGTCGCCGAGATCGCCGGAATCGACTCGCTGCCGTTGACTCAGGACCGCAGCAAGGGCTTCAAGGAAGCGCTGGCCGACTGCGGCCTGAAGGTGACCAACCGGGTCGCGGCCGAGTTCACGGTCGAGTCCGGTGAGAAGGCCGCGGCCAACCTGCTCCAGGCGGCGCCGAAGATCGACGCGATCTGGAACCACGACGACGACCAGGGTGTCGGCGTGATGGCCGCGATCAAGAACTCCGGCCGCAAGGAGTTCTTCGTGGTCGGCGGGGCCGGCTCGGCGAACGTGATGCGGGACATCAAGTCCGGCAACTCGTTGCTGAAGGCCACCGTCATCTACCCGTCCACGCAGGGCGCGGACGGCATCCGGCTGGCCCGGCTGCTGGTGCAGAAGAAGGCCCTCGGCGACCTGGTGGAGGTCGAGGTGCCGCGCACCGTCCAGTTGTTCGCGCCGGTGGTGACGAAGGACAACGTGGACCAGTACATGCCGACCGCGTTCGAGAGCTGAATCGAGAGCTAGAGGAGAGTTATGACTGACCTGGGCATCGGCCTGATCGGCTACGCGTTCATGGGCGCGGCCCACTCGCAGGCCTGGCGGAGCGCGCCGCGCTTCTTCGACCTGCCGCTGAACCCCGCCATGAACGTGCTCTGTGGGCGCAACGCCGAGGCCGTCAGCGCGGCCGCGACGAAGCTCGGCTGGACCGAGACCGAGACCGACTGGCGCAAGCTGCTCGGCCGCGACGACATCCAGCTGATCGACGTGTGCACGCCGGGCGACAGCCACGCCGAGATCGCGATCGCAGCCTTGGAGGCCGGCAAGCACGTCCTGTGCGAGAAGCCGCTGGCCAACACCGTCGAGGAGGCCGAGGCGATGACCGCCGCGGCCGAGGCGGCGGCGGCCAAGGGGATCAGGTCGATGGTCGGGTTCACCTATCGCCGGGTGCCGGCGATCGGGCTGGCCCGCCAGCTCGTTGCCGAGGGCAAACTGGGAACGATCCGGCACGTCCGGGCGCAGTACCTGCAGGACTGGATCGCCGACCCGGAGGCGCCGCTGTCCTGGCGTTTGGACAAGGAGAAGGCCGGCTCCGGGGCGCTCGGCGACATCGGCGCGCACATCATCGACATGACGCAGTACATCATCGGCGACACCATCGGTGAGGTGAGCGCCCGGCTCGAGACGTTCGTGAAGGAGCGCCCGGTCGCCGCCGAACACTCCGGTCTGGCCGGTACGGCAGGCACCGAACGCGGACCGGTCACGGTCGACGATGCGGCGGTGTTCCTGGCCACCTTCCGCTCCGGTGCGCTGGGCGTCTTCGAGGCGACCCGGTTCGCCACCGGCCGGAAGAACGCGATCCGGATCGAGATCAACGGCAGCCTGGGCAGCCTCGCGTTCGACTTCGAGGACATGAACCTCCTGCACTTCTACGACGCCACCGAAGACTCGAGGACGGCGGGCTTCCGCCGCATCCTCGCCACCGAACCCGACCACCCGTACGTCGCAGCCTGGTGGCCACCCGGCCATCTGCTCGGCTACGAGCACGGGTTCACCCATCAGGTCGTCGACCTGGTCACCGCGATCGCCGAAGGCGCCGATCCGGTCCCGTCGTTCGCCGACGGGCTGCGTGTCCAGCGGGTGCTGGCCGCGGTCGAGGCCAGTTCGGCATCCCGACAATGGCAGGAGATCCCTGAATGAATGACTACACCCCGACCAAGGACGACAAGTTCTCCTTCGGTCTGTGGACCGTCGGCTGGGAAGGTGTCGACGTCTTCGGTACGGCGGTCCGCCCGGCGATGGACCCGGTGCACGCGGTCGAGAAGCTCGCCGAGCTCGGCGCCGCGGCGGTCACGTTCCACGACGACGACGTCGTACCGAACGACGCGACCCGTAAGCAGACCCTGGACCGGTTCCAGAAGGCGCTCGCCGACACCGGTATGGGCGTCGAGATGATGACCACGAACCTGTTCGCGCACCCCGTCTTCAAGGACGGCGGCCTGACCGCAAACGATCGCCAGGTACGGCGGCTGGCGCTGGCGAAGGTGCTGCGCAACGTCGATCTCGCAGCCGAGCTGGGGGCGACGACGTACGTCCTCTGGGGCGGTCGCGAGGGCGCGGAGTCCGGTGGCTCGAAGGACGTGCGGGCGGCGCTGGATCGGTACAAGGAGTCGATGGACCTGCTCTGCGCGTACGTGCGGGAGCAGGGCTACAACATCCGTTTCGCGATCGAGCCGAAGCCGAACGAGCCGCGCGGTGACATCCTGCTGCCGTCGATCGGGCATGCGATTGCCTTCATCAACGATCTCGCCGATCCCGAGCTGGTCGGGATCAACCCCGAGGTCGGGCACGAGCAGATGGCCTCGCTCAACTACGCGCACGGAATCGCGCAGGCGCTGTGGCACGGGAAGCTGTACCACATCGACCTCAACGGGCAGCACGGTCCGCGGTTCGACCAGGACCTGCGGTTCGGTGCCGGCAACCTGCGGGAGGCCTTCTGGACGGTCGACGTACTGCTGGGGTCCGGAAGCTACCCGGCGTACGACGGGCACGTCCACTTCGACTACAAGCCGCCGCGGACCGAGGACGAGGAAGGCGTCTGGGAGACCGCGCGGGGTTGTATGCGGAACTACCTGATCCTGCGCGACAAGGTGCAGGCGTTCCGGGCCGACCCGGAGGTGGCGGAAGCACTCGCCGTCGCACGGGTCGCGGAGTTGTCCGAGCCCACCCTGGCCGAGGGTGAGAGCCTGGCCGATCTCCGGGCCGAGAAGTACGACCGGGAAGCGCTGGCCGAGCGCGGTCTCGGGTTCGAGAAGCTGGACCAGTTGGCGATGGAGCACCTGCTCGGCGTTCGCTGATCCAGTTGTTGTAACTCCCGCGCAGGGCAGAGCACGGGACTTGTAGTAGCTGGGGTCTTTCCCGCCCCGGAATCGATGGAGCGCGCACCTTGTCCGACCCATGAGGAGCTCCGCATGATCCAGCTACGCAGGCACGGCACAGTGATAGGTGTTCTCGTGCTCGCCCTGATCGCGGCGATGTTGTCGCCGCTACCCGCCCGGGCCCATCCCGGCCACGGTGACGAGACCTTCAACGCGTTGATCTTCAGCAAGACCGCCGCGTTCCGGCACGACTCGATCCCGGCCGGGATCCAGGCCATCACCGACCTCGCCGCGGCCAACGACTTCACGGTCACCGCGACCGAGGACGCGTCGATGTTCAACGACACCGAGCTGGCCAAGTACGAGGTCGTGATCTGGTTGTCCACGACCGGCGACGTCCTGAACGCCGACCAGCAGGCCGCCTTCGAGCGGTACATCCGCGGCGGTGGCGGGTACGCCGGTATCCACGCCGCGTCCGACACCGAGTACGACTGGCCGTGGTACGGCCAGCTCGTCGGCAGCTACTTCGACAGCCACCCCGCCGGTACGCCGAACGCGACGGTGAAGGTGGAAGACCACGCGCACCCGTCCACCGCCGGCGCTCCGACGCTCTGGCCGCGGACGGACGAGTGGTACAACTACCGCACCAACCCGCGCGGCGCCGTTCACGTGCTCGCCTCGCTGGACGAAACGTCGTACACGGGCGGGAACATGGGCCCGGAGCACCCGATCACCTGGTGCCAGGACTACGACGGCGGCCGGGCCTGGTACACGGGCATGGGCCACACGATCGAGTCGTACGCCGATCCCACCTTCAAGAACCTGCTCCTCGGCGGCATCAAGACGGCTGCCGGTGTCGAGCCGGCCGACTGTGGTGCGTCGCTCAGCGAGAGCTACGAGAAGGTGACGCTGGACGACGACACGTCGAACCCGATGGAACTGGCCGTTGCTCAGGACGGCCGGGTCTTCTACATCGACCGGAACGGCGCGGTGAAGGTCGTCAGGACCGACGGCTCCGTGGTGACCGCCGCGACGCTGAACGTCTACACCGGCCAGGAGTTCGGGCTGCTCGGGATCGCCCTGGATCCGGCGTTCGCGACGAATGGCTTCGTCTATCTCTATTACTCGCCGGCGGGCACCGAACCGTTCGACCGCGTCTCCCGGTTCACGCTGACTGGTGACACTCTTGACCTGGCGAGTGAGAAGCAGGTGCTGCGGATCGACACGCAGCGCGAGCAGTGCTGCCATGCCGGTGGGGCGCTCGAGTTCGATGGCAACGGCAACCTCTTCATTGCCACCGGCGACAACAGCAATCCCTTCGATTCCGACGGTTACGCGCCGATCGACGAGCGAGCGGGTCGCGCGGCCTGGGACTCGCAGCGCAGTGCCGCCAACAGCAACGCCCTGAACGGCAAGGTCCTGCGTATCCATCCGTCGGAAGACGGTACGTACACGATCCCGGCCGGCAACATGTTCCCAGCGGGTACGGCGAAGACCCGGCCGGAGATCTACGCGATGGGCTTCCGGAACCCGTTCCGGATCGGCATCGACCCGACCACGAACCACCTCTTCGTCGCGGACTACGGACCGGACGCCGGCGCGGTCTCGCCGACCCGCGGACCGGACGGCCGGGTCGAGTGGAACATCCTCGACAAGCCGGGCTTCTACGGGTGGCCGTACTGCGTCGGCGCGAACACGCCGTACAACGACTACGACTTCGCGACCGGTACGTCGGGTGCCACGTTCAACTGCAACGCGCCGGTGAACGAGTCGCCGAACAACACCGGTATCACTCAGTTGCCGGCGGCAATTCCCGCGGACCTCTGGATGGGGAAGTCCACGACCGGAGTCCCGGAAGTCGGTGGCAGTGGTGCGCCGATGACGAGCGGGGCGTACCAGTTCAACGCTGACAGCACGTCTGATCGCAAATGGCCGGCGTACTTCGACGGCAAGGCGGTCTGGGCGGACTGGAACGACAGCCGGCTGTTCTCGGTGCAGTTGAACGACGACCGGACCGGCGTGGCCGACGTGTCCCGGATGCTGCAGGAGATGAACTTCATCCGGCCGCACGCACTGCAGTTCGGACCGGACGGCGCGCTGTACGTGATCGAGTGGGGGAGCGGGTTCGGCGGCAACAATGCCGACTCCGGGATCTACCGGATCGACTACGTACAAGGGAATCGAGCGCCGATCGCGCAGTTCAGCACCGACAAGACGTCTGGACCGGTGCCGTTGACCGTCGCCTTCGACTCAACCGGATCACGTGATCCGGATGGGCAGCCGGTGACGCTGGCCTGGGACTTCGATGGGAACGGTACGACGGACAGCACCGAGGCGAAACCGTCGTACACCTATGCCACTGCCGGTGTCTTCACGGCCCGGTTGACCGTCAGCGATCCGGACGGACGTACGGCGGTCTCGAACCGGACCATCACCGCCGGGAACACCGCTCCGACCATCACCGTGGAGGCGCCGGCCGACGGTGGGTTCTTCGACTTCGGCGACACGATCCACTACAAGGTGACGGTCACCGATCCCGAGGACGGGACGGTCGACTGCCAGGACGTGGTCACGCAACCGGCCCTCGGGCATGACGAGCACGCGCATCCCTACGAGCAGTACCACGGGTGTGAGGGCACGTTCCCGCTGCCCGGCGACCAGGGGCATGTGGGCGCGAACATCTTCGGCATCGTCACCGTGACCTACACGGACAAGGGCGCACCCGGGACCGGCGCGATCACCACACAGAAGGTGGTCCAGCTGCAGCCCAAGACCCGGGAGGCCGAGTTCTTCAGTGAGACCGGCGGACCCGGATCCACGGGTGGCGTGCAGGTCGAGGACACCGGCGACACGGCCGGCGGTGGGAAGAACATCGGGTTCATCGAGGACGGCGACTGGTGGGGCTGGAAGCCGACGAACCTGACCAACATCAACCAGATCGCCTTGCGCGCTGCCTCCCCTGACGCGGGAGCGACCGTCGAGGTCCGCCAAGGATCACCGACCGATGGCCCCGTCGTCGCGACGATCCAGGTGGCTCCGACGGGCGGCTGGCAGACGTACGGCGACTTCACCGGCGGTGTCAGCGGTGCCTCCTTGACGAGCGGGCCGCTGTACTTCGTCAAGACCACGGGCCAGCTCAACGTCAACTGGGTGCGCTTCATCGGGAAGGGTGTGACGGAGAACGAACGCCCAGCGGTGACGGTCACGCCGTCCGCCACCCAAGGCAAGGCTCCGTTGCAGGTCGACTTCACCGCGGCGGCGACCGAT
Organism: Kribbella sp. NPDC051952; assembly: GCF_040680855.1. NCBI lineage: Bacteria > Bacillati > Actinomycetota > Actinomycetes > Propionibacteriales > Kribbellaceae > Kribbella > Kribbella sp. NPDC051952. The sequence continues at coordinate 62,370 of NZ_JBFAXQ010000016.1, forward strand.
CCCGAGGGCGACCTGCCGTTGACGTATGCGTGGAGCTTCGGCGACGGCGGCACGGCCACCGGAGCCACGGTGAGCCACACCTACACAACCGCTGGCAGCTTCACGGCCACAGCTACCGTGACCGATGCACGTGGTGCTGCCGGGACGGCGAAGACCGTGATCACGGTCGACTCGCCGTCGTTGCCGACCTGTCTATCCGGCCGCTCCGACGGGTTCGATGGAGCCGCTTTGGACTCCGGCCGATGGTCTGAGGTTGTCCGGGGCAACCAGGAGTTGTCGGTTGCCGATGGCAAGCTGTCGATCCCGCTGACGGCGACCGACATCTACGGCACCGGGAACACGGGCACGCCGAACATCGTGCTGCAACCGCTGCCGGCGGGTGCCTGGCAGGCGACCACGAAGGTCACGCTGCCAGCGCGGTTGGCCTACCAACAAGCCGGACTGATCGTGTATGGCGACGACGACAACTACGCGAAGATGGTGCTGCAGGCCCGGTCCACGACGGCCTCGGCCGCTGACCGGATCTTCCAGTTCATCCGTGAGGAAGGCGGCGTACCGAACGAGGTCGCGGCGTCGAACACGGCCAACCTCGGCGCGGCGTACCCGGACACGGTGTGGGTGCGGTTCACCTCGGACGGGTCGTCGCTGACGGCGTCGTACAGCGCTGATGGGGCGACCTTCACCGAGATGCCGGAGACCAAGCAACTGGCCGGGATCACCAATCCCCGGATCGGTCTGTTCGGCCTGGCCAACCGGACCGAGGCGTTGCCGATCACGGCGTCGTTCGACTACTTCACGATCACGCCGGACGACACGGCCGAGCAGCCGGCGCCGGACGACGAGTTCACCGGTACGACGCTGGACGCCTGTCGGTGGACTGACGTCGTACGACCGGATCCTGCCGCTTTCCGGGTCGCCGGGGAGTCGCTCGAGATCGACACCGGCAAGGGCGACATCTACGGCGGGACAGCGACGAACCCGCGCAACTTGATGCTCCAGCCCGTACCGGACGGCGATTGGACGATCGAGACGAAGGTGGACGGGTCGTCGTTCAACGAGGCGTACCAGCAGGCGGGGCTGATGGTCTACGCCGATGACGCGAATTACGTGAAGCTGGACTACCTCACCAGCAACGCCGCTGGGTCGACTGTCACCCGAGGTATCGAGCTTCGTAGTGAGGTCGGGGACGTCGTTCAATCGCCACAGCCGAACGCACCCGAGCCTGGTCAGGGCGTTTGGTACCTCCGGCTGGCGAAGTCCGGGTCCACGTTCACCGGCTCGTACAGCGCGGACGGTTTGGCGTGGACCGCGCTTCCACCGGTGACCAACGCCGCGCTCGGATCGGCGTCCTTCGGTGTCTACGCCTTCGGTGTGGATCAGGCTGCCTCGAAGACGGCGAAGTTCGACTACTTCAAGCTGGTCCGGGACACGGTCGCTCCGGCGGTGACGTTGTCGCTCAACCCGTCGACCCCATCAGGTCTCGCGGGGTGGTGGACCGGGCCGGTGACTGCGACCGCGATGGCGATCGATGACCAAGGTGGTCAGGTCTACGTGGAGCAGAAGGCGGGCGACGTCTGGTCCGAGTACACGGCACCGGTGACGCTGTCCGCCGATGGGACGCACACGGTGACGGTCCGAGCGAGTGACACGGCGGGCAATGTCTCGGAGCCTTCGTCGGTCTCGGTCAAGATCGACCGCACCCCGCCGTCCACCACGGTCACCGGCCTCACGAGTGGCGGCTCACTCGGAGTGGCGTCGACCGCGACAGTCGCCGCGACGGCGGCGGACGCGTTGTCGGGGCCGGCCGGAGTCACGCTGGCGGTGGACGGCAAGCCCGTCGTCGGGAAGCTCGACGGCGTGGTGCTCGGACTCGGTGCGCACAAGCTGACCGCGACCGCCTTGGATGCCGCCGGCAACAGCTCGGTGACCACGGTGCCGTTCACCGTCGTCACGTCGTACGCCGAAGCCGTCAAGCTGGTGGACCGTTACCGGCTGGCCGGAAAGGTGCCGCTGGCAACGGCCACCGTGATGAAGGTGCAGCTCGGTATCGCTGCCCGCGCCAACCGCCGGCTGGTCGCGCTCGTCGCGCTCGAGCTGTTCCTGGCCCAGGCCCGGACAGTTCGCGACGTACCGGCACGCACCTTGCTGACCGCGGTTGGCAATGACCTGAAGGCCAGGCCGGCCTGATGACGTCGCCATGGGAGAACGCATCCGTATACCTGCCGCCGCCCCGGCTGGTTCGGCCCCATCCGGGGCATTCGGCAGCGCGTCTCCCGTGGCGGCTGTCTCCGGTGCCGCCCCGCGCTCCGGGCGGCACCGGAGACCCCTGTGATGTACAGCTCGCCCCGGCTGGACCGGCAAGTCCACCTGACAAGGAGAAGAGGACATGGCTCGACCGATCACGTTGTTCACCGGCCAGTGGGCCGATCTACCGTTCGAGGAGGTGGCGCGGCTGGCGTCCTCGTGGGGGTACGAGGGGCTGGAGATCGCCTGCTGGGGTGACCATCTCGACGTACGACGTGCCGCTGAGGACGAGGCGTACGTCCGCGACCGTATCGACATCCTGGAGAAGCACAACCTGAAGGTCTGGACGATCTCGAACCACCTGCTCGGCCAGGCGGTGTGCGACGATCCGATCGACCGGCGGCACGAGGCGATCCTGCCCGCGCACATCTGGGGCGACGGTGATCCGGAAGGCGTCCGGCAGCGCGCCGCGGAGGAGATGAAGACGACGGCCCAGGCCGCGCGGGCGCTCGGCGTCGACGTGGTCGTCGGCTTCACCGGTTCCTCGATCTGGAAGACGATCGCGATGTTCCCGCCGGTGCCACCGGACATGATCGAGGCCGGCTACAAGGACTTCGCGGACCGGTGGAACCCGATCCTCGACGTGTTCGACGAGGTCGGCGTGCGGTTCGCGCACGAGGTGCATCCGTCGGAGATCGCGTACGACTACTGGTCGACCACCGCGACCCTGGACGCGATCGGTCACCGGCCGGCCTTCGGGCTGAACTGGGACCCCTCGCACTTCGTCTGGCAGGACCTCGACCCGGTCGGGTTCCTGTGGGACTTCAAAGACCGGATCTACCACGTCGACTGCAAGGACGCGAAGCGCCAGGTCGGCAACGGCCGCAACGGGCGGATGGGTTCGCACCTCGCCTGGGGCGACCCGCGTCGCGGCTGGGACTTCGTGTCCACCGGACATGGCGACGTCCCCTGGGAGGCGTGCTTCCGGATGCTGAACACGATCGGGTACGACGGCCCGATCTCGGTGGAGTGGGAGGACGCCGGCATGGATCGCCTGGTCGGCGCCGCCGAGGCGGTCGAGTTCGTCCGCAAGCTCGCGTTCGACCCGCCGACCGCCTCGTTCGACGCGGCCTTCTCCTCCTAGAGCTTGCCGAAGAAGGCGTGGAGGTCCTCGATCACCAGGTCGGGGGCCTCCAGCGCGGCGAAGTGACCGCCGCGGTCGAACTCGTTGTAATGAACGACGTTGAGCTCTCGCTCGACGAGTTTGCGCACAGTCGAGTCGCCAGGGAACACCGCGAGCTCGGTCGGGACCGGGCAGTAGTCGACCTCGGCGCCCCACGAGTCCTGGGCCTCGCGATAGATCCGTCCGGAGGATCCGGCGGTCCGTGTCAACCAGGTCAGGGTGACGGAGTCGAGGATCTGATCGTTGCTGATGGCACCGACCTTGTTACCGTAATCGTCGTACCACTCCAGGTTCCAGGCGAGTTGGCCGACGGGGGAGTCGTTGAGTGCGTAGGCAAGCGTCTGTGGCCGCGTGCTCTGGATCGCGGCGTAGCCGGAGCGCTCGCTCTGCCACTTGTCGAGCCCACTCAGTCGCTGCTGCTCCGCCTCGGTCAGGTCCTCGCCCTTCGGGAACGCGAGGTAGCCGTCGAGGTGCAGGCCGATCACCCGGTCCGGAACGAGTCGCGCGAGGACCGGCGCGATCCGCCCACCCCAGTCGTAGCCGTGCACGCCGTACCGCTCGTAACCGAGCTGTTCCATCAACGTCACCCAGGCCTTGGCGATCCGCTCGGTACCCCAGCCGGTCGCGGTGGTCGGCCCGGAGAGACCGAAGCCGGGCATCGTCGGGATGACGAGATCGAACGTGTCCTGGAGCGGTTCGATCAGGTCGAGGAAGTCGGTGCCCGATCCGGGCCAGCCGTGCATGAGGAGCAGCGGAATCCCACCTGACGTCGTGTGGACGAAGTGGACCTGCTGGCCGTCGATCTCGGTCACGTGCTGTGGGTAGGCGTTGAGCTTGTTCTCGAAGCGTCGCCAGTCGTACGACGTACGCCAATACTCGACCACGTCCTGCAGCCGGCCGCGTTCAACGCCGTACGACCACTCCACACCGGGTAGCTGATCCGGCCACCTGGTCGCATCCAGGCGCCGCTGCAAGTCGTCCAGTTCTGCCTGTGAAAACTCCATGCCTCAGACACTAGGGGGAGTAGCGGACAGCGGCTGACCGCTGGGGTTACGCTCAGGCGCATGACCGCTGGTAGGTATATCGCGCAGATCGTCGAGGTCCCGGAACACGGCATCAAGCTCGAGCCGGCGGAGGGTTCGGTCGCGCCGGAGGGGCCGACCGAGGTGAACCTGCTCGGGATGGCGATCGCGCTGGCCTTGGGGGCGGCGGGCTACCACCACCACGCCGAGCAACGCGACCCGGAGCTCCAGACCCTGGACGCCCTCCTCACCGGCGACGCGGTGATGCCGTGGCGACCGGCCGAGTCCGGAGGTACGCCGTACATCGTCTGCGAACTCAACGACGGCAAACCGACCTGCTCAGTGCGGCCGACCGTCGACTGAACCTTGACCGGCTGGCCGACGCCGCCTGAGCTGCGACGACCGCGGATTCTGCGGCAGCGCTGGCTCGATCTGACGTTCCTGCACTGGGCGGTCGACCCAGCCGACGTCGCGCACTTCTTCCCGGCAGGCACTCGCCCGGACACCTTCGAAGGGCGCACGTACGTCGGCCTGGTGCCGTTCCGGATGGTCGATACCGGGCTGCCGCACGGGCCCGCCGTTCCATATCTAGGATCTTTCCTAGAAACGAATGTGCGCCTGTACTCCGTTGATGCGACCGGCCGGCGGGGAGTGGTCTTTCTCAGCCTTGATGCCGATCGGCTGGCGGTGGTTGCAACCGCACGGGCCGTCTTCGGGCTTCCGTACCGCTGGGCCCGGATGAGCCACACTCGCGACGGCAGTCATCACACCTATACGTCGACGCTTCGGTGGCCTGGTGTCCATGCGAGCTCGACTATCGGCGTGGAGCTGGGTTCTCGCCTTTCGTTGGGCCCGCTGGAGGACTTCCTGACTGCGCGGTGGGGTCTCCATAACCACCGTGGTCTTTACCTTCCCAACCACCATCCGCCGTGGATCCTTTACTCCGCGGAGGTCACCACCCTGAACGCCGATGCGCTCTTCAACTCGGTCGGGCTAGCTGCGCCGGGTCGGCCGCCGGATCATGTTGCCTTCAGCCCCGGCGTACCTGCTCTGTTCGGTCTACCGGTTGCCAGGTGAAGGACGTGCCGTTGCGACTGACGCGGCCTAGTCCTGGAAACGGGAGGTGATACGCGTGGAGCAGGAGGCGTTCGTCGGCGGCCCACTCGAGGATCCGTCGGCGGGAAGCGATCGAGCTGGACCGATCTAGGTCCCAGGGCGTAGCCCAGTTGGGATGAGTTAGCTGCAGCGGGTCGTAGAAGGTGTCGCCGACGCAGAGCAACTGCTCTTCGCCGGACTTGAGGAGCAGCGCTGTGTGTCCTGGCGTGTGGCCGGTCGCCGCGACGGCGTGCACTCCGGGCAGGAGTTCGGCGCCGTGCTCGAAGGGCTGCAGCTTGGCGCCGAACTCGCGAATCGCTGCCCGCGCGGCGTCGACGTGGGGGAGTGCGGAGGGCAGCTCGAGCGGCTCGGACCAGAAGGCGACCTCGGAGGCGTGTGCGTACGCCGTGGCCGCCGGGAACCTGACCTCACCCGACCAGGTCGCACCGCGCGCGTGGTCCTGATGGAGATGGGTGAAGACCACCGCTGCAAGGTCACCCCGGGAGAAGCCGGCTCCGGCCATGCCACCTTCGAGCTTGCCGACCAACGGCTCGATGTACTCGCCGTACCCGAGAAAGCTTGCCCCGAGCCCGGTATCCACGACCGCCAGGCCGTCTGACGTTTTGATGAAGAGACAGTTGTAGCCGCACGTCAGCGTGGAGCGGCCCTCGTCGGTCGCGGCTGCCTGCAGCTCGTCTTCTGGGACTCCGGCTTCTGGCGTGAAGTACTGGTCGAGCGGCGGCTCCCACGGCGGTTGCGGCTGGCCGTCACTGACGACCACACATTCCAGCCGTCCTACCGAGAACCGATAGATCATCCGGCGAGTATTCCATCAAGCCATCAGGTCGTCGGTCTGCCCGATGAGGTAAGGCAACCTGAGCTGCCGAGCCCACCGATTGATCTCGCCGGCCAGCGCCCGGGACCCGGCGGCGTCCCCTTCGTCGCTCAGCAACGACGCCAGGAGTGCTTGCTGAGCCAGCACGCCGAAGAGAAATCCAGCCTCCTGCCGGACCTCGGTCGACAGCTCCCATTGCTCCCGAGCCAGCTTCAGATCCCCGGCCGTGTGAGCGTGATCCCCGAGATGCCGCAGCGCAAACGAACCGACCAGGTCGTCGCCGCAGTCGAGGGCTTCGCGGTAGCAGGCATACGCCTGGTCCGGGTCAGTCAGGAAGTGGTCGGCGACCAGCCCCGCATAGAAGAACGCCATACCCTGCCGCGCATTGTCCGGGGCCGTGGCTTGTAGCCCGTCGAAGCCGGCCGCCAGTTCCTTCGCGACGCGCTCGCCGTCCGCCGAGTCGTCCTTCCTGAAGAGCTCCCTGCTGTAGTCCTTCCGCAGCCGAAGCATCTCGACGTCCCAGGAGCTTGTTGCGTCCGGCAACGTGTCGACGGCTTGGGTGGCCGCTGCGAGAGCCTCCCCACCGTGATCGGTCAGCTGGGCGAAGTCCTGATCGACCAACACCTCGGCGAGAGCCACTGCGATCGCGCGCCGCTCCGCCGGGGCCTGAGAGTCGGTCGCACGGAGCAAGGCGGCAGCCGCATCCCATTGGGCCCCGAGCCGGAGCCGGGTAGCGGCGGTGATGACGTCCTGTACGGAGAGCTCAGCCATGGTCAGGTCCTCACAAGAGCTGCGAATGGATGACCTAGAGGGTATTTCGACGTCGAAATATTTGACAACTAACCTTCAGCTGGTGAAAAGTTCGACGGGTGAAGGATTGGGTAGATGACCATGTCGACCTCTGGTCCGAGGAGTGGCCCGAGCTGGATCGCCAGGTCGAAGGCATCGCGGTCAGACTCCAGGCCCTGGCCCGCTACCTCGATCGGCATCGTGACGCCGTGCTCGCGAAGTTCGGATTGCAGTGGTGGGAGTTCAAGACGCTCCACATGCTGCGCCGCGGCGGGACGCCGTACCAGGCAACTCCGGGGCAGCTCGCCAAGCTGCTGAGCATGTCGCCGGCCGCGCTCACCAACCGCCTCGACGCGCTCGAGCGCCGTGGGTACGTCGAGCGCTCCCACGATCGCGATGACCGCCGCAAGGTCGTCGCGACCCTGACGCCGGCCGGTCACGAGATCTGGGAACGCGGCGTCGGCCAGATCCAGCAGGTCGAAGAAGAGCTGATCCATCACCTCTCGTCCGACGACCGCATCCGCGTCGAGGCGCTGCTGCGCCGCCTGCTTCAAGCCACCGAGCAACAGCCCGGCTGAATTCTTTTGGACGATTTCGGCCCGGCATGTCAAAAACGCGCCGGCTAGTCCGACGTATCTGTGAAGGCGCCCCCGGAGCGGGGCCCCACGGAGCGGAGGACGGACGCATGGAACCGCTGAACCTGATGGTGTCGCTGAGCCACAACATCGAGGCCAAGCCGGAGAACAAGCACGGCCTGAGCCAGCCCGCCGGTGGTGGTCGCCGTCGCCCGCGTCGTCGCTGGACGGCGCGCACCCGGCTACTCGCAGTGGTCAGGGGTTTGAGCACCGTCGAATAGACCGGCAGCTGGCGCTCGGACATGGGAGAGTCCTCCCGTGACTGATGCGAAGAGTGACCAGGTGGGGCAGTTGCTGGCGGTGTACGACGAGCAGCTGCGAGGGGCCAGTGAGAGCGCGGACGTGCCGACGAGCATGGACGGACCGGTGATCCGGGTCGAGTACCCGAACCGTGGGTTCGTCAGCTACCGGACGCTGGACGGCCTCGACAGCGCCGAGATCGACGCGTTGATCGCGCGGCAGCGGGACTACTTCGCGGCCAAGGGTCAGTCCGTCGAGTGGAAACTGCGTGGTCACGACCAGCCCGCCGACCTGCCGGAGCGGCTGCGGGCCGCTGGGTTCGAGCCGGAGGAGCAGGAGACTGTCCTCGTCGCTGAGAGCGCCGACATCGTCGAGCGGCTCCGCGGTCGCGAGTCCGTCGACGGCATCAGCATTCATCTCGTCAACGACCGCGCCGACTTCGAGCGCATCGCCGCGATGGAGTCGACCGTCTGGAACGACGACTGGTCCTGGCTCACGGACGATCTGGTCCGACGTCATGCGACCGGCACCGACATCTTCGTCGCCGAGGCCGACGGCGAGGTCGTCTCGGCCGCCTGGGCGGTCTACAAGAAGGGCACCGAGTTCACCGGCCTCTGGGGCGGCTCGACGCTCGCCGAGTGGCGCGGCAAGGGCATCTACAAGGCGCTGGTCGCAGTCCGCGCCGCCCGCGCGTCAGAGCTCGGCTACAAGTACCTGCACGTCGACGCCTCCGACGACAGCTCCCCAATCCTCCAACGCCTCGGCTTCCAGGCAGTAACCACCACAACCCCCTACGTCCACACCCCGTCCTGACCCTCGGCGGTCAGGCGCGGAGGGTTTCGACGACCAGGTCGGCCACGGCGCGCATGCCCGCGGCGTTGGGGTGGTAGGGGACGAAGCCGGTCAGGGGGCTGAAGAGGCCTCTTGAGTAGGCGGTGGTCCAGGGCGTTGGGGAGCCGATCGCGTGGTCCCGGCTTGCGGCTGAGGCTGTGACCAGGTCAGCGCCTGTTGCTGCGGCGGCCTTTGCGAAGGCCGCCGCCAGGCCGTCGGCCATCATCGCAACGCTCGGCAGTTGTTCCTCGTTGAGAGGTACGTCGAGGCGCGGGCGGGTGCTCGGGCCGACGAGGGTGAGGTAGTCGACCAGCAGGACGCGTGCTTCCGGAGCGCGCTCGCGGGTCCGCTCGACCACGGTCGTGAGGGCGTCGGCGACCGCGGCGTACTCCGCGTCCTCCTTGAGGTAGCTCACCCGGGCCCGGATCCGGTTCGCGACCCGGCGACCGAAGATGCTCGCGGGCTTGGCAACCGTGTTGAGGAAGCTGCCCCGGATGAACGTCCCGATGTAGTCGAGATCGTTGCCGCCGACGGTGATCGTGACGAGTCGCGTGTCCGGCGTGAGCGCGTCGAGCTGCGGCGGCGCGTTGTCTTGCTGGGTGTCGAGTACATGCGCGGTGGTGGCACCGGAGTACGTGACGTCGGTCAGCTCCAGCCCGAGCTCGGCCGCAACCAGGTGCGCGTAGTTGTTGCCCGATCGACCCGCCGGCCTGTCCACGATCGGATTGATTCCCGGCCCGGCCGCGAACGAACTGCCAAGGGCGACGTACCGGCTTCCGGGTGGGATCACCGCACCACGATATCCGCCTGCGTAGGTGGGGCATACTGCACCGGTGACTGACGACGTGTTCGGTACGGCGGGGATTCGCGAGCGGGTCCTGGCTGGGTGGTCGGCGGCGCCCGTACGGTTCCGCGAGGACGCGAACGCGGAGGAGGACCTCGCGCTCGGTGGGTACGTCGACCGCCTGGTGATCGAACTCGCGCAGAACGCCGCGGACGCCGCTGCCCGGGCGGGAACGCCGGGCCGGGTGCTGTACGAGCTCCGCGGCAGCACCCTCGTCGTCGCCAACACGGGTACGCCGCTCAACGCCGAAGGGGTCGAGTCACTCGCGACCCTGCGCGCCTCCGCGAAACGGGACCACGCCACGGTCGGGCGCTTCGGGGTCGGGTTCTCCGCCGTACTCGCGGTCACCGACGAGCCGGTGATCCTGTCGCGGACGGGTGGCGTGCGCTTCTCGAAGGCGGACACGGCGGCGGCGATCGCTGAGCTCGGCTCGGCGGGACTCGATACCGAAGTACGCCGTCGCGATGGGCAGGTGCCTGTACTGCGTCTCCCGTTTGAAGCGGAGGGGGAGCCGCCAGCGGGGTATGACACTGCGGTCATCCTCCCGCTTCGGAATGAGGCTGCGGCTGCGCTGGTCCGTCGACTCCTCAACGAAGCCGGCGATGCGCTTCTCCTTGCATTGCCTGGGCTCGAGCGCATCGAGATCGAGACCGACGACGAGCATCGGGTGCTGGAAGACGCCGCGTCCCGGTGGTGGATCCATCGCGCCGCAGGGACGTTCGACGCCGAAGAACGCGAGCAGTTGCTGGCGGACCGGCCGACCGAAGAGCGCTCCCGGCCCAGTTGGTCGGTGGTCTGGGCGCTGCCGCGTGATCTCACCACCCAGCTCCCTGGGGTGGTCCAGGCGCCGACACCGACCGACGAAACGCTCTCACTCGAAGCGTTGCTGTTGGCAACCTTCCCCCTCGACCCGACCCGACGACACGTGGCCAAGGGCCCACTCGCCGATCGGATTGTGGCGGAGGCCGCCCGGGCGTATGCGGAGTTGCTTCGTGATCGGGCTGACGCCGGTGACCACATTCTCAGGTTGGTGCCGACGGGGTTGGCGGCGGGGGCGCTCGATCGTGCCTTGCGGGACGAGATCCTCGCGGTCCTGCCTGCGACGCCGATCGTGCGCGCGGTGGAGGACGGTGCTCTGCTGCGACCGCGGGACGCCGTCGCGGTCGAAGGGGCCGACGACGCGTTCAACCAGGTGCTCGCGCCGATCGTCCCGGCCCTGATCCGATCCACACGACAGGATCGCCTCGCACTGGATGCACTGCAGGTCCGGCGTCTCGAACTGGCCGACGTGATCGACCAGCTCGGTGCGGAAGAGTCGCCCGCCTGGTGGAAAGCCTTGTATTCCTCGCTTTCCGGCATGGTCACAGATGCACTCCTGCGCGAATCCCTCGGCACGCTCCCAGTCCCGCTGGCCGACGGACGGATGGTCCGCGGCGTGCGCGGTCTCCTCCTGTCCGGCCCCGAGATCCCTACCGACATCCTCGCCGCCTTCGGGGAGTACGGCGTACGAGTAGTCCACCCGGACGCCGTCGACCCGGCCCTCGAGCGGCTGGGCGCGATCCCGGCGACACCGCGGTCCTTGCTCGAGGACAGCGCCGTACGCACGGCCGTCGAGCATTCGGTCGAGGCCGATGATCCCGACGCGATCGCGTACGCCGTACTGACCCTGATCGCCGCCGATCCGACCCAAGCCGAAGGCCTCTGGTGGCTGTCGGACCTGGTACTGCACGACGCCGACGGCGAACTCGTCCCGGCGAATGCCCTCGTGATCCCCGGATCCGCGGCCGAGGAGGTGCTCGATGCCGACGAGGTCGCCCCGGTGGCCCGCGAGCTGCTCGACCGCTACGGACTTCCCGCGCTGGAGGCAGTCGGCGTACTCGCGTCGCTCGGTGTCGTCACGGCCTCCGACGTGGCCCTCGATCAGTTGCCCGAGGCCCTCAAAGACCTCGATGGCATTGAGGATTGGGCGTACGACGTCGCTCCGGACGGATCGCGGTACGGGGCGACCGTCGGCGAACTGATGGCGATCCGGGACCTCGACTGGATCACGGACAATGCGTGGCCGCGCGTTCTCGACCTGCTCGGTTCGTCGCCCGAGCTCCGGCGCGCGCTCGTGACCCAGGTCCGGATCGTCGGCCCGGACGACCGGCCACTCGGCGTACCGGCGTACGCGGCCTGGTGGATCCGTGATCGGGTCGTGCTGGCCGACGGCGAACCCCTTGCCGGGCGGGCGGATCCGGATGCCGAGCCGGTCCTCGCGCAGTTCCTGGACGAGGCGCCGGACTGGACGGCCGCGCTGGACCCGGAGGTGCGGACGGCGGTCGGCATGGTCCGCGAGGTCGGCGATCTCGATGCCGATGGCATCGAGTTGCTGCTGGAGCGGCTCGCCGATCCGGACCGCGAGGTCGACGAGAGCACGATCCTGCGGTTGTGGAGCCGGCTCGGCACGCTCTCGCTGTTCCCGGGGGATGCGCCGGAGCAGGTCCGGGTGCTCGCGGACGACGGTCTGACCCGGGTCACCGACGCCAGTCATGCGGTCGTCGTCGATGGCCCGATGTGGTTGCAGCGTGCGGATCTGGGTGGATTCGTCGTTGCGTTCGGTGCCGCGGCGGACGGGTTGAGTGACCTGCTCGACGTACCGATGGCGCAGGAAGTTGCCGAGGGCAAGATTGACAGTGAGGGTACGGCGGCCGACGTACCGGCGATCGTACTCGAGCTCGTGCCTGAGGTGCCGGCGATCTGGTGGGAGCACGAGGAGCTCACGGTCGACGGGGTCGAGGTGTCTTGGTGGGTCGACGCGGATGGCGCTCCGCATGCGGCGACGTTCGACGGATTGGCGAAGGCGCTGGCGTGGGGGAGTGGGCGGTGGGATCAGCGGCATGTGATCCGTGCGGTGCTCAATGAGCCGGGTCGGAGCTCAGAGTTGCTGATCGACGCGGCCTACGACACCGATTAGGTCCTGTAATGCCGGGTTGTCGATGCCGGTGCTGAGGGTGCGGGCCGAGGTGGCCGCCTGACGGTCGCCCAGGCGGCTGAGGTGGAGTTGGGCGTGGACCAGAAGTTCGCGCAGGTCGCACCTAGCTGCGAGGGCTGAGAGTCGACCGGCGAGGGTGAGTGCGCGATCGTGCTCGGAGTGGTCCATGGCGACGGTGATGGTCGCGTCGAGGACGTGGGCGTGGACCCATTGGTAGCGATCTGGTGCGGTGCTGGCTCGGTTCAAGGCGATCTCGAGCCAGCGGGTGGCGGCGGGGTGGTCGCCTCGTTCGGCGTTGAGGAGGGCGAGGCCGCGGCCCGCCATCCCTTCCCAGCAAGGGTCTCCGAGCTGACAGCCCAGCGCCCAGGCCTCCTCGAAACCGTCGAACGCTGTGTCGAGCTTGCCAGCGTACAGGTCGAGTTCGGCGGCTAGTGCTTGCGGCCAGGGCTGGAAGGCGATCCAGCGTTCCTGGCGGACCAACTCCAGTGATTTGCCTAGGGCAACGGCTGCTTCGGCGTACTCGGCACGGAGGAGATGGGCTCGGCCGACGAGCGACAATGACCAGGCTTGCTGGCGGCGATCACCGCAGGATGCCGCTAGGTCCGCGGATTCGTTGAGTTGCTCGAAGGCGGTGGGGTAGTCGGATCGGTCGGAGGAGTTCATTCCGCGTACGCCGAGGATGGCCGACAGCTCCTCGGGAGTTTCGGAGAGGTGCTGGGCGCGGTTGAGCCACTCGTCGCCGGTGGTCCGACGGCCGGCTTGGACTTCGACGAAGCCGAGCTCGCGGAGGGCCAGGACGGCGGTGGGGCGTTCGCCGGCTTCCTGGGCGATCAGGAGGGCTTCGTTGAGGATGATGGCGCCTTCCTCGTCGTGGCCGCGGATTGCGTGCACGAGGGCGCCGCCGAGGGCTGCTAGTGCTCGTGCTTGGAGGGTTTTGTCGTGGCATTGGACGGCTGATGCGGCTGCTTGCCGGAGGCAAAGGAGGCCCGCGTCTACCGCGCCGGCTACCAGGGCGGCTCGTCCGGCTTGTAGTTGGCTGACGGCGGCGGCGCGGCTGCTGAGGGGTGGGCCGGACTCGGTGCCGACCAGGGCGGCCGAGTGGAGGGATTCGGTCACCTCGACCCCCAGTTCGGTTCGGAACAGGTCCTCGCACAAGGCGATCTGGCGCAGTGCGCCGGCCCGGTCGCCTGACTGGGCGAGGCTGCGGACGAGCAGTTCGTGGTTGCCCTGCTCGTGTGGATTGCTGGTGACTGCCTTGGCTGCGAAGGGGATCGCGTCGGTGGGGCGGCCGGTTGCGAGCAGTGTGATTGCCTGCTGGCGGAGTCTGGCTTCGATCATTCCGGCTACCCGGCGGCGCTCGAGGAGGAGCCAGGACTCGAACTCCACACAACCATCAAGCTCCACCCCCTCCAACAACTCCCCGTGGGCCCAACCACTCTCCCGGCTGGGATGTCCGGCGGTTTGGGCGGGATGGGTGGTGAGTTGGAGGACGTCGACTGTTGTTGGATCCAGGTGGGTTGTTACCGGGTCGCCGGTCAGTAGGTCGGGGATGCCGGTTGCCCGGCGTAGTTCGGCCAGGGTCCAGCGGAGGGCGGCCAGGGGATCTTCGGCGTCGGGGAAGAAGAGTTCGGCCAGGCGGCGTCTGCTCGGGGGCCGCTCGGTCAGCAGGAGGTACCCGAGTAGCCCCCACGCTTTCTTGCCTCGTGGTTGACGGCCCGGTGGTTCGATCACCGGGGGACCCAACAGACGGATCAGCGACACTGGTCTCACCCCCTCGCGCGAGACCAGTGTCGCCCCCAGACCCTCATTCGGTGGAGCGTTTGGTTAACGCCGTACGCCGACTGCTTCCAGGTACTCGGCCCGCGCTGCGACCGTTCCGTCCTCCGCGTAGTCGAACGCTCGCGGTACGTCGGCAAGCTCCGCCGCGAACTGCCGATGGTCCTCACCGTCCAGCGACCCGGCCAGGCGGGTGATCGGCCCGTAGAAGTCCATGAACCACTCGGCGAAGTGCTCCGGCGAGTGATACCGGAACACGTACTCACGCTTGACGAGGGCGGTCCACTCGACCCGGTCCCCGAACAACTCGGACAGGTGCGACTCGGTGCCCCACAGGGTCGGCGCCTGCACACCGGCCGGCGGCGGAGCCCACTTCGACACCGTCTTGAACAGCTGCCCGACCATCCCGCTCGGCGTCCACGATGCCAGTGCGATCTTCCCGCCCGGCCGCACCACCCGCACCAGCTCGTCGGCCGCGCGCTGGTGATCCGGCGCGAACATCACGCCCACCGTGCTCAGCGCGAGATCGAAGGACTGATCCGGAACCGGCAGCTCCTCGGCGTCACCCTCGGTGAACGTGACCGGCAGGTGCTCGGCCGCCGCGCGCTCACGCCCCTGCGCCAGCAGGTTCGCCGCGTAGTCGACCCCGGTCGCCTCCGCGAACCGCCGCGCCGCCGCCATCGCGGCGTTGCCCTGACCGCACGCGACGTCGATGGCTCGTTGCCCCGCGCGAACGTCCGCGGCCTCGACCAGCAGCTCGGCGATGATCTGCAGGGTGTTACCCACCCGCGGATAGTCGCCCGTCTGCCATCCGGTCCGCTGCTTGTCCTTGATCGCCGCGAAGTCTACGGCCGTACTCGTCATGCCATTTCCCCCTGGAAAGTCGTCCCGTTGTCAGATGACCGGAACTGGCCACCTGGGTCCGATCCAAGCCCCGCACCGTGTGATGCGGCGTGTGACGAGACAGGACGTCGTACGACGGGACCAAAGGTCTAACTGGTCACACAGCGCAATACATCGTTGTCAAAGGTTGGTATATCGACTGATCTGCGGATATGACGGCAAGGTTCCAACGTGGCAATGAACTCTTGCCAACGTTGTCATGCCTACTTATAGTCCGACTCACCTCTCGGTCGGTGATGCCCCTGTCCACGCAATGGAAACGGAGGTGACTTTCGTCATGAACGAAGCGCCGCGCCCGCAGTTCGAAGATGTCGAGGATGTCGTCCGCTATCAGCTCAGTCGGCGAAGCGTGGTCGGAGGAGGTGCCGCGGCGGCGATGACCGCCTTCCTGGCTGCCTGCTCCGGTGGCGGGTCGTATTCCGACAAGCCCGCCAACAACGACAACAAGCCCCAGGCGACCAAGTCGATCCAGATCGGCAAGGCCAACATCCCGGTTCCGCGTGACCAGGCGGTGATCGTCGGCCAGGTGGAGTACACGGTCTTCGACAGCTTCAACGGGATGATCCCGAACGGATCGCCCTCGGGTGCCGGCGTGGAGCTGAGCACCGAGCCACTGTTCTACCTGAGCTTCGCCACCGGCGAGATGAAGCCGTGGCTGGCGACCGAGTACAAGTACAACGACGACCACACCGAGGTGACCTTCAAGTTCGACCCGAAGGCGCACTGGAACGACGGCCAGCCGCTGGGCGCGAACGACTTCAAGTTCACGGTCATGCTCCTGAAGGATCGGCCCGACCTGTTCGGCGGCGGCGGTGAGCTGAAGGAGTTCGTCAAGAGCATCGACGTCCCGGACGCCCAGACCGCGGTGGTCAAGATGACCAAGCCCGCGCCCCGGTTCCACTACAACTTCATCTCCGCGATCGCCGGTCCGCCGCTCGGGATCATGCCGGAGCACATCTGGAAGTCGCAGGACCCGACGAAGTACAAGGACAACCCGCCGGTGCACAGCGGCCCGTACAAGCTGAAGCAGGCGATCCGGAACCAGAAGATGTTCATCTGGGAGAAGGACCCGAACTACTGGAACAAGGACAAGCTCGACGTCAAGCCGCAGTACGTCGTCTACCAGAGCACGTCGAAGCAGCTCGACCAGGCGTCGCTGGCGTTCGAGCGGGCCGAGTTCGACGTCGGCTCGGTGGACGAGCAGCACGCCAAGCAGCTGCGCAACACCGGCTACCCGGCGCTCGTGACGACCCAGTTCCACGACCCGAACCCGCGGGTGATGTGGCTGAACTGCGACCCGGCCCGCGGGGTGATCTCGGAGCCGAAGATGCGCTGGGCGATCAACTACTGCCTGGACCGGGAGAAGATCGGCAAGTCGATCTGGCCGGTCCCGGTACCGCCGGCGCAGTACCCGTGGGCGGACTACCCGACCAACGACAAGTGGAAGAACGACGAGCTCGCGAACAAGTACAAGTTCGAGTTCAACCCGCAGAAGGCGACCGAGCTGCTCGACGAGATCGCGCCGAAGAACGCCGCCGGCAAGCGCACCTACAAGGGCAAGGAGATCAACCTCGAGATCATCACGCCTTCGCCGGTCGACGGCGGTGAGTACGCGATCGCCAACGTGCTGAAGACCGACCTGGCCAAGGTCGGTGTCCCGGCCACCCTGCGCAGCCTGGCCGGCAACGTGCACGACGAGAAGTTCCAGCGCGGCGAGTACGACATCGACTCCAGCTGGGCCGGGATCGCGGTCGACCCCGAGCAGCTGTACTCGGACTGGACCAGCGACAAGTACCAGCCGATCGGCAAGAACGCGGCCGGCAAGAACAAGCTGCGGTACAAGAACCCGAAGTTCGACGAGATCTCCAAGCAGCTGGCCGGGATGGATCCTGACAGCGAGCAGGCCAAGCCGCTGCTGAACCAGGCACTGGAGATCTACTTCCAGGACCTGCCGATGCTGTCGGTGATCCAGACCGGCTACCCGTCGTACTTCAACAGCACGTTCTGGAAGGGCTGGCCGACCGACGACGACCTGTACGAGGTCCCGCTGAACTGGTGGCAGCACTTCATCTTCGTGCTCGGCAAGATCGAGGCCACCGGGCAGAAGGGGCCGGCGTGACGGCTGAGGCCCCGTCCGCGGTAGCTGTCGACAAGAGCCAGGACTCCGCACCCGCCACGGGGGTGCGGGCCTGGCTGTCGCGGCATCCGCTGGCGGCGTACGCGATCCGCAGGTTCGGGCTCTACCTGATCGAGCTCTGGGGCGCGCTCACCATCGCGTTCTTCTTCTTCCGGCTGATGCCGGGTGACCCGATCCAGACGCTGATCCAGACCCTGCAGCAGAACTACATCTACAACGCCCAGGCGAGCGCCGAGATCATCGCCCGCTACAAGCACGAGTTCGGGCTCGACGGGAACCTGCTGACGCAGTACGTGGTGTACATGCAGAAGCTGGTTCTGCACGGCGATCTCGGACCGAGCCTGATCAACTACCCGACACCGGCTCAGACGGTGATCCTGCGCGCGCTGCCCTGGACCATCGGCCTGCTCGGCATCTCCGCCGTACTGGCCTGGATCCTGGGTGTCGTCATCGGCGCGATCGCGGGCTGGCGCCGCGGCAAGCTCGGCTCCGCGATCGCGACCAACCTGTCGATCGCGCTCTCGCACGTGCCGTACTTCTTCGTCGCGCTGATCCTGGTCTACATCTTCGCGTACTCGATGGGCGTGTTGCCGGCCAGATCGGCGTACGACTCCAACATCAATCCAGGGATCAATCTCGCGTTCATCGGCAGCGTGCTGAAGTACGGGTTGCTGCCCGGCCTGTCGATCGTGGTCATCGGGACGTTCAGCTGGATCCTGTCCACCCGGATGTTGATGGTCCCGGTACTCGGCGAGGACTACCTGGTGTACGCCGAGGCCAAGGGCCTGAAGGGCTGGCGGATCCTGACCCGCTACGCGCTGCGGAACTGCTACCTGCCGCAGATCACCGCGTTCGGCATCTCGCTGGGCTTCATCTTCAACGGCAACGTGCTGGTCGAGCAGCTGTTCAACTACCCGGGACTGGGGACCACGCTGGTCACCGCGATCCAGCAGCTCGACTTCAACACGATCCTCGGAGTGACCGATATCGCGATCTTCTCGGTGCTGACCGCCGTACTCCTGCTCGACCTCCTCCTGCCGTTGCTTGACCCGCGGGTCAAGTACTGGAAGTGATGCCGATGAGAATCCTCACAGCAGTACTGCGGACGATCCGGAACAGCCGGCGGCTGGCGATCGGGCTGGTCATCCTCGGACTGATGGTGCTGCTCGCGCTGTTCAGCCCGCTGATCGCGAAGGCCATCGGCGGTGGGCAGGATCCGATCGAGCTGGCGGCGTACGACAAGTGGCTGGTGCCGGGCTCCGGCCACCTGCTCGGGACCGACCAGTTCGGCCGGGACGTGTTCGCGATGGTGGTGAAGGCGCTGGCTGTCTCATTGCAGATCGGCGCGATCGCCGGAGTCATCTCGACCGTGGTCGGCGTGGTCGTCGCGTTCGTGGCCGGATACAAGGGCGGCTGGATCGACGGGGTGCTGTCGACGTTCACCGGCATCCTGCTGGTGATCCCGACGTTCCCGTTGCTGATCGCGCTGTCGGCGTACGCGAAGAACGTCAGCCTGTTCCAGGTCGGCGTGATGATCTCGATCTTCGCCTGGCCGTTCGCGGCCAAGACGATCCGCTCGCAGGTGCTGAGCCTGCGCACGCGTCCGTACGTCGATCTGGCCCGGGTGAGCAAGGCCCGTGACCTCGAGATCATCACCACGGAACTGCTGCCGAACCTGCTGCCGTTCATCGGGGTCGGGTTCGCGTCGTCGGCGCTGGGTGCGATCTTCGGACTGGTCGGCCTGGAGATCATCGGGCTCGGGCCCGGTGGCGTGATCGACCTCGGCCAGATCATCTACAGCGCGATCAGCACCGGTGCGCTGACACTGGGCGCGTGGCCGATGTTCGTCGTACCGGTCGGGTTGCTGACGCTGCTGTTCGCGGCGCTGAACATGGTGAACATCGGACTCGAAGAGGTCTACAACCCGCGACTGAGGGGAGTGGCCGGTGAGTGAGACGCCGAACGTCCTGGAAATCAAGGGACTCGAGGTCGCCTACTCGACCAACCGTGGCGACGTGAAGGCTGTCCGCGACCTGAACCTGGACGTCCGCCGCGGCGAGATCCTCGGGATCGCGGGGGAGTCGGGCAGTGGGAAGAGCACGCTCGCGGTCGCACTGCTCAGGTTGCTGAAGGCACCTGGCAAGGTGACGGCCGGCTCGGCGATGTTCCACCCGGCCGGTCGGTCGCCGGTGGATCTGCTTCAGGTGCAAGGCGAAGAGCTGCGGGTCCTGCGCTGGAGTTCGCTGTCGTATCTCCCGCAGGGCTCGATGAGTTCGCTCAACCCGGTGATGCGGGTGCACGACCAGTTCAAGGACGTGATCGTCGAGCACGCGCCGGACCGCAAGGAAGCGGTCGGGGACATGATCCCGCGGCTGCTCGGGCAGGTCGGCCTGGAACCACGGGTCGCGCGGATGTACCCGCACGAGCTGTCCGGCGGGATGAAACAGCGTGTGCTGATGGCGATCGCGGTCGCGCTCGAACCGGACCTGGTGATCGCTGACGAGCCGACCACGGCGCTGGACGTGACGATCCAGCGGGTGATCCTGCAGTCGCTCGGCGATCTGCGTACCGACTTCGGGGTGACGCTGATGCTGATCTCGCACGACATGGGCGTGCACGCGCAGCTGGCCGACCGGGTCGCGGTGATGTACGAAGGGCAATTGGTCGAGGTTGGCGACGTACGGCAGGTGTTCAAGAATCCGCAGGACGCGTATACCCGGCAGCTGATCGAGTCGATCCCGCGTCTCGGAAGGAAGGTATCGTGAAGTCCGAGCTCGAACTTCGTGGCGTACAGCAACGATTCCATGCCCGCGGCGTGGCCGCAGGCTACATCACCGCGGTCGATGACGTGAGCTTCTCGCTCGCGGCGTCACCACCGCAGATCGTCTCGCTGGTGGGCCAGAGCGGCAGCGGGAAGAGCACGATCGCGCGCAACGTGCTCGGTCTGCAGAAGCCGACGGCCGGGTCCGTGCTGTACGGCGGCAAGGACATCTTCAAGCTGAGCCGGACCGAGTACGACGAGTACCGGCGCGACGTCCAGCCCGTGTTCCAGGATCCGTACGCGATCTTCAATCCCTTCTATCGGGTGGATCGCGTGCTGTGGAAGGCGGTGAAGAAGTTCGGGCTGGCGAAGTCACGGGAAGCCGGCCTGGCGCTGATCGAGGAGTCGCTGCGGGCGGTGCGGCTCGAGCCGGAGAACGTGCTCGGGCGTTACCCGCACCAGCTGTCCGGTGGCCAACGGCAACGGATCATGCTGGCTCGGGTGCACATGCTGCGGCCGTCGTTCATCATCGCCGACGAGCCGGTGTCGATGCTGGATGCCCAGGTCCGTAAGCACTTCCTCGACATCCTGCTCGACTTCCAGCGCGAGCACGGCATGACGACGCTCTTCATCACCCACGACCTGTCCACCGTCTACTACCTGGGCGGCGAGGTCATGGTCATCACCAAGGGCCAGATCGTCGAACGCGGCCCGGTCTCCAAGGTGATGCACGAGCCGTCCCACTCGTACACGAAACTCCTGCTCGACTCCATCCCCCAACCCGACCCCGACAACCGCTGGACCACCCGCATCGACGTCGACGGCCTGGACCAGGTCGACGACGCGAACCCAGCCGCCGCCACCAAGCCCGAGGCCCCGATCCTGTAGCCCGGCGCCCTTTCCGTCCGAGGGGATATCCCTTCGCGTTGTCCCTTCTCCCCTCGTATGCCGGGGGGAGAAGGGACAACTCGCGGGGATATCCCGTCGTACGTTCAGACGGTTTTGGTGGCGGGGTCGCTGAGGCCGGGGGTGCCGGTTTCTACGTGGCCGGCGTAGCGGCGGAGGTACGTCGGGTCTCCGTCGGTGGTGACGGTGACGTCGTACCAGCGGGTGGTTGTGGTGATGGTGTGGGTGGTCTTGCCCGGCTTGAGGTCGAGCTTCTTGGGCTTGCCGCCGTACGACGAGGTGATGGTGACGCGGCGGGCTGTTTTGGTGGTGAAGGTGAGGAGTACGTCGCCGGTGCGGGTGTCGCGGGCGGTGATCTCCAGGGCCGTCGCGGGCTTGCCCTTGAAGGTGCGGAGGAAGCCGTTCGGGCCGTGGACGGTGAGGTCGGTGATGCCGGCCGAGTAGACCGGGTTCCAGGTGTCGGCGACGGTCTTGCCGGCTTCCGTGGTGTAGGTCCAGGGGCCGTCGGTGCGGTTGGCCGAGGTGATGAGGAACTGCGCACCGGCGTGCGCTCCGGAGCTGAAGGTCAGCTTGTACTTGCCATCGGCAACGGTGCCGTCGACGATCGGTGCGTAGGGCAACGGCCGGGTATGGCGGACGCCGCGCTCCTGCGCCGGGACCTTGCCGACCGCGGGCGGCGTGGGCACGTAGTCGGGGTGCCGCTTGTCGTCCGGCGGCTCGTACGCCGTGGTGTCGGGTAGACGGGCCGGTTTCGTCGCCGTCGTACCGAAGTCGAAGGCGGACGTGAGGTCGCCACAGATCGCCCGGCGCCAGGGGGAGATGTTCGGCTCGTGCACGTCGAATCGCCGCTCCATGAACCGGATGATCGAGGTGTGGTCGAACGTCTCCGAGCAGGTGTAGCCGCCGGTGCTCCACGGGGACACGACGAGCATCGGAACGCGCTGACCCAGGCCGTACGCGCCGGGCGCGACCTTCGTACCGGTGTACAGATCCGGGCCGACGTCGACGGTCGACAGACCCTGCGACGCGGACATCGGCGGGTACGGCGGTACGGCGTGATCGAAGAAGCCGTCGTTCTCGTCGTACGTGATGAAGAGCGCGGTCTTGCTCCAGACGGCCGGGTTCGCGGTGAGCGCGTCGAGGACCTGGGAGATGTACCAGGCGCCGTAGTTGGCCGGCCAGTTCGGGTGCTCGGTGAAGGCTTCCGGCGCGGCGATCCAGGAGATCTTCGGCAGCCGGTTGTTCTTCACGTCCGCGGTCAGCTGGGCGAACAGGCTCTCGCCGGCCTTCGCGTTCGTGCCGGTGCGGGCCTTGTCGTACAAGGGATTCCCCGGCGCGGCGTTGCGGTAGTTGTTGAAGTAGAGCAATGAGTTGTCGCCGTAGTTGCCGCGGTACGCGTCGTCGATCCAGCCCCAGCCGCCGGCCGCGTCCAGACCGTCACCGATGTCCTGGTAGATCTTCCAGGACACACCGGCCTGCTCGAGCCGTTCCGGGTACGTCGTCCAGCCGTAACCGGCCTCGTCGTTCCCCAGGACCGGGCCGCCGCCCGTGCCGTCGTTGCCCGTGTAACCGGTCCACATGTAGTACCGGTTCGGGTCGGTGGAGCCCATGAACGAGCAGTGGTAGGCGTCGCACAGGGTGAACTTGTCCGCGAGCGCGTAGTGGAACGGGATGTCCTCGCGGGTCAGGTACGCCATCGTGGTCGAGGTCTTCGCCGGGATCCACTGGTCGTACTTGCCGTTGTTCACGGCCTGGTGCGCGTCGCCCCAGCTGTGCGCGAGGTCCTGGATGAACTGCAGGCCGAGGTTGTCCGCGTCCGGCCGGAACGGCAGGATCTCCTTGCCGGCGGCATCCTTCTGGTGCCACACCGGCTTCCCGCTGGGCAGCGTCACCGGCCGCGGGTCACCGAAACCACGCACACCCTTCATGGTGCCGAAGTAGTGGTCGAACGAACGGTTCTCCTGCATCAGGACGACGATGTGCTCGACGTCCTCGATGTCACCGTGCCGGCGGTGCGCCGGGATCGCGGCGGCCTGCTCGATGCTGTTGCTCATCGCGGCGAACGCAGCCGAAGCTCCCGCGAGCTGCAGGAACCTCCGGCGATTGATGTCTGGCATACGGGTCTCCTGACGGCTGAGGGCGGATGGAGTCTGAAACACCAGCACTACGTCGCAGGCACCCTAGTCTGAACGATTAACCGACGGAAGATGAACTGTCCTGTCCATTGCCGGTGACTTTCAAACTGTTCCGATCACTGCTCTCGTGGTTCACTGCCGACCATGCATCGCGTCTGGTACGTCGCGTACGGCTCCAACCTGGCCCTTGCACGCTTCCGCTGCTACCTGTCCGGCGGCCGACCACAAGGTGGCGCCCGGGTGTACCCAGGCTGCCGTGATGGCAGCAACCCCACCCGGATCGAGCCCGTCGCCGTACCAGGCGGCCTCCTGTTCGCCGGCGCCTCGAAGGTCTGGGGCGGCGGTTCCGCCTTCTACGACCGCACCGCCACCCGCGGAGTCGCCGGCCGGGCCTACCTCCTGACCCCGGAGCAACTCGGCGACGTCGCCGCCCAGGAGATGTGGCGAGAACCCGGCGGGCCGTTCGCCCAAGACCTGACCGCGGCCCTCACCGACGTCGTTGAGTTCCACACGATGGGTCCCGGCCGGTACGAGACCGTCGTACGCCTCGGCGAGCACGACGGCCTCCCGATGTACACCGTCACGCACGGAGACGCCGCCGAACTCACCCCGGTCGCCCCGACCCCGTCGTACCTCCAATGGATAGCCACCGGCCTCCGCGAGGCCCACGGCTGGGACGATCCGCAGATTGTCGACTATCTGCGGACCGCCCCAGGTGCGGAGAACGTCTCGCTACCGCTTGATGGCGACGCAGGTGGCGGTGGTGGTTTTTGAGGGGTCGCTTTCGGAGGTTGCGGTGAGGGTGATCTTTGCCAGCGGGGTGGTGCCTGCCTTGGTGTAGACGGGGACGTTGACGTGTTGGCCGGCGTTGGCGGTGGTCAGGGCGTTGGGGAGGGCGAGGGACCAGTTCTTGCCGGTGACCTTGGCGGAGAGGCGGTAGATGTCGCCCTTGAGGTACGGCGTGACGTCCTCGGGGTGCGTGGAGGCCGTGCCTGCCTTGCCGGTGTTGGTGAGTTGGAAGTTGCAGGTTTGTACGCCGTTCGACGTCGGCTTGGCGACCGTGGGGAGGACGCGGACGCCGCGCTTCTGCGGACCGGAGCCGTCGAGGGAGCGGATCGCGACTGTGTAGGACAGGATCCCGGCGCGGTCCCGGCGTACGTTCGTGACGTAGAAGTGCAGGCGGTTCGCGGTGTCGGTGTACTCGTACTCGCTGCCCGAATTTGTGCCGGCGTGGAACAGGGCGTCGGACAGCTGGCGGTAGTCGCCGATCGTGATCGGGACCTTGGTGCCGTCGGGCAGGACGTAGTCGGTCATGTTGATGTCCTGCGGGTTGGCGTCGACGACCCACTCGAACGGCGCCTGATCCTGGTTCTTCGTCTTCGCGAGCAGTACGCCGGAATCGGGCGTGAACGAGTCCGTGCCCATCCGGTCCACCACCTCGACCGTGTAGTTCTGATACCCACGTCCGTCACACAACGGATCCGTCGTCACGTCACAGGCAGGTGCGAGATCACCCGCGCCGCCGAGCTGGATGTTGACCCCGGACAGCCCCTTCGGCCCCGGTTGCGCCGTACGCGCGGTCACGTTCGCGATCACCACACCCGACGTCGCGAGCGCTTCCCGCGACAATCGCAGCACGTTCTGCTCGTCGACCATCTCGAGCTTGATCTTGTTCCGCAGCATGTGTTGCGCGCCCATCGAGGCGCCACCGGTCGCCGGGATCATCCAGCGGCTGTGTGGACCTCCTGGGCCGTTGAAGCTGCCGCGGCTGAGCATCTCCCAGATCCCGGTGTACGCGCGCCGGGCAGGTACGCCGTACGGGTTGTTGTAGTTGTCACCGATGCCGAGGATGTGGCTGAACTCGTGCGCGAACACCGCCATGCCGGAGCTCTCCGCCTGCGTCGACGAACCACCGCCGGCGTTCGGCCAGATCGACGAACCCGCGGCCCACGACGTCCAGTCGACGTACCGGGTGTCCGACCAGTTCGGCAGGCTCGGGTCCGGCGGACCGAAGTCGTCGGTCACGTCCTCCTTGGTCGGGAACTTCATCATCCCGAACTCCTGCCAGGTGGACGACTCGTCCTGTCCGGCACTCAGGAAGAACACGAAGTCGAACCCGGCCGGCACCTCCGGCCCCTGGTCCGCGACCCACGCGGCGCGACCGTCGGTACGGATGTTGCGGTTGCAGTTGTCGCCGGCCGGGCAGTCCTCAGGCTTCTGGAACTCCATCGCGTACTCGTGCGACTTCCCCGGCATGCGGTACGGACCGAATGCGGTGAGGTCGACGCCGTACCGGCCGCTGGAGTCCTCCATCCAGTACTCGTGCAGCGTGTGGCCGCGGTTGAGCTGGCCGGGCGTGTTCAGGAAGTTCTTGTAGAACTGCGCGACCTGGTCCCGCGGTACGCCGTTCGCCTCGGCACTCGGGTTGCCGAACACGGTCGCGCCCTTGGGCTTGGTGATGACGAAGTCCTGGTTCGGGTAGTCGAGCAGGACCAGCGCACCCTTGAACGTCCGGGTCGACCCCTTGGTCGCGGGGTTGGCCCAGTCCGTGCCCGGCGGTTTGACGTAGTCGCTCCACGTCATGTGATCCGGGTTCTCCCAGTTCTGCGGGTCGATGGGACCCGGCAGACCGTGGGACGTGGTGGTCGCGATCCGCTTGTCCTGACCGGACTCCTGCTGTGTTTCTTGCCAGGGCTGCTTCTGCGGCCAGTGCGGGTACTGCCAGGCGTTCGCGGGATCCGGGGGAGCGGTCGCACTGGGCGACGCGAGAGCCATCGTCGGGACCGACACAGCCGCCAGTACGGCGACCAGTCGCAGGACAACACGAAACTTCCGTTGCTCAGACACGGGCGGGCATCCGATCGACAAAGGGCGGGACAACGGGCAAGCCACGAGCTTGCCCCCACAACACCCCTGACCACAACAGATCGCGGCGTGGGCGTTCGCCTGGCGGCCGAACTCAGGCTGCGCTGAGGTCGGCCAGGTAGGACAGATGATGGGACGTGGCCAGGGCGACGACCTTCGTCTTCGAGCCGTATCCGGAGGCGTTGCCGCTCGCCGCCGCGACGAATCCGTTGTCGCCCCACGAATAGTCAGCACCGGCGAAGCTCCCCGACTCCAGCAAGCTCTGACTCGCGGTGCCGATGGCCTTCGAGACGAGATGTTGCTGGTCGACGACCGGGATCGGTTCCCGGACATACAGCCAATGGTCGGTGCAGCTGTACTTGACGTTCACGTGGTTGCTGCGGCGGATCCCCGGGGCGGTCACCGGATGTACGACGCCGTAGTCGCCGAACCGCACCTCGGCAAGACCTGCCGACACCGCCGCGCGCCAGACGAGCTCCTCGTAGCGGGGTTGTTCCCAGACCGCGACCTGGGTCAGCGACCTGGGAACAGAGCCGCCGAGGAGCGTTATCGACCGGAATGTCGGCTGCCCGATCAGATCGGCGAGAGTCGCCACCGCTTCATCGGTCACTCGCGAGGTCGACGACGCCACATAGCCGAGGTCAACGATCAGGTCGACGTCCGTCGCTTCGAGGCCAAGTGCTTGCGGCAACTGCGCGACCTGAGCCGGGGTTGCCGACTCCGGCTCGATCCGAAGTGCGCAGCCGCACCCGAACTCGTCGGCGAACGCGCGGAGCCGATACAGCCAGGCGGCGTCGCCGGCTCGAGCCACGGGTATGAACGGAATGGGATCCAAAGGCAGCTCGTCGTCTGCGGAATGCAGCCGATTCGCCAACTTGTCGAGCAGCTCGAACCTCTCCGCATCCGAATGAATCGCGTTGACGTCCGCGATCGCCACTCTGCCGAGCGCGTTGAGCTTCCGCATCGTGCGGGCGACCCGGTCCAGCGTCGGCTCAGGTGATTTGTCTTCCTCGACCTCGATCACCACCAACGGCTGTACGCCGAGATCCCGGTGGAGTGTGTTCAGCGCTTCCAGCTCGCCTTGCTTCGAGCGCAACGCCACCAGTGCTCGGAAGTCACCTGCAGCAATCACACCTCACCCCCGTCACTCACCGTATTTCAGGGTAACTGGATGCGGTCAAACGTGCAGTCCGTCGCGATTCGGCAAGACTGTATACAGTATGATGCGAGGTGGGTAGCCTTGGCGAGGCTGTGCTCGTGGTGGATGGAGGAGTTATGTATGTAGTTGCTGACCCGGTGACGGGGTTGTTGGTTGAGGAAGTGGCTAACTCGACGGAGGAGGAGGTTCAGGGGGCGATCGGGCGGGTGCATTCCGGGTATGCGGGGTGGCGGGGGCGGTCCGTTGGGGAGCGGGCAGGGATCGTGGCGCGGGCTGCGGACCTGTTCGATGAGCGGGCTGATGAGCTGGCCGGGATCATGACGCTGGAGATGGGAAAGCGGGTCAACGAGGGTCTCGGCGAGGTCGGGATCGTGGTCGACATCTTCCGGTACTACGCGGAGCACGGGCCGGCGTTGCTCGCGGACGAGCCCCTGGAGATCAAGGGCGGAAGCGCGGTCATCACCAAGGAGCCGATCGGGCCGCTGCTCGGGATCATGCCGTGGAACTTCCCCTGCTACCAGGTCGCCCGGTTCGTCGCGCCGAACCTGGTGCTCGGCAACACCATCCTGCTCAAGCACGCGTCGATCTGCCCGCGCTCGGCCCGGGCGATCGAGGAGATCCTGTGGGCGGCCGGCGTACCCGAGGACGTGTACGTGAACACCTACGCCTCCAGTCGGCAGATCCCGGCGATCCTGGCTGACCCGCGGATCGTCGGCGTCTCCCTGACCGGTAGCGAGCAAGCCGGCATCTCGGTCGCCGCCGAAGCCGGCAAGAACCTCAAGCGGACCGTGCTCGAACTCGGCGGCTCCGACCCGCTGATCGTGCTCGACACCGCGGACCTGGACGAGACCGTCAACGCCACCGCGACCGCGCGGATGCGGAACTGCGGTCAGTCCTGCAACGCCCCGAAGCGGATGATCGTGCTGTCCGACCTGTACGACGAGTACGTCGACCGGCTGACGAAGCGGATCGCGGATTACTACGTGCCCGGCGACCCCTCCGACCCGGAGACGAAGCTCCCGCCGCTCGCGTCCATCGCGGCCGCGGACGAGGTCGCCGCGCAGGTCGCGAAGGCGGTCGAGCAAGGCGCGACCCTACGGACCGGCGGGAACCGGATCGGCCCGGGCGCCTACCTCGAGGCGACCGTTCTCACCGACGTCACGCCGGACATGGATGCGTACTACGAGGAGATCTTCGGCCCGGTCGTGATCGTGTTCAAGGCCGAGAACGACGACGACGCGATCCGGCTGGCGAACGACACACCGTTCGGCCTCGGCGCATCGGTCTGGGGTACGGACGCCACCCGCAACCGACGCGTCGCCGACCGGATCGAGGCCGGCATGGTCTACCTGAATCGAGCCGGCGGATCGCAGGCGGACCTGCCCTTCGGCGGGATCAAACGCTCCGGCCTCGGCCGCGAACTCGGCCCGGCGGGCATCGAGGAGTTCATGAACAAGAAGTCCATCCGGCTCTGACTGGCAGGTAGCGGTCAGCGGTCACACCGGGTCCAGGCGGACTCGTACGTTGAGTGACGTTCCGTCTCTCCACGTGATCGAAAGTGACCGATGAGCTCTTTGCCACCTCCCGCACCGGGCACCGGGCCGTACCCGGGGCCGGCACCCAAGACGCCGGCGCGACCCGATCCACTGACCGTTGCCCTAGGCAACGCTTCCCTGCTCGGCCTCGGGTACTTCTTGATGCGGCGATGGAAGACCGGGATCGCGGCCCTCCTCGTGACCGCTGTACTCGTGGTGGTCCTGGTCGTGCAGAAGGAGTCCAGCTACGAGTTGGCGATCGTGGTCTGGTGGGCGGTCGCGATCGTCCACGGCTGGTTCCTCGCCCAGCAGCAACCGAACCGGACCAGCAGCCTCCCCAAGCGGCTGGTCGCCCTCGGGCTCACGGTCGCGGTCCTGCTCGCGGTCGGCGTCCTGCGCTTCGGCGCTGCCCGGATCGACGACGAGGCCGTCGCGGCGCGGAACGCGGGGGACTGTGCCGGGGTGTCGGCGGCGAAGGCGAAGTACTCGTTCGGCCATCGGCTCGCGGACGCGCCGCGGACGGTCCGGGTCGAGGGCGATGTCGGCGCGTGCGACCGGCTGGACTCGGCTGCGATCACGTTGCGGACCGCCACGCGGACGGGCGATCCCAAGGCACTCGACGCGGGCTTCGGCGTCCTGTCCGAGGTGCTCGCCGAGCCGGGCCAGGAGCACACGGTGAGCGCCGTACTGGATGGGTTCCTCCGCGGCCTGCCGGCCAAAGACCCGTGCGCGACTGTCGCGCTCACGGCCGCTCTACGGTTCCGGGACCCGACTCACAATCTCCTGGACGGCGCCAGAGCGGTCGTCCCGCGCCTCGAGCCGAACGCACTCCTCGGGTGCGGGGACGCGCGCGCCGCCGCCGGGAAATGGGACGAAGCGCGCGTCGTCTACCAGCAGCTTGCCGACAACTACCCTCGCGCCAAACAAGCCGTCAAGGCCCGCGCCGGCGCGCAGCGAGCCGCGCTGACGCTGGAGCTGAACAACGTTCGCGGCCTGATCACCAGTGGCGAGTACTGCTCGTCGCCGGCCAAGTACGGCGGGGCCGCGCCGTACCACCGTCGCGGCGTCAACCGAGCGCTGTTCGTGGGCGGCACCGACGAGTACACGGGGAAACTCCCGAGCCAATGGCGGACGACCGACCCGTACCGGGCCACCCTGATGCTCTGCACGGAGGAGAACGACTACGGTACGGCGGTCGAGACCTGCCCGTACACGCCCATCGGCGACTCCTACGCCGCGTCGACCAGCGTGACGTTCTACAAGATCGCGGTCCCGGTGAAGGCCTACGAGCTGCGTACCGGTCGCCTGGTCATGAGCACGACCGTCCAGATCGGCGGATCATCGTGTCCACAGACGATCTACACGTCGTACACACCGTCGCAGGAGTATGTGACGCCGACCAGCGCCACCGTCCAAGCCGCCTTCAAACCGATCCTCGCTCCCTGAAACCGGAACGGTCCGGTGCTGCGTATGTCTCGTGGAGTACCCGACACAGGACAGGAGACAGGTGATGGTGGACGCAGAGCTGGAGCGGCGGCTCCAGGAGTCGGCGGGGGCTTACCTCCGCGGTGATGTCGACAGGTACCTGGAGCTGATCCATCACAGCGACGACTACACGTTGATGTCGCCCCATGGTGGGGAGCTCGTCCGCGGCTTCGACACCTCGCCGGAGACGTTGCAGGCCACCCGCGAGTTCTTCCGGGGCGGCGAGGCGTCGGTCGACATCGAGCAGACGTACGAGTCCGGCGATCTGACGGTGATCGTCGCGGTCGAACGCCAGCACGGCAAGATCGGCGGTCTGCCCGACCAGGACTTGTCCCTACGCGTCACGCTGGTCTTCCGACGTACACAAGCGGGCTGGGATCTGGTGCACCGGCATGCCGACCCGCTGGTCCACCCCATCGGCGTCAACGAGCTGGCCGAACTCGCCCGGGGAACCGCAGTCGCTGGTTAGGAGTCGCCGGGGCCGCAGGCGATGTTGTCCCGGTTCCGGTCCAGCGCCTTCGAGTAGCCGGGGTTGCCGCGGGGGAGTGGGGCCTTGCCGGAGGCTCGGACCTCGGCGCAGTCCCTGTACACGACGACGGTCGACTGGGTCGTCGGGAGGATCGTCGAGGTCGGGGCGACGCTGGACGTCGGGGCGATTGTCTCGCCGCCCGGCGGCGTGGAGGCAGCGGTCCGCGCGGCTTCCCGGGTGGGCTTCTCGACCCGCCCGAGGGGTGCCTCGGTGGTGGAGGTGAACGGCGACGTCGTACTCGCGTCATCCGCACGCCAGGGGTTCACCAGCACGAGTGACATCAGGGCGGTCGGGACAAGCACGATCGCAACCACCTTGATCCGGCTCGCGCCGCCGTACCTGCCGACGGGTCCTCGGACCGTACGCCCGTGCTCGTCGGTCCAGAACGCCCATCCATCTGGTGGCGCCGGCCAGGACGCTGGGGGTCGCCAGCGCGGCGGTGGCCGCCATCCTGCCGTCGGCGGATCGGGCCACTGCGGTGGTGTGTTGAACTGCCTCACTTCGTCCTCCCCTCAGGCAGCCTAGCGACGGCTTCGCGAGAGGGAAGAGGAGGGCCCGAAACCTCTTTATTTCATGCGTTTGCCAGCTCGACGTCGCGTCACCGGGAGGTCACCGTAGTGAGGGCTAAGTCTCGTTGACAGACTTAGCAAGCGGTGTGAAGCTCGGTCCATGACTGACACGCAGGACCAGACCCGCAGCCGGACCTTCTCCTGGACCGATCCGGCGCTGACCGCGGCGCGGCTCGGCACGACGTCCGGACTGGAGATGCTGCGGGCGATGAGCGACAGCGAGATTCCCGCGCCACCGATCCTGCAGCTCGTCGGCGCGACCGGGCTCGAGGCGGAGGAGGGCCGGGTCGTCGTGTACCTGCCGGCGGCCGAGTTCCACTACAACCCGCTCGGCACAGTCCACGGCGGAGTCATCGCGACGCTCCTGGACACCGCCGCCGGCTGCACGGTCCACTCGACCCTGCCCGCCGGCGTCGGCTACACGTCCCTGGATCTGATGACCCGCTTCATCAAGCCGGTCACGGTCAAGTCCGGTCTGCTCCGGTGTGAGGGCTCGATCATCAGCCGGGGCCGCCGCACCGCGGTCGCCGAGTCACGCTTGTTCGACGAGCGCGGTGCGTTGCTGGCCCACGCGACCTCGACCTGCTTGATCTTCGAGTTGCCTCAGGCCTGATCGGCCAGCAGCTTCTCGGTCGCGACCAGGCGGACGCAGGTGGCCAGGCCGGTGATCGCGGCCTCGACCTCGGGCAGTTCGGGGTACGTCGGTGCGATCCGGATGGTCTGGTCCGTCGGGTCATCGCCGTACGGGTGGGTCGCACCGGCCGGGGTGATGGCTATACCGGCCGCCTTGGCCTTGGCGACGACCTCGCGGGCGCAACCCTCCGGGACCTGCAGGCTGATGAAGTAGCCGCCGGCGGGGGAGGTCCACGAGGCCAGACCGCTGTCGCCGAGCTCGGCCGTGAGGATCTTGTCGACCGCCTCGAACTTGGGCCGGATCACCTCGGCGAGTGTCCGCATGTGCGCCCGCAGCCCGTCGGCGTCGCGGAGGAACTGCACGTGCCGGAGCTGGTTGATCTTGTCCGGTCCGATGCTGCGCTTGACCGTGTGGCTCAGCCACCACTCGACGTTGGCCGGTGACGACCCGAAGAACGCGACGCCGGCTCCGGCGAAGGTGATCTTCGAGCTCGACCCGAACACGAAGGCCCGGTCCGGGTGACCGTCGTCGGCGCACAACGCGAGTACGTCGGCGAGCTGCGCGGGCGAGTCCGTCAGGTGATGTACGGCGTACGCGTTGTCCCAGAAGATCCGGAAGTCCGGTGCGGCGGTCTCCATCGCGGCGAGCCGGCGGACCGTCTCGTCGGAGTAGACCGTGCCGTCCGGGTTGCTGTACTTCGGCACGCACCAGATGCCCTTGATCGACGCGTCCTCGGCGACCAGCCGCTCGACCACGTCCATGTCCGGGCCGTCGGCCGTCATCGGGACGGGGATCATCCGGATGCCGAACCGCTCGCAGATCCCGAAGTGCCGGTCGTAGCCCGGCACCGGGCACAGGAACGTCAGCCCCTCGACATCGGCCCAGCGCTGCTCGGCGCCCGGCACCTTCCCGAGGAGCGCGAACACGACCGCGTCGTGCATCAGCTCGAGGCTCGAGTTCCCGGCCGCCATCAGCTGCTCGACCGGTACCTGGAGGTCCTCGGCGAAGATCGCCCGTACCTCCTTGAGGCCGTTCAGCCCGCCGTAGTTGCGCAGGTCGGTCCCATCCGCGGCCACCGGGTCACCGGACAGCCCGAGCACTCCATTGGCCGCATCCAACTGCCGCGGCGAGGGCTTCCCCCGCGTCAGATCCAGCTTCAGCCCCTTCGCCACCAACGCCTCATAGTCCTGCCGGGCCCGGTCACGCTGGACAGTCAGCTCATCGCCACTCACGGGAAGTCCTTTCACAAGTGCTAGGTGATCGATCACAGCCTAGTGACCCTCGCACGAGCTACTACTTCGGGATGTCGATCTCGAGCGTGTAGTAGCCACCGCCGTACGGCGGAACGTCGTAGCCGACCGCGAGCAGCTTGCCGTCCACTGACACAGCCGATACAAGTCCTTGCCGCCCGGGGCCCTTGATGCGGTCGCCAGCCAGCGGGATCGGCTTCCAGGTACGCCCGTCTCGACTGAACCACGCGGCAGCATCGATGTCGTCGTGCCCGCCAGTGTTGCCGAGCGCGACAATTCCGTTCGAAACGCTCACAAGGTTGGCGCCGATCGCGCGAGCCGCGACCGCGATCTGGCTGGCGGTCCAGGTCAGCCCGCCGTCTTTCGAGGTCCAACTCACCCACCCACTGTCGACATCGCCGTCCTTTCGCTCGTACTCGCCGACAGCGACGAGCGTATTGCCGATCCGCCCCAACGACCGGACAACTGCCGAATGGACGCCTCTGGCCAGTGGCAGGTTCACCACGGACTTCCAGTCGCTTCCGTTCGGCGAAAGCCACACGGCCGGACTCCCGTCTCCCCGATCGCCGCCCGCGACGAACCTCGATCCGACTGCGAGTGCCGTAGTCATCTCGGCTTCTCCGGTGCTCACGCTGCGGAGGTTCTGCGCCCGGGTCCGGCGGGTGTCGGTGCCGGTCCCAGCTGACAGGATCTTGCCGCCCACACCTTCGACCCACGTCTTGCCATCCTTCGAGTACGCCGACCACGCGTCGAAATGTCCGTCGCCGTCATGTCGTTGACCGACCACGATCCATCCCGACGGTCCGACGGCCACCGCCGATGCGGTGGGTCCGCCGAACGGCGATCGACTCCCGACGCCGAACGTGGGGGAATCGACCTCTGCCCACTCGCCACCTGTGGCCCTGACCCAGACCACAGCCCGTTGCCCTAGCGTCAGGTCCTTCTCGCCAACCGCGACCACTCGACCGTCGGCGGTCACGGCAGCGTCGTGCCCGACGACGTCCTGGCCGTTCTTGCGTCCAGGCAGCGTCGTGGCCTGCCACGTCGATCCCTTGCGGCTCCACGCAGTCGGTGCTCTGGACACGTCGCCCACCGCCACCAGTTCCTGGCCGGCCCGCAAGATCGTAGCCACACTCGACGAGGCTCGCCCGGCGGCGGCCTCGGGCGGCAGCGCGATCGCTGAGACTCGCAGATCCCGGTAACGCCAGACGGCCGCTTCGATCGAGCCGCTGCGGTTGTTCGAACCCACCATCACCGCATCGTTGCCGACCGCAACCGAGTCGATGACGAGCTGGTCTCCGCGACCACGCTGGCTGTTCGTGTCGGTGCCGTCGGCAAGCTGTGGCCAGGCCGGACCGACGGCGACGGTTGTGTCGACCGTCCCGGCGCGGACCTCCGCAGTGGCCACCCAGTCCTTGCCGGTCCTGACCAGTGTGCCGGGCATTTCCTCGAAGGACGATCCGAGTACCCAAGGCTTCGCGGCGACGTGCCACGACGAGCCGGCGCTCCCACCTTCGACGATGACGCCGTCCCAGGAACCACTGTCGGAGTCATCGAAACCGCTGCCTTGGACGAGCGCCACGAACTTGCCTCCGGCAGCGGTGAGCGCTTTGTTGTAAACCCGCTGATCAGTGGCGATCTCGCCCTGCACGGCCGCTGACCGGAATGTCTTGCCGGCATCTGTCGAATACCAGTACTGCAGCCGATCGGTCTGCTTGGCGGCCGGCGTGGACAGGTTCCCGCTGATCACCACAGTCTTGCCCGAGGCAACTATTTCGTCGGCTGAGACATCTCCCTTCGTCGTCGGCTTGAGCCCGATCGCGGGGCCATCGGTACGACGCCAGGTGGTGCCGTCGACGGATTGCCAGTAGACCAGGTGATTTTCGCCCAGGTTGCTGCTACCGACCATGGCGAACCCAGTCGCGGTCGCTGTGATCGCACCCACGGAATCAGTGTTCGCGAGCGTCTTGGCATCAAGTTGCAGTCGTTGCCAACTGGCGCCGTCCGAGCTGTGCCACAGCACGGGACCGGGGTAGCCGTAGCCGGTGGCAACGAAGCCACTTGAACCGGCTGCCAGATCTGTCACTGCCTCGGACGTGCTCGACCGCTCGACGGATGCCTTGTCGAGTGAACGCCGTACCCACGTCTCACCACCGTCGTTGCTGGTGAGGAACAGCGGCCGGCTGACGTTGAACGACTCGTCGAACCCTGCCGCGACCACTGTCTTGTCACGTGCCGCGACCGCCTGCAGGGCCTGCGACGTCCGATCTCCGGGTGGGTAGGACTTGTCGGCATCCTGCGGTGTTGTCGGTTGGTCGAAGTCAACCGGACGCGCGATCGGCGGATCGGTCGACAGCCGGCCCGAGCCGGGCGACGACGTACACGCAGCCAGGCCGAGAGCGGGAATCAGGCCGACAATGATGATGCGGAGCCCCAGGCGCTTCATGCCCAGAAGTCTAGGTATCGCCGACTCTCCGGTGAGCCGTCGACATGAAGTTGTGGATAACTCACCCGACGGTGTGGAGGAAGAGGGACTGGTTCGGGTCGGTCTTTGAGGTGTCGAGGCCGGTTGCGGCGGTGAAGTTGTCTTGTTCGTGGCCGGACCAGTCGGGGATCGGTTGGCCGCCGGCCGACAGCGGTTGGTACGCCGTTCCGTTCCAGCCGAACTGGTAGATGGTGTGGTGGTTCGGGAGGTAGGGGGTGAAGGGGGCGGCGGGTTTGGTTTGTTTGGTGAGGTTGTTGTTGAAGAAGACGTTCTGGGGGCCGGTGGCGCCGGACCACTTGACTGCCTTCTGGCCGGTTGCCCACCAGATTGGGAACCAGGTGGAGTCGTCCTTCTGCTCGCCACCTTCGCCGCCGCAGTTGGACCTGCAGTTCGCGGAGCGGTGCTCGTACGGGATCCGGACCGTGTTCAGCTCGAACAGGTTGCGGCGTTCCCAGCCGCCGTGCAGATTCAGGTCGGAGTCCAGGTCGTTGCCGATGACAACGTTGCCGGACGACGACCACTGCAGGGTCAGGTGCCGCAGGCCCCGGGATACGTTGCCGGCGTAGATCGAGTCCCAGACCCGGGAGCCGCGCAGGTAGCCGTTGCCGCCCTTGCCCTTGTTCCAGGCGCCGTCGAACTGGTTGCCCTCGATCTGCAGGTTCTTCGCCTCTTCGGTGACGATCGCGTGCGAACCGGTCATCGTGGTCCGGATGCCGCGCACCCACGAGTTCACGGCCCACTTCAGCACGATGCCGTGCATCTCCTCAGCAGGTGCGAGGTTGCCGTAGTTGTGCACGGCATCGGTCGCCGCCGCGGCCACTGGCTGGGTCAGCGAGAAGTTCTCCAGACCGACGCCGACGACCGGATCCACCAACGGCGAGAGCTTCGACGCATACACCTTCTTGTCGATCTTCTCCGACCCGTCGGACGTCGAGTCGACCGGTACGTCGTACTCCAACGGCTTGTCGATCGTGACGGTGTGCTGGGCCGGGTCGACCGCCTTGACCGTGAAGAGCTGTTGCCGCATGTGCAGGTTCTGCAGCTCCTGATCGGTTGGCACGGCGTGCTGCTGCTCGTAGAACTTCATCGTGTTCGCGGCCCGCACGTTCACGTACCCGCCGGGCTTCACGGTGTGGAGTGACGCCTTCTCGTCCAGGTAGATCACGGTGTCGCCGGCCTTCGCCGCGAACCCCGCTCCACCCGGCTTCTCCCGCAGCTTCAGCCCGGCCTTCCAATGCACGTTGACCGTGCCCTCGAAGAGATCCTTGCGGTTGGCCGGCGCCTGCTCGTACGCCTTCTGGTAGTCCGGATCCACGGCCCGGCTCTGCACCCGGAACAGTCCACGGCCCGGCCACAGCCACCCGCCGTTCCCGTCCTCGAACTTCATCCCGTCCTCGTCCCAGTCCCCGCCGTCCTTGGTCAGGGCGTCGTACCGGGTGTTCTCGTCCGGGCGGAAGACGAAGCGGGTCTTGTCGGTACCGGCGCCGCGGATCATCAGGTAGTCGGCGTCGACCCCGAGCTGCTTGGTGACGTCGAGAACACCGGCGGGCAGTTGGATCAGCGACAACTTCTCGTACGACGCCTGCCCGGAACAGTCGGTCCGGATTGTGTCGATCGCCTTCTGCAGCCCGTCGGAGTCGTCCTGGGAGTCATCGGGATGTACGCCGAACTCCGCCAAGCGATCCGGCGTGATCCGGCACTGCGGGTTGACCAACGAATCGTCCGGCAGCCCGGCCCCCTCGCGGTACCCGGCCTTGCTCCAGTCCGGCAGCCCGGGGATCGGCGTACGGCGATTGGCCGCGGACAGATCGAGCTTCGGCACCTTGGCCGCGATCGGCGTCGCGGTAGGCACCGGCGCGGTCGGCAACGGCTTGTCCGCCTTCCGCGCGGCGGCATCCGCGACGGGCTCGTCCTGCCTCACCGCGACAACGATGATCGTGGCAACGATCGCCCCGATCACGAACCCGATCAGACCGGTGACCGCCAGCTTGCGACGCAGCACGCCCTCACCCTCTCGCCTACCCCTCAGGTGCGATACCCCTCGGGTGCGATGCCACCCCTCAGGTGCGATGAAGGGTAGGCGAGCAGCGGGTCAGCGCGGCGGGCGGCACTTCGGTTGCCACGGCTTACAGGTGGGCAAACCGGGCGGAAGCGTGATCGGCGGCGGTGGCGGGATGACCGGCGGCGTCGGCGGAAGGGTCGGCGGAGCCTTGCTCCCGTTGGACAGGATCAGGGTCACGGTCGCGCCCGCGGGCGCCCCGTCCTCCTGCCGAGGGGTGGTCCGGACGACGAAGCCGTTCGGGACCTCCGAGTCGACCCGCTCCGGTGCGACCGCGACCTTGAAGCCCATCGACACCAGCTTGTTGGCCGCGTCGGCCGGGGTCATGCCCTTCAGGTACGGCAGGTCCTTCACGTTGCCGCGGATGGTCTTGTCGTCGGGCTGGACGAACTTGGTCGTCGCGATCCCGCGCAGGCCCGCCTGCATCGCGCTCTCCCAGATCGGCCCCGCGGTGCCGGAACCCGACGCGTCGCGCATCTTCTTGCCGTTCAGCGTCTGGTTGATCAGGTTCTCGTACGGCGGACTCGCGTCGGCCACCACCGACGCGGCGGCGAGCTTGTTGGTGTAGCCGGCGAACCAGACCGCGTGGTTCTCGTCGGTCGTACCGGTCTTGCCGGCCAGGTCGCTGCGGCCGAACTTCAGCTTGCCACCGGTGCCGTCCGGCTCCATCACCTTGTTCAGCACGTAGTTGACGCCGTCGGCGACCGTCGGCGAGAGCGCGCGCTTGCACTCCGGACCCGGAGTGGGGACCGGCTTGCCCTTGTTGATGATCGAGGTGATGATCACCGGCTTGCAATACATCCCGCGGGCCGCGAACGTCGCGTAGGCGTTCGCGAGCATGACCGGCGTGATCTGACCGGCCGACCCGAGCGTGAACGAGACGACCTGGTCGAGCGGCTTCATCGTCTGGGCGTCGTACATCCCGAGCTTCGAGGCGATGGTCGCGATCGGGCACAGGCCGATCTGCTCGGACAGTTGCAGGAAGTAGGTGTTGGTCGAGGCCTTCGCGGCGTCGAGCATCGACGGGTCCGCGACCGTGTGGGTCGAGTTCTTCGGGTGGTAGCTGTCGTCGGACGTCGTACCGGAGCAGGTGCTGAACTTCTTGCCGCTCAGGTCGAGGGTCTGCGGCGAGTTGATCCGGTACGTCATCGGGACGCCCTTGCCGATCGCGGCGGCGATCGTGAACGCCTTCATCGTCGAGCCGTTCTGGAATCCGCCGTACCCACCGGCGTACGACTTCTCGACGTTGTAGTTGTACGCCGTCTGCCCCTTCTTGCTGCCGTACGGCCTGCTCTGCGCCATCGCCTTCACCAGACCGGTGCCGGGCTCGACCATGCTGATCGCGGCGATCGCACTGTCGGTGGGCTTGGAGTGCTTCTTGATCGAGGCTTCGGCGGCGGCCTGGAGCTTCGGGTCGATCGACGTCTGGACGACCAGGCCGGCGGTCTCGATGTAGTTCTCCCGTTCCTCGGGCGTCTTGCCGAAGGCCGGGTTCTGCTTGAGCTGGCCGACGACGTACTCGCAGTAGAACGGGTACCGCGAGTTCGCGCAGCCGCTCGGCACGGTGATCACCTTGGCCGGGTCGATCACCGCGGTCGCGATCGCGGCGTCGGCCTCCTTGGCCGTGATGATGTTGAGCTCCTGCATCCGCCGCAGCACCACGTCGCGGCGGGCCTTGGCCGGCTTCGGGTGGTCGATCGGGTCGTAGCCGCTCGGGTTCTTCACCAGGCCGGCCAGCATCGCCGCCTGCGGCAGGTTCAGCTTGGCGGCGTGGACGCCGTAGTAGTGCTGGGCCGCGGCGTCGATGCCGTACGAGCGGTCGCCGAAGAAGGCGAGGTTCAGGTAACCGTTGAGGATCTCGTTCTTGGAGAGCTCCTTCTCGACCGCGATCGCGTACCGCAGCTCCAGGATCTTCCGCTCGTAGGTGTCCGCGGTGGCCTGCTGGACCTCCTCCGGCGTCCGGGCCTTGGTGATCAGGGTCCGCTTCACGTACTGCTGGGTGATGCTGGAACCACCCTGCTGGACCCCACCCGCCGCCTTGTTGCGCAGCAGCGCTCGCAGGGTGCCCTTGGCGTCCAGGGCGCCGTGCTCGTAGAACCGGTCGTCCTCGATCGCGACGATCGCCTTCAGCATGACCGGGGCGATCTGCTTCAGCGTGACCGGCGTCCGGTTTTCCTGGTACAGCGTGGCGATCGTCGTACCGTCGGCGGCCTTGATGAAGCTCTTCTGCGTCAGCGGCACCGTTTCCAGCTCCTGTGGCAGGAACTGGACCGAGTCGTGGGCCTTCGCCGTGGTCACTCCGATCAGACCGGCGAAGGGGAGGGCCAGCCCGGCAACCAGGGCTCCGGCAAGGGCGCTCACGACCAGGAACACGAACACCGACTGAACAACATTGGGCCGCCTGGGCCGCCTGGCCCGCTCGCCTCTGTGCATGGTCCGGCAGATTACGGCAGGAAAAGGATTACTGGGAGTCTTTTCGTTACAGACTTTACACATCTGCCCAGCGATCTCACTGTCTGTGATCCTACCTTCACCGTTGGGCGATCATTCCGGCCCCGGCGATGACCACTTCGAGGCAATCCTGGAACAAATCGTCGACCGTTCGACCGGGTTCGAAGTACTCCTTGATGGCGCCCACCGAGACCGGATGGGCGGCGGTGAAGGCCTCGAGGTCGAAGTCGGTGGTGTCCGGCGGCGGGGACTGCTCCTCGAGGGCGTGACCGACGGTGAAACGCTCGACGGTCAGCACGATGATGCGGGCATCGCGGAGGCTGATCCCGCGGTCGACGAGCGTGCTCATCGCGAGCTCGGACAGCGCCGCCATCTTGACCGAGAGCTGTGCCGCCGACACGACCCTGGCTCCGTCCGGGTGAGCGAGCAGCGCGGCCCGGAGTCGTACGGCGACGTCCGTCAGCCACTCCTGCCACGGCTGGTCCGGAGCGGCCGGCGTGGGCTCGGGGACGATCGCCTCGGCGATCGCGGTCACCAGGGCGGCCTTGTTGGGCAGGTGCCAGTAGAGCGTCGGTGCCTGGACGCCAAGGCGCGCGGCCAGTTTCCGCAGGGTGACGCCGTCGAGTCCCTCTGCGTCCAGGAGCGCCACGGCCTCGTTGACGATCTGTTTCCGGTCCAGGCTCACGAACCGGATTCTAACAGTGTTAGAGTGACTCTAACGGTGTTAGAGAGGGGTGGGTGGCATGAAGGCAGCAGTGCTCCACGAGGTCGGCGGTGTGCCGCGGTACGAGGACTTCCCGGATCCGGTCCCGGCCGAGGGTGAGGTGCTGATCGAGGTGATCGCGGCCGCGGTCGAGAACGTGGACAAGGCGATTGCCGCAGGCAAGCATTTCGCCGCCGGGCAGTACGTGAGCCAGTTGCCGATGATCCCGGTGTTCGACGGGATCGGGCGGTTGCCGGACGGGACCGTGGTCGGTTTCGGCAACCCACGTTCGCCGTACGGCGCTCTCGCCGAGAAGACCGTCGTACCGGCTGGGTCGTATGTGCCGATGGCCGACGGGATCGAGCCCGCGGTCGCGACCGTGCTCGCGTCGGCGATCACCGGGATGTCGATGAAGCTGGCGGGCGGTCTGGTGGCGGGGGAGACCGTGCTGGTGCAAGGCGCGACCGGGGTCGCGGGGCGGCTCGCGGTCCAGGTCGCGCGGCTGCTCGGCGCCGGGCGGATCGTTGCCACCGGTCGCGACGACGAGCAACTCGGCGAGCTCGCCGCGGATGCGGTCATCAACACGGCCGTTTCCGACGACGAACTGATCCAGGCCTTCAAGGACGCGAAGGGCGAGGGGTACGACGTTGTCCTCGACTTCCTGTGGGGGCGGCCGACCGAGCTGCTGCTGCGTTCGCTGACGCCGGACTCGTTCGCGTTCGCCAAGCCGACCCGGCTGATCCAGACCGGCGAGGTGGCCGGCGCGGATCTCGTCGTACCGGCTGCGGCGCTGCGGACCTCGGGCGTGGAGATCTACGGCGCTGCTCGGGGTCTGACCCCGGAGACGATGGGCGAGGCCTACAACCAGGTGCTCGAGTGGACGCGGTCCGGCGACCTCACCTTCGACCTCGACCGCGTCCCCCTGAGCGACATCGAGTCCGCCTGGCAACGCACCAGCACCCACGGCCGCCGAACCGTCGTACTGCCCTGATCCCGAAGCGTCGATGGCCTCTATGGCTGACCGGGATCAGTAGCCCGTTGGTTGGCGTGGGGTGTACGGCGCCTCGAGGGTGGCGATCTCGTCCTCGGTGAGGGTGAGGTCGAGGGCGGCGACCGCGTCGGCGAGGTGGTGCGGTTTGGTCGGGCCGACGATGGGAGCGGCGACGACCGGGTTGTGCAGGACCCAGGCGAGGGCGATCTGGGCCATCGGGACACCGCGGTCCTCGGCGACCTTCTGGACGGCGTCGGCGATCGGCTCGTCGTTGGCCGCGGTGAAGCGGCGGCCCATCGGGTCGGTGTCCGCGCGCTTGGTCTGCGTTCCCCACGGCCTGGCCAGCCGGCCCTTCGCGAGCGGGCTCCACGGGATGCTGCCGACGCCCTGGTCGGCGAGCAGGCCGAACATCTCCTGCTCTTCCTCGCGCTGCATCAGGCTGTACTGGTTCTGCATCGAGACGAACCGCGTCCAGCCGTGCAGGTCGGCCGCGTGCTGCAGCTTCGCGAACTGCCACGCCCACATCGACGACGCCCCGAGGTAACGGACCTTGCCCGCCCGTACGACGTCGTGCAGCGCCTCCATCGTCTCCTCGACCGGCGTCTCCGGGTCGAAGCGGTGGATCTGGTAGAGGTCGACGTACTCGGTCCCCAGCCGGGTCAGCGAGGCGTCGATCTGCTCCATGATCGCCTTG
Source organism: Kribbella sp. NPDC051952 (assembly GCF_040680855.1). Lineage (NCBI taxonomy): Bacteria > Bacillati > Actinomycetota > Actinomycetes > Propionibacteriales > Kribbellaceae > Kribbella > Kribbella sp. NPDC051952. Next base: position 105,089 of record NZ_JBFAXQ010000016.1, read on the forward strand.
CGGGACAGGCCGGAACCGCCCGGCCCGTCGTGCATCCGGAAGTGCACCTTGGTCGCGAGTACGACGTCCTCCCGCCGGCTGTACTTGCCGATCGCCCGGCCGGTGATCTCCTCCGAGCTCCCGAACCCGTACACGTTCGCCGTGTCCCAGAACGTGATCCCGAGCTCGACCGCCTGCCGGAACACCGGCTCGGCGCCGGCGTCGTCGAGAGCCCATTCGTTGAACCCGCGGGAGGTGTCGCCGAAGCTCATGCAGCCCAGTGAGATCCGGCTGACCTTGAGCCCCGAGTTACCGAGACGTGTGTATTCCATCAGTTCTTCCTTCAATCGCAGGGAACTCAGTCGCAGGGGACTCAGTTGCGAGGGACTCAGTCGCGGGGGATGAGCCGGAACGTGACCGGGTGGGCGGTCGGCCCGACCACGGCACCCACCGGGCCAGGCCCGAAGCGGTCGTACTTGGTGTGGAAGGCGGCATCGATGTCGCCGTGAACGTCGGGATCGACCTCGCCGAATGTGACGTCCCGTTCGACCCCGCCGGCCCGGACCCGGCCCACCCCGCTGGCCTTCGCCCGCCGGTACCAGGGCGTGCCCTCGCTGGTCATGGAGCGGATGTAGATGTCGTCGCCGACCCGAACCATCCAGATCGTCACGTACGACCGAAGCGTGCCATCGGCCCGGACCGAGGCGACGCCCAACTCCTCCGCGTCGCCGATCCGCTGCAGTTCATCAGCTGTCCAAGTGGTCATACAGTCGTTCCTATCAGCACCTCCAACGCTTCGCGCTCGTCCATGCCGCGGTATCCGTCGGGAACCTCGGTCAGATCGATAGCGCGATCGAAGACCTTGCCCTGGGCGGCGCACAACGTCCGCTTCCACCGGACCGGCGTCAAGTAGTTGCACCACTCGGTGGTCGGTGACCTCGAGGTCAACTTCGAAGCAATGGAGTTCCGCTCCGACCCAGGCCTGGCCATGGTCGTCTACACCGCCCCGGCCGGCTCCCCGAGCGCAGACGCCCGCAAACTACTTGCCAGCTTCCCCTGGGATATCCGTTGGAGTTGTGCCTTCTCTGCTGGTAGATCAGCGGAGAAGGCACAAGATCAGGGGAGATCCCTCGCCCTGGCGTCCCGGCCGCGCAGCTGGAGGTCGTGACTAGCGGCTGAAGCCGGCGGTCAGGCCGCTGAGGAGCTGGCGGCGGCTTACGGCGTACAGGATGACGATGGGGAGGGTGGTCAGGACCACCGAGGCGAGGACGGCCGGGACGTTGACGCTGTACTGGCCCTGGAAGGTCCAGAGGGCCAGGGGAAGCGTGCGTTTGTCGGGGCTCTGGGTCAGGATCAGGGGGAGTAGGAACCCGTTCCAGACGCCCAGGCCGTTGTAGATGCTGACGGTGACGAGCGCGGGCCGGGTCAATGGGAAGGCGAGCTTCCGCATCATGCCCCACTCGGTGGCGCCGTCGACGCGCATGGACTCGAAGAGTTCCTTCGGTACGTCGCGGATGAAGTTCGACAGCACCAGCACCGACAGCGGGATCGAGAACGCGACCGACGGCAGGATCAGGGCCAGCAGGCTGTCGTACAGGTGCATCTTGATGATCAGCAGGTACACCGGGATGATCGTCGCCTGCAGCGGGATCGCCAGCCCCATCAGGAACATCGCGTTCACGCCGGCCAGGAAACGGCTGCCGGCGCCGCGGATGATCGCGTACGACGCCATGAACGAGATCGCGACCGCCGGGATGATCGTGCCGATCGTGACGATCACGCTGTTGATGAAGTAGCGCGGGAAGTCGGACTCGATCACCAGTTTGTAGTTCTCGGTCGTCGGCTCCGACGGAAGGGCGAACGGGTTCTGGCTGAAGTACGCGCTCTGGTCCTTGAAGCTGGTGACCACGATCCAGTACAGCGGGATCAGTACGATCGCCAGCCACAGCCAGCCGGCCAGTCCGCCGAACCAGTTGAGCTGCAGCAGTTTGTGGGCACGGACCGGACCACCTTGGGCCCGCCGGGTCGCCGTACTCGTGCTGCTGGTCGCCACTGCCATGTCACGCACCTTCCTGCTGGCTGGCCGTCGTACTGCCGCCGAGCCTGCGCAGCAGCAGGGCGAGCGCCAGTCCGAGCAGCACGATGAGGGCGGCGATCACGCTGGCCGGACCCATCTGGTTGGACATGAAGCCGCGCTTGTACATGTCGAGGGCAAGGACCCGGGTGGCGTCGCCGGGACCACCCGCGGTGAGGACGAAGATCAGGTCGAAGAACGTCAGCGAACCGACCACCATCAGGGTGGACGAGGTGATGATCGTGTACTTCAGCTGCGGCACCGTGATGCTGAAGAACTGCCGGACCCGGCCGGCGCCGTCGATCGACGCCGCCTCGTACATCGTGGTCGGGATCTGCCGGACGCCGCCCTGGTAGATCAGCGAGTGGAACGGGATGAACTGCCAGGAGACGATGAAGATCACCACGCCGACCGCGAGGTCGCTGCGGCCGAGCCAGTCCTGGGTCAGGAACGGGAGGTGCAGGCCCGGCCCCAGCCCGAAGTTCGGGTCGAGCAGCGCCTTGTAGGTGATCGCGATCGCCGCCGAGCTGAGCAGCAACGGGATGAAGTACAGGACCGCGAGGAACGCGCGGTACCGCTGGCGGCCGGCGAGGAACGTGCCGAGCAGCAGGCTCATCGGAGTCTGCACCGCCCAGGACAGGATCATGATCTCGAAGGTCACCAGGATGCTGTGCGGCAACTGCGGATCGGACAGAACCGTTTTCCAGTTCGAGATACCGGCCGGGCTGATCGCGCCGAGGCCGTCCCACTGGGTGAAGCTCAGGAAGAGCACGCCGAGCAGTGGGACGACCCCGAAGACGATGAACATCACCAGGGCAGGCAGCACCATCCAGGCAACCGAACCGCTCCGCCCGACGCCGGACGAACCTGCGTGACGCTGAGTCGCCGGCGCGACAGGTGGTGTCGTGGGCGGAGCGGTTACAGTCACTGGCCGATCACCGCGTTCATGCTGTCGGCGAACTGCTGGGGAGAGATCGACAGCTGGAAGAGCTTGGCGATGTTGTCGAGCAGCGTCTCGGCCTGGGTCGGGCTGAGGGCCTGGTCCCAGGACTGCGCGAAGTTCTTCGCGTTCGCGGCCGTGTCGTAGACGAAGTTCAGCCATTCGGAGTCGTTCTTGTCCGTGATGGACGAGAGCTTCTCCTTCGCGCTCTTCACGACCGGGATGTTGCCTGACTTCACCCAGGCGTCCACCGTGGCGTCGTCGAGGGTGTTGCTCGCGATGAACTTCTTCGCGGTGTCCTTGTCGGCCTGGCTCGCCTTGGAGGAGATCGACATGTACTGACCCGGGTTGCCGACGGTGTCACTCGGGTCGCCCTTGCCGCCGTCGACCGGCGGGAAGTTCATGTACCCGAGGTGTCCACCGGTGACGAAGTCCTTGCCGGCCGTCTTCATGTTGCCGTAGGTCCAGGCGCCGTGCAGCATCATCGCCGCCTTGCCGGTGTAGAGCAGGGCCTGGTCGGCGTTGGAGTCGGCGGTGATGGACGAGAACCCCTTGATGAAGCCGTTCGCCTTGATCAGCTTCTGCATCTCGTCGAGCGCCTTGAGCGCGGACGGGTCGGACCAGCCGTCCTTCTTGCCGTCGAAGATGTTCTGGAAGACCTCGGCGCCGCCGATCCGGTCGAACAGGAACTCCAGCCACATCATGTTGGTCCAGCGGGACTGACCGCCGAGCGAGAACGGCGCGATGCCCTTCTCGTTGAACTTCGGCACCAGGTCCATGATGTCGCCCCACGACTGCGGGGGCTCGGCACCGATCTTCTCGAAGGACCGCTTGTCGTAGAACAGCACGATCGGCGTCACAGTCTCACCCGGCACCGCGTAGATCTTGCCGTTGACCGTCGCCGCCGTGAAGGCGGACGGGAAGATCGAGTTCTTCAGGTCGGCCTGGTCGTTGGTGAGCCAGTCGGTCAGGTCCTCGACCTGGCCGGCCTCGACGTAGGCCTTCAAGCCGCCGCCGCCCCAGCCCCAGATCAGCGTCGGGCCCTGGCCGGCGCCGATCGCGGTCTTGATCTTCGCCTTGAACGCGTCGTTCTGGAACTCGGTGGTCTTGATCTGGGTGCCCGAGTTCGCGTCGTTGAACCGCTTGACCTGTGCCTCCCGGATGGCCTGCTGCGGCTGTCCGGTGAGGAACCAGTACGTCGTCCCGCTGCCGGCCGCCGCGCCCGCGGTGGAACCGGGCGTGCTCTTGGGGCCGGAGCTGCCGCACGCGGCGAGTCCGGCCGCCAGGGCGCCGCCACCGACCAGACCGAGGAAGGTACGCCGAGATGTGCTCATGGGATCCACTGTGATCTCCGTACTCCATGCTGCCCCGCAGGTTGCGGAAGCACCTGCCAATAAAGACTGTTTTCGAAACATAGATTTCGCAGGTATCGCTGTCAAGACTTGAACTAGTGGCACTTCGGGGTCACAGTGAGGTCACGGATAGCCCTGCAGGCACAGGGGATTCACAGTTCCGGTGGAAACTGTGGCGAGCGCCCAGAAGCTTCGAAAATGTTTCGATACTTTGTCACCGGATCGGGTTCTGTTTAGGGAGATTTTCTTGTCCAGCTCGACTGATCAGCCGTGGCGCGACCCCGCCCTGCCCGCCGACAAGCGGGCCGACCTGCTGTTGCAGGCGATGACGCTGGAGGAGAAGATCGCCCAGCTGGGCAGTCGCTGGGCCGGCAACGACATGGCCGACACCGAGCTGCCCGCCGACGAGGCGATGAACGTCGCGCCGATGGAGGACGTGTTCGCGACGGGCGGTTCGCTGACGCTCGAGGAGGCGAGCCGGGACGGACTCGGTCACCTGACCCGCGTCTGGGGGAGTTACCCGCAGACGGTCGAGGAGGGTGTGGCGGAGGTGATCCGTCAGCATCACGTCGTACTGAAGGACTCGCGACTTGGTGTGCCGGCCCTTGTCCATGAGGAGTGCCTGACCGGATTCACGACGTACGGCGCGACTGTCTACCCGGCGTCGATCGCCTGGGGAGCGACGTTCGATCCCGCCCTGGTCGAACGGATGGCTGCCGCGATCGGGCGGGACATGGCTGCGGCCGGAGTGCACCAGGGGTTGTCGCCGGTGCTGGATGTAGTGCGCGACTATCGCTGGGGGCGGGTCGAGGAGACGATCGGCGAGGACCCGTATCTGGTTGCGCTGCTGGGATCGGCGTACGTCCGGGGTCTGCAGAGTGCCGGCGTACTGGCGACGCTGAAGCACTTCGCCGGCTACTCGGCGTCCCGCGCCGGACGGAACCACGGTCCGGTGTCGATGGGGCGGCGGGAGCTCCTCGACTTCATCCTGCCGACATTCGAGACCGCGATCGCGACGGCCGGTGCGGCCTCGGTGATGAGTTCGTACGCCGATGTCGACGGACTGCCCGCGAGTGCGGATCCCTGGTTGTTCACCGACGTACTGCGGGACGAGTGGGGATTCGACGGCACAGTCGTGTCGGACTACTGGGCAGTGCCGTTCCTCGCGTCGATGCATCGAGTTGCCGCCGACAACACCGACGCGGGCGTCGTCGCGTTGACCAACGGGACCGACGTCGAGCTGCCGGACACGATCGGCTTCCTCGGCCTGGCGGAGAAGGTGAAGTCGGGGGAGGTGCCCGAGGAGCTGGTCGACCGGGCCGCCCGGCGACTGCTGTTGCAGAAGGTCAAGCTCGGTCTGCTCGACCCGGACTGGACTCCCGAGGGATCGGTGCGCGGCGAGGTCGAGCTCGATTCGGCGGAGAACCGTGCCATCGCGACGGAGCTCGCGGAGAAGTCCGTCGTACTGCTCGACGCGGGCTCGGCGCTGCCGCTGTCAGCCTCGCGGATCGCGGTCGTCGGGCCCTCGGCCGGTGACTCGCGGACGTTGATGGGTTGTTACGCCTTCCCGAACCACGTCCTGCCGCGGTACCCGGATCGCGGTCTCGGAATTGCGGTGACCACACCCATCGATGCCCTCCGCAATGAGCTGCCGGACGCGGAGCTCGTGCAGGTGAAGGGTTGTTCGTTCACCGGTACGGATCGGTCCGGGTTCGACGACGCCGTGTCCGCGGCGCGCGACGCGGACCTCTGCATCGCGTACGTCGGGGACCTGTCCGGACTGTTCGGCCACGGGACGTCCGGCGAAGGCTGCGACGCCGAGGACCTGCGGTTGCCTGGCGTCCAGGCTGAGCTGGTCGAGGCGCTGCTCGAGACGGGGACACCGGTGGTCGTTGTTGTGGTCTCGGGTCGTCCCTACGCGCTCGGCGCGTTTGCGGATCGACTCGCCGGCCTGGTGCAGGCGTTCATCCCTGGGCAGGAGGGTGCGGCTGCGATTGCCGGCGTACTGAGTGGGCGGATCGTGCCGAGTGGGAAGCTGCCGGTGCAGATTCCACGGCACGTCGGTGGGCAGCCCGGTACGTACCTGCAGCCGGCTCTCGGGAGCGTGGAGAGCGCGGGGATCAGCGGGCTCGAGGCCCGGCCGTTGTACCCGTTCGGGTACGGGGCGTCGTACACGAGCTTCGCGGTCGACGAGCTGCGGCTGAGTGCGGAGGAGATCGGCAACGACGGTGAGTTCACCGCGACCGTCCGGGTGCGGAACACGGGCGATCGGGCCGGTGACGAGGTCGTGCAGCTGTATCTGCGGGACGTGGTGGCGCGGGTTGCGCGGCCGTTGAAGCTGCTGACCGGGTTCGCTCGGGTGTCGCTGGAGCCGGGAGCCGCGGTTGAGGTGACGTTCAGCGTGCACGCCGATCGGACGGCGTACACGGGTCCGGATCTGCGCCGGATCGTCGAGCCCGGGGACTTCGAAGTGATGGTGGGCACGTCGTCGCTGGACCTGCCGTGTCGCGCTTTGGTCAGGATCGACGGGGATGTGAGGGTAGTGGGGCACGATCGTGTGCTGACCACGCCGGTGACGGTCCGGGATCCAGGAGGAGGGTGATGAGATGTCGCGGTTGAAGGGACGAGTCACCCTGGCGACGGTGGCCGGTACGGCCGGTGTCTCGGTCGCCACGGTCTCCAAGGTGCTCAACGGCCGGAGCGACGTCTCGCCGGTGACCCGGGCGCGGGTGCAGGAGATCCTCGAGAAGCATGGGTACGTCGGTCGCCGTCCGGACCCGGTCGCGCGGGACACGGTCGAGTTGTTCTACCAAGGTGTGCTGAACAGTTACTCGGTCGAGGTGATCCAAGGCGTACTCGACGCCGGGGAGGCGGCCGGCGTCGAGGTCGTGCTGAGTTCCCGGCCGCCGCATCCTGGCCGGCACTCCGCCGGGCGGGCGGCGCGGTGGATCCGGGAGCTGATCACGTCCGGTCGCCGGGCGGTGGTCGGGATCACCAGCGAGCTGTCCGATGCTGACCTGGCTGCGCTGTCGCGGGCCCGGCTGCCGCTCGTGATCATCGATCCGGCCGACGTTCCCCAGCCCGACGTCACCAGCGTGGGCTCCACCAACTTCGCCGGCGGCATGGCGGCCGCGCAGTACCTGCTCGACCTGGGGCACCGGCGGATCGCGTACGTCGGTGGTCCGCCCACCTCGGCCTGCAACCAGGCCCGGATGAGTGGGTTCCGCAATGCGATGGACGCGGCCGGCGCGCCGGTGCCGAAGGACTACATCTGGCTGAGCAACTTCCTGTACGACGAGGGTGTGGCCGGCGGCTCGATGATGCTCGACCTGCCGGACCGGCCGACGGCGATCTTCGCCGGCTCCGACGAGGTCGCGGTCGGTGTGATGGAAGCGGCCAGGTCGCGAGGTCTGCGCATCCCCGAAGACCTCAGCGTGGTCGGCTTCGACGACACCCAGGTTGCCCGGCTCGCATCGCCTCAGCTCACCACGGTCAAGCAGCCCTTACGCGAGATCGGCGCGGTCGCCGTACGCACAGCCCTGCAATTGGCCGAGGGCAACAAAGTCGACTCCCACCATGTAGAGCTGGCCACCACCCTGATAGTCCGGGGCTCGGCCGCGCCCAACCGCCACGCCTCGATCGCGGTCTCCTGAGTCATTCCTTCCGGTCGGCGAGTGCCCGGGTGGCGAACAGGGCGGCGAGGAGCATGACTACTGCCAGCGCGGTGAGCAGTGTGACGGGTGCGGCGTCGGCTCCGGGGGTGTGGTTGTTGGACAGGAGCTTCATCAGCGGGCGGATCGGGGAGATCCAGCGGATCAGCAGTACGGCGAGGATGCCGGCGGCCGCGGTCAGCATCGCGATGCCGATCCGCGGGATGACGAGTCGCGAGCACAGCAGTCCGATCGCGATCCCGATCATCGCGGCGCCGAGCTGAGCCGCCGCACCGACCACGAGATCCCCGGCGGTGTAGGCGTGCTTACCGAGGACGATCGGGTAGGCGAGACCGATGATCAGCAACGGAACGCACCAGGTCAGGACGACCGCCACGGTGACCGCGAGCACGCGCAGCGAACTCCCGATCATGACCAGCGTGATCTTGCGTTGCGTCGGGTCCTCGTGGTTCAGGATGCTCACCGACAACCACGTCGTACAGACGAGCATGGCGAGGACGCAGAACGAGTACGACGACAACAGCGGCCCGTTGTCGGCCGTCGTACCTACCGCCATCGCGGCGAGGAAGATCAGCGTCGGCGGGAGGTAGCGCTGGGAGAGCAGCACGCTGCTCATCAGGTACCGGTAGAGGGCGCTCACTCGGGTGTCACCTGCCGCACGGTCGTGACCGACCAGCCGTGGTTCAACGCGGTCAGCAGGGCAGCGTCGTGGCGCCCGGTCGGCAGCATCAACGTGACCCCGGTGTCATGACGCCGTACGTCGATGACGTCGGGCTGCTGCGTCCAGTCGAGCTCCGCGCCGGCGAGTAGCGAGATCTCGGTCAGGCTCGTCTGCACAGCCTCGGCCGCTTGCAGTTGACCGTTGCGAATCTCGCAGACCCTGGTCGCGGTCGAGCGGACGACCAGCTCGGAATGCTCGGTGAACGCGACCCCCGCGCCCTGCTCGGCCGTCTCGGTGAGCAGCTCGCGCAGCGTCGCGTGGGCAGTCGCATCAAGCCCGGCCCACGGCTCGTCCAGCACGAGCAGCTCCGGCGGATCGAGCAGCGCCTGCGCCAGTGCGACCTTCTGCGCGTTGCCCTTCGACAGCTTCCGCATCGGCGTATCCGAGCCACCCGACAACGCGAGCCGCTCGAGCAGTTCACCGGCCCGATCCCGCGCGACCCGATCGCTGAGCCCACGGATCCGGCCCATGTGCCGCAGGTACGCCGAAGCCGACAACCGATCGTGCGACGCGAACACATCCGGCACGTAGCTCACGACGCGCGCAGTACGCCGGACTGTGCCGGTCGATGGCCGGGACAGCCCGACCATCAGCTTCAGGACCGTGGACTTACCTGAACCGTTCGCGCCGACCAAGGCGAGTAGCTCACCGGAGTTCACTCGCAGGTCGACCCCGGCCAGGATCTCCCGCCGCCCGAACCGTTTGGAGACCTGCTTCAGCCGCACTACTTCCATGCTCCGACCCTACCGAGGCCTGGGGTTTCATCACCCGCCCCAGCGGTCGGGTGAGGACGACGGAGATGAGCAAGGAGCCCGCGGCGAAGACGGCGATGGAGGGTCCCGCCGAGGTCAGGTCGGCGAGTGCACCGGCCAGGATCGCGAAGACGCCGAACGCGGTCATCCGCAGCGCGGACTCCAGCCCGAGGACCTGACCACGCAGATCGGCCGGGGTGAGTTCGACCAGCACCTCCTGCTGGGACAGCGACGCCGAGTACCCGATGCTGCCGAGCGCGACGAGTACGGCGAGGACCGCGAGGGGCAGGTCGAACGCGAAGCCGAGGAACGGTACGGCGAGTCCGAACCGCAACCAGCGAGCCGCGATCCGGCGTTTGGTCCGGCTGAGGAAGCGGCCGCTGACGAGATCACCGGACATCATCCCGGCGGCCCCTGCCGCGAGCAGCCAGCCGGCCCGCGATCCGGCGTACGGGACGAAGAGGGCCTCGCAGCCGACCATCAGTCCGTTCGGAAGGGACAGGGCCAGGAGCAGCGGGCGGGTGTTGCGCCGGCCGAGCAGGCGGCGGTTGCCGCGCCACGTCTCGGCCAGGCCGGTGCGAGCCACTCGCCGCGGCGCTCGGTCCCGCAGCCCGAAGCGGATCGTCAGCGCGGCCAGCGCGGAGAACCCGGTCGCGATCCAGAGCACGGCCGACGGGCTGATTGCCTGCAGCAAGATTCCGGCGATGCCGAAGCCGGCGATCTGCATCGCGCCGACGGACAGGTTCATCGCCGAGCGGCCGAGGATGAACTGGTCGTGGCCGAGTACCTCGCCGAGCAGACCCCAGCGGACGCCGGATCCGATCGACAGACCGTAGGCCACGCCCAGCGCGAGCAGGAGCCGGAAGCCCGCGTTCAGATCGAGGGCGGCCTGGCCTCCGACCGCGACCGTCGAGAGGACGGCGAGCAGGCTGAGCACGCGGCGCGGTCGCGCGGTGTCGGCCGCCGACATCAGCGTCGAGACGCCGAGGACCTGCGCCAGCGACGGCCCGAACATGATCATTGCCGCCAGCAGCGCCGACCCGGTCGTGGCGTCGACCATGATCGCCAGCGTCAGACTCGTCATCGTCGACGAGGCGTTGCCCAGCGCGCTGCCGAACCACAGGTTGCGAAACTCGCGGTTGGCGAAGATCTGCGTGTAAGTGCTCATGCCAAGGAGCATCGACGCGAGACCGTCGAGCACCTACAGTTTCGGGTGGAGGCGAAACGTTGTCCGAGTTCCTGGTCGATGCCGACACCCTGGCGAACGCGCGCTTCGGTACGTCGCAGCTGACCGAGGCGGTGTCCGCGCTGAAGATGCTGCAGCGCCCGGTCGAGCCCTGGTTCCGCGCGTGGAAGGACACCCACGTCACGGCGTACCGCCGGCAGTTGGCGCGCAAGCCGGTCTGGGCAGCGCTCGCGGAGAGTGCGCTCGGGCGGAGCTGGGTCGCCGACTTCATCACGATGCCGCCGCTCGAGCCCAACCAGGAGTTGGCCGATGAGATCGCGACCCTCAGGAACTTCGACGATGACCAGATCCGGGCGGACCTGAGCGTCGTACGAACGCCGCTGCCGGACGTGCTGCTCTCGACGGCGGGGTTGGCCGACCAGGCGGCCGACCTGTTGCGCTGGGTGTGGAACGAGACGGTCGAGCCCGAGTGGCCGCGGCGGGTCCGGGTCCTGCAGGCCGACATCGTGTCCCGTACGTCGCGACTCAGCGAGCAGGGGTGGTCCGGCGTACTGCGTGGGCTCGGGCCCGACGTCCGGTGGCTCGGCGACGGGCGGATCCAGGTCAATCGGTGGGACTACCCGACCACCGACGTACGCGGGTGCGACCTGATGTTCATCGCGACGCACGCGCAGCGCGTCAGCGTGAGCTGGCGGAAGCCGGATCGTTTCGCGCTGACCTACCCGGTCACCGGGATCTTCGCCAGTACGGCGGCACCCGGCGAACCTTTGGTGCAATTGCTCGGCCGCAACCGGGCGCGCATCCTGGTCGAGGCCGCCGAGCCGGTCAGTACGACGCTCCTGGCCGCGACGACCGGTCTGTCCCTGGCCGCGATCTCCGACCATCTCCGCGTCCTGACCGAGGCCGGCCTGCTCGAACGCCGTCGCTCCGGCCGGTCGGTTCTCTACTGGCAGTCCGACACCGGCCGCCGCGTGGTCGGGCGACCGGTGTCAGGCTGAGGCTCGCCCAAGCTGGGCAGCTAGTGCAGGATCTCCAGTTCGGTCGTGAGTGCGAGATCCGACACGGACGAGCCGGCTCGGAGGGTGAAGGTGCCGGGTTCGGTGGCCCAGCCATCGGCCCAGTGATCGAAGGTGTGGTTGTGCAGCTGGACGGTGATCTCGCGGGCCTGGCCGGCGTAGAGGCGTACGACGGCGAATCCGGCCAGCCAGCGGACCGGGCGATCCACGGTGCTTTCGGGGCGTTCGGCGTACACCTGGACGACCTGCTTGCCGGCGCGCTCGCCCGTATTGCGGACGGTCAGAGCGACCGAGGTCGGGTCGTTCGCACGCAGGCCCGAGAGCTCCCAGGTGGTGTAGCCAAGGCCGTGGCCGAAGGCGAATGCGGGCTCGGTGCCGGCCTTGAGCCAGGCGCGGTAGCCGATGTGCACGCCCTCGTCGTACTCGATCACGCCGTCCTGCGGAGTGACGTCAATAACCGGTACGTCGTCCTCTTCGCGCGGCCACGTGGTGGGGAGCCGACCACCGGGCTCGACGGCTCCGAGCAGTACGTCGGCGAGGGCGTTGCCGTACTCCTGGCCGCCGAAGTACGTGACCAGGAGGGCCGCGACCTCGTCACGCCAGGGGAGGAGGACCGGTGAGCCGGCGTTGACGACCACGATCGTGCGTGGATTCGCCGCGACCACGGCCCGGACCAGATCGTCCTGCCGACCGGGAAGGGCAAGCGTCGTACGGTCGTAGCCCTCGGACTCGACCTTGGAATTGGTGCCGACGACAACGACCGCGACCTCGGCCGCCCGCGCCGCGGCGACGGCCTCGTCGATCAGAACCTGCGGGTTCGAGCGGTCGGGCTCGACGCCGACGGTGATGCTGAACGCGTGCAGACCGCCCTCCGGCGCGGCCAGATCTAGCTCGATCCGGACGTCTACGGGCTGTCCCGCGGTCACATTGAGTGGAGTCGAGGTCGACGGCGGCGAGAGCAGCGCGGCGCCCAGGTCCGTGCCGACCGGTACGACGGTCTCCTCGCGGAGGAGGTTGCCATCGGCAAAGATCCGGCCGTGGCCGACCGATGCGAAGCCCAGCAGGATCTCACCGGTCTCGGTCGGCGTGTACGTCGTACGGAACTCGAAGACGGCGGCCTCCGCGATCGGTGCATCCCCGCCGAGATAGACGAGGGCGCTGGAGCGCCGGTCTTCGGCGAACAGCTCGATGCCGTCCGCGGCCAGGAAACGGACGCGGGCGCCCGGTTCGTTGGTCTCGGGGTTGGTCATCGTGGTCAGTGGCAGCTCAGCGACGCCCTCCTGGACGACCGCGCCGAGCGAGTAGGTCACCTCGGCGTCGGGGATTGCTTGGCGGAGACCGTCGAGGGGCGAGACCACGGACGACGGGATGACGGTCGCGCTGCCGCCACCCTGGGTGCGCGCGTCCCGGGCGTTGTGGCCGATGACGGCGACGCGGTGCAGCGACTGAGCGGTCCACGGCAGCTCGTCCTTGTTGGTCAACAGGACCGAGCCTTCGGCGGCCGCCGTACGGCTGAAGGCGATGCCGTCGACCTGCGGGACATCGGTCGGCTTCTCGTAGCCCTCGAGCGCGCCGACCCGAGCGGCCAGCGCGAGCAGACGCAGCACCTTCCGGTCGATCGCGTCCTCCTTGACCTCACCGGACCGGACGGCCTCGACGAGCGCGTCACCCCAGGCGCCGATCGGACCCGGCATCGCCAGGTCCTGGGAGTGCTTCGCGCTCTCCACGCTGCGTACGGCGGTCCAGTCGCTCACCACGACACCGTCGAAACCCCAGTCGGTGTTGAGTGGCGTCTCGAGCAGGTCGTTCTCCGAGGCGGTGGCGCCGTTGATCGAGTTGTAGGCGCTCATCACGAGCCAGGCCTTGGACTCGGTGACCGCCTTCTCGAAGGCCAGCAGGTACAGCTCGCGCAGAGCCCGCTCGCCGACGACCACGTTTGCGGTGAAGCGCTCGGTCTCGAAGTCGTTGGCGACGTAGTGCTTCGGGGTCGCGCCGACCCCGAGCTCCTGGACGCCGGCGACGTACGCGGCGGCGAGGTCGGCGGTCAGGACCGGGTCCTCGCTGAACGCCTCGAAGTGCCGTCCGCCGCGCGGGGACCGGTGCAGGTTGATCGTGGGGCCGAGGACGACGTCGACGTTCTTGCGGCGGGCCTCGAGCGCGGAGACAACGCCGTACCGATGGGCGATGTCGAGGTCCCAGGACGAGGAGAGCGCGGTCGCCGACGGGAGGTTGAGCGACGGGTCGCGCTCGTCCCAGACCGGGCCGCGGACGCCGCTCGGGCCGTCGGACAGGACCATCGACCGCAGGCCGATCGCGGGCAGGGGATGGGTGGACCAGAAGTCCTGGCCGGTGAGGAGCCGGACCTTGTCCTCGAGGCTGAGCTTGGCGACCAGATCGGCGAAATCGGGGTGCATGCGCACGACTGTACGTGCGAAAACCGAGTAGTGCTAGGTTTTGGCTATGGCTGCTTCGAGAGGTCCGTACGCGAAGGGGGTCGCCAAGCGGGAGGAGATCCTGCGGGCGGCGCTCGAGGTGATCGCCGAACACGGCTACCGGAAGACGTCGACGCGGGAGCTCGCCGCGGCGGTCGGGTTGAGTGAGGCCGGGCTGCTGCACTACTTCGGGTCGAAGGAGAAGTTGTTCGAGGCGGTGCTGCGGGCCCGGGACGAGGCGGATATCGAGCGGTTCGAGCAGTCGGATCTGATCGAGAAGTACGGCGCGGTGATCCGGCACAACGGCGACGTCCCTGGTCTGGTGCAGCTCTACTCCACCTTCTCCGCCGAGGCGGGCGACCCTCAGCATCCCGCGCACGAGTACTTCGTCGAGCGGTACGCCGGACTCCGTTCAGCGCTCGCCGGAGCCGTCGAGGCCCGCCAGGCCGACGGCACCCTCCACCCGACCGCCGACCCGCAGACGGTCGCGACCCTGCTGATCGCCCTCTCCGACGGCCTGCAGATCCAGTCCCAGTACGCCCTGGACGCAGAACCCGCCGACCTCCTTAACCACCTGATCACCCTCCTCACCCCATAACCCGACCCCTGGCCCCCCGCGAGATAGTTGAACCATGACCAGGCCCGCCGACGATCCCCCCACCCCGTCCGAGGCCGGCCCGTCCCCTCACCCCGCCCCGTCCCCGGCTGCGTCGTCGGCGCACACCCCGCCCCCATCCCCCTCCGCCGGGACCCCAGCACCATCCCCAACCCCGGCCGCCGGCCCGTCCCCGTCCCCGGCTGCCGGCCCCACCCCGTCCCCAGCCTCGGCTGGGAGCCCCACTTCATCTTCTTTTCCGGAGTTGGTCTCTCGGCGGGTGTTGGGTCGGGAGGTTTGGTTGGTGTTGGCCCTCTCCCTCGGGGCTTCTGGGGTTGCGGCGGTTATCTCGTTTCTCGGGGTGCTGACCTCGGCGAAGCCGATCAGTGGGCAGACGGCGGTGATCGTCGGATCCCGAGCACCTGGCCGACCATGGCTGGACCTGTCCTGGCAGCTCTTCGCGGTGGTAACAGCGCTCGTACCGGTCGCCCTCGTCGGCCACTTCCTCCTCCGCGGTGGCGAGTCCCTCAAGACCCTCGGCTTCGACCTCCGCGACCGGCTACGCGACCTTGGCCGAGGGACCACCGTCGCCGCCTGCATCGGCGCCGCCGGCCTGCTGTTCTACATCGGTGCACACGCGACCGGCGCGAACCTGACCGTCGACCCGTCGCAGCTGCCCGACTACTGGTGGCGGATCCCGATCCTGATCGCGGTCTCCGCGCAGAACGCGATCCTCGAGGAAGTCATCGTCCTCGGCTACCTGAACCACCGCCTGGACCAACTCGGCTGGTCCGTCCGCCAGGCGACCGTCACCAGCGCGCTCGTCCGCGGCTCGTACCACCTCTACCAGGGCCTCGGTGGGTTCGCCGGCAACGTGATCATGGGCGTGATCTTCACCTACCTGTACCGCCGCTGGGGCCGGATCATGCCGCTCGTCGTCGCGCACACCTTGATCGATACAACCGCGCTGATCGGAGCGACGTACCTGCTCGGGAAGGTCTCCTGGTTGCCGAGCTGAGCCTTACTGATGGCTCACTGAAACGACTGACACGTAACCGATCGGGTCTCTCGCTGGTTGAGATGTCGTGACTGTCAACGGGGATATCGCAAGTCCGCCGGAAATCGACGCAGGCTTGGCCGCCGCCGCGCTGGCCGTGTTCGCGCACCGGCACGAAGTCGTCCATCTGCTGTACGCCGCGAGTGACGAGGCGGACGCGCTCGCCCGGATCGGTGGGCTGCTGCGGGTCGACGAGGCAACGATCGCGCGGGTCCTGGACCAGCCGTTGCGCTGGATGCTGCCGCAGTTCCGCAGCGAGCTGGAGTCGATCGCCTCCGCCCCGGCCGCGCTGACCGCACCCACCGCACCGACCGATCCTGGGTTGAGCATGCCGACCGGGGCTGGGCTGATCGCACCGGTTGAGGCCGGCGCTGCGCTGCCGGGGGAGCTGGAGTTGCCGGACGGACCGGTGTCGCCGAGCGCGTTGGATGTGCCGGCCGTGCCGGCGGCGAGTTCGGTGTCGAACGGATAGATTGCCGCGGTGGAGACCTATGGGACGGACGTACTCGGGATCGCGGATGAACTCACCACGGCGTACGTCGAGGTCTTCACCGCGCCACCGTGGGAGCACCGCGATCCCGAGGAGACCCGGACCGCGTTCCGCAAGCGGCTCGAGGATGATGCCCACCGGGACGGCTTCCGCGCGTGGATCGAGCGCTCGGACGACGGCCGGATCTCAGGCTTCCTGACCGGATGGACGACCCCGGGACCGTTCCGCACGGATCGCTCGTACGGCGATGTCCTCGACCGGCTGGGTCCGGCCCAGGTCGACGCACTGCTGGTCGGTGCGTTCGAGATCGACGAACTGGGCGTGCTCCAGTACGCCCGAGGCACTGGCCTCGGCCGCCGGCTCCTCGAGTTGGCGACAGCCGAACACCCCCGAGCCTGGCTCCTGACCTGGAACCAGGCCCACAACACCATCGCCTTCTACCGCCAGGTCGGCTGGCAGGAACCCGCCCCCGAAGGCCCGAGCCACAACATCCTCGTGTTCCTGGCACCTAACCACCCAGGTGCACCTACAGACTGAAGAGTTCCGTCGCGTTCTTCCACATGATGGCCTCTTCTTCGGCCGGGGTCAGGGCGGCGGCTTCGAAGGCACCGATGGCGATCGACGGGTCGATGAGAGTGGCGTCGGTGCCGAACATCAGCCGGGACGGGCCGAGCTGGTCGAGGATCCAGCGGATGCGGTTGGCGTCAGGCGCCGACCAGCAGGGCTCGAACCAGATCCGGTCCGACCGGGACGCCGCCTCCGGCACGAGCGGCCAGCCGGGCGCCCCCATGTGACCCGCGATCAGCCGCGCGTCCGGGACCCGGTCCGCCACATCCGCGAGGTCGACGACGTTCCCGGCCCACGTATGCACCAGCGTCGGCAGTCCGAACTCGGTCGTGAGCTCGATCGCCGCCTGCATCGCCGGCGAATCGATCGGCGTACGGCTGTACTCGGTGTGGATCTTCGCCCCGACCCACCGCGACCGCCCGTCCCCGGCCAGCAGCTCCTCGAGATCCTCCCGGCCCTCCTTCAGCCGGCGCGGATCGATCACCACCATCCCGCGCAACCGCGGATCCGAAGGCAGCAATGCCGCGAGTGAGCGGTTCCCCACCGGAGCGTCGTACACGATGGCCTCGATCGCCGACACCAGCTGGATGTCGATCCCGAACCGGTCCATCAGCTCGATGTTCACCTCGATGCTCTCGACATCCATCGAGAAGAACCACGGCCCCCAATGGGCGTGCACGTCGATCAGCATGACGCCTCCAGCAAGGTGGTTAGATTTTGACTGCCCACCCGGGCGATCTCACCGGGGGAGAGCCTCGAGGTGAGCAACCGCCGTACGACGGAATGGGTCTCGTGGAACGGAGTCCGGCACCCGAGTACCAACCGCTCCGCGCCAACCTCCGCAGCGACGATCTCGAGCGAATCCGGCCCGGTCAGCATCCGCGTGGACGTATGGAACCCAGGCTCCGACCGAGCCAGCACCACAAAGTCACCGAGGTAATAGAAGTGCGTGTCCAGGAACACCACCCGCGCCCCGAGATCACGCAGCGCCGGCCCCACCTTCCGTACGTCGCCCTCGACGAAGATCGTCAGCCCGGCCGCAACCAGCAGCTGCACGACATGCCCGAACGACGGATACCCAGGCTCCACGCTCTGTGCGGTCGGCGCCAACCGGATCGCCCGCGGCGGCTGATCGAGCGACAGCACCCGCTCCAGCTCCCGCTCGGCCCCCAGCGGATCCCGCAGGTCCAGCACCGGGCACCACGACCACCCGTTGCCCTCGGCAACCTGCTGCGCCTCCAGATTCCCCGACGGTACGTCGAAGTGCACCGCCCGCAACGCGGACACCACCCCACCCGAGATGCCGGTCGCCTTGAACACCTCGTGCATCCGCTCGGGCCGGCCCCACCGCCCGGTCGTCACGTCATGCCCGACCAGTACGTCGCAGTCCATCAGCAACGGTTCAGTCATCAGGCCTCCCGGGCCAGTGCAGCGTGAACTTTGCGAATCGCCGCGATGATGTCATCGACATCCGCCGAGGTGTAGTTCTCGTTCCAGCCCAGCACCAACAGCCGGCTGTTGATCAGTTCCTCGGCGTTGGGACAGAGTCCGACCGGATACGACACATCCTGCAACGGGAACCCGGAGTCCCCGTAGGTGATCCGGTCCCGGACGGCGGGCGCGGCGTACAGCGGGCCGGTCAGGTACCCGCCGTTCGCCGGCACACCCTCAGCGGTGAGCGCAGCCGCCCACTCGTGCATGTCCCCGGCCGCAGGCGAGATGATCAACGGGTACTGCCAGTAGACGTGATCGCCACCGTCCGGCGGCGCCGTGATCCCGGCCAGGTCCGCGATCCCGGCCGTCGCCCGCGCAGCCGCCGTACGACGGTCTGCCACGACACCCCGCAACCGGGTCAGCTGGGCGCGTGTCACCGATGCGACCAGCTCGGTCATCCGGTAGTTGAGTGCCAGGAAGAGGTACGTCCGCTCGTCGGTGTCCCGCGGCCAGCCCTTGTCGGCGAACAGCCGCATCCGCCGGGCCCGGGCGGCATCGTCGGTGATCGCCAGCCCGCCGTCGCCCGCGCTGATGTGCTTGGTCTGCTGCAGGCTGAAGCACCCGATGTGCCCGATCCGTCCGACGAACGTGTCACCGACCGGCGCGAGGTACGCCTGGGCACAGTCCTCGATCAGCAGGATCCCGTGCTGATCGCACAGCTCCCGCAGTTCGCGCACGGGCGCGGGCTTCCCGAACAGGTGCACCACGATCACGGCCTTGGTCCGCGGCGTGATCGCGGCGGCGACCGCGGCCGGGTCGAGGTTGCCGGTGATCGGGTCCACGTCGGCGAACACCGGTACGGCGTTCTGCATCATGATCGGGAACACGGTGCCCATGTCGCTGATCGGCGTGGTGATGATCTCGTCGCCGGGATCGGGGTTGACCGCGGCAACGGCCAGGTGCAGGGCCGCCGTACCCGAGCTGCAGGCGACCGCGTGGCCGGCGCCGAGCAGGTCCGCGAACTCCCGTTCGAGCGCGGGCACCTCCTCGCCCCAGGTCGCGGACAGCATCCCGCTACGCAGAACGCGCTCCACCGCCTTGACCTCGTCGTCGCCGAACCGCCGGCCGCTGGCGTTCATCACCGACGGCAGCGGCTCCGTGCGCACCGGCGTACCGCCGTCACGCGCGAGCAAGCTCTTGTCCATAAGGTCTCCCGGGACGCGGCTGATCGAATTACGGTCATGACTGAAATTAGTCGCGCGCGCGTCGGTGCGTCAACCAGCGGGAGAGCTCAGAGGTGGACGCGGTAGACAACCAGAGGGCGGCCGCTGCCGGTGCCGAGTTGTGTGCCGGTAGCGTCGGCGAGCCCGGCGCGCTCCAGCCGGTTCAGGACCCGGCGGGCGGTGCGGGGCTGGATGCCTAGGTGATCGGCGACCGAGCGCGTCGTCAGACCGTCGTCGGTGCTGGCGTGCACGAGTTCCTGCAGTCGCTCGAGTGTTGCCTTGGACAACCCGGCGCGTTGGGCCAGCAGTTGAAGCTTGGAGCGTTGCTGGGCCCGTGGCGCCGCGCCACCGACCAGGATCAGGTCGATGTCGTTGCGCAGCGAGACCACGGCCGCGGTCCGGCCGGCCGATCTCGCCCGGCCGAGCGCCCGCCGGGCGAGCGCCTCGGTCTCGGTCCCGGAGCCACCGATGCCGAACCCGATCCGCACCGGCCCGAACTGCTCCTTGAGCCGGTTCAGCATGCCCAATTCGGTGAACGCCGCGGTCGCCTGCTCGAGCGGGCCGCGCGTGGTCACGACCAGATACCGCTTGTCGTCGTACCGGATCACGCTGCCGCCGAGCGAGCCGGCCTCGCGCCGGAGCGCGCTCTCGCCGTCCGCGGCGATCTCGACCAGTCCGAGCGCGATCTGCGCATCGTCACTGCGCAGAGCGTCGTGCACGAGCAAGAGACTGTTGACAGCCGCGCGCACCGAGTGCACGGACGGAGCCAGCCGGAGCGTGGTCTGCTCGGTCCGGAGTTTCTCGTACGCCGATCGCAGACAGGTGATCGCGATCGTTGCCTTGGATCTGCGGTGGAACGCGATCACGTCGTCGGAGCTCAGGCCGGCGTGATACGGCAGTACCCGGATCCCGCGGGTCGGCAACCCGACCTCGTCGAACGTCTCGCGGACCTGGGCCTCGTCCAGTACGTCGATGCTCATCGAGGTGACGTCGTGGCCGTCGCGGAGCAGCTCGACGAGCGCACGCATCAGCGTCGCGCCGGTGTACTCGACGTGAGCGGCCGGCCGGTCGAGCAGCTCGTTCGCAGCGGCGAGCTGGTATGGAACGACGCCGGTGAACAACCAGGCGTCGACACTCGGCGGGGCGTCCGCCATCACCTTCGGCGTATCCGTCTCACGCCGGTATCGCAGCGGAACGACCTCGACTCCACGCAGCGCCCGGATGATCCGGCTACTGGAGGTGACCAGATCGGACGGCCCGACCACACCGATCGTCGTCACCATCCGTGGGTCCCCTCCTTCATCGGCTCAGTCTCACCAGATCACCACACCGCTGCAAGAACCCGCGCCGTACGCCGTGACTGCGGAATACTGGGCCCGGTCTCGTCGAAAGGGCTGAACATGCGGTCGCAGGAGTGGATAGCCGAGGGTACGGCGTTGTGCCGGAGCGCGCTCGCGGACCTGGCCGGGCCGTCGTTGCTGCCGGACTGGACCCGCAAGCACCTCGCCGCACACCTGGCGCTGAACGCGGAGGGGATCGGCAACCTGGTCCAGTGGGCGAAGACCGGCGAGGAACACCGGATGTACCTCTCGCCCGAGCAACGGACCGTGGACATCGAGGCCGGTGCGCTGCGCCCGGACAGCGAGTTGATCACCTGGTTCGACCAGTCGGCGCGGCTCCTGGCCGACCAGATGGCCGGCCTGACCGATGACCAGTGGGCACGGACGGTGCGCACGATGCAGGGGATGGAGGTCCCGGCAACCTATACGCCCTGGATGCGCAGCCGCGAGGTGATGATCCACGCGGTCGACCTCGGCGCGGGCGTCACGTTCGCAGATTTGCCGACCGACTTCCTCGAGGCCTTGTGTGCGGACATCCGGACCATGCGTGGCGACGTACCCGAGCTCGACGGCCCGCTCCCGGAGGTCGCGGCATACCTCGCGGGCCGCTCGTACGACGGTGTGTTCACGGCCGATGGGTCACCGGCCGAGCCACTGCCGCCCTGGCTCTAACGGACGACGCGGTAGCGCAGGTGGGTCACGTCGCGGTCGACGAGCTGGCGGATCGGTTCGAGCTCGATGTATTCGGCGGGGAGATTGTCGAAGAAGCGGCGGCCCTGGCCGAGCAGCACGTTGACGAGGTGCACCTCGATCTCGTCGACCAGACCGGCCTTCAGTAGGGCCTGGCCGGCGCCGGCGCCGTGGACCAGGACATTGCGATCGCCGGCGGCCTCCTTCGCCCGCGCGGCTGCCTCGGCGACGTCGGTGACGAAGACAGCGGTCCCCGGCGGTACGTCGCCCTCGTCCACGTGATGGGTGAGGATGAACATCGGTACGCCGTCGTGGTGGTCACCGTTCCAGCGGCCCGCGTGCTCGAACGTCCGCCGGCCGGCGATGAGGGCGCGGGTGGTCATCGCTTCCCGGTACACCTGACCGCTCGGGCCGTCGGAGTCGCGGTCGTCGAGCCAGTTGAACAACCGGAAGCCGCCGCGGCCCATCGGCTCTTCGACACTGTCATCGGGGCCGACGACGAAGCCGTCGAGGGACATGGACATGTCGAGCACGATCATCCGGAACTCCAAAGGTCAGAGGGATTGCGGGAAGTGGAACACTCGCTCGGGGTCGTAGTGCTGCCTGATCGCAGCAAGGCGGGCGTGATTGGGACCGTGATAGGCCTCGACCCAGTCGGTGAGATCGGGGTCCGGGAAGTTGGGGTAGACGCGTCCCGAGGCATGCGGGTGGGCGATGGTCCAGGACCGGCGTACTTGTTCTCTGTCGGTGCCCAGGTGTTCGAGGACGAAGCGCTCGCCGCGGTGTACGAACGCGGTCGCGTCGGCGGGGACGCGGTTGTAGGCGCCACCCAGCGGGGTGAAGTTGAGCTCGCAGCCCTGGGCCAGCAGCCCGGTGACGACGTCGGCGGGCAGCGCTCGCTGGAAGAACTCGGACTTGCTGATCGCGGTTGGATCGCCCTCGGGTCCCACCAGGCTGTCCTTGAGCTCCGGCCAGCTCAATCCGTCGCGAAGGTCGAGGTCCCCACCAGGGAGGTCGGCCAGCAGGTCGGCGGTTTCAGCGGGCGGCCGCAGGGCGGCGCCGAAGACCCGGACCTCGGCGGGCGTGACGGCCAAGCTGGCGGTGAGGTCGTCGACCGCGTCGGGTGCCCACTCCTGCCAGGCCGCGATCACTTCGGCTGCTTCCGAAGCCGGCCAGCTCACGGCGAAGCGGGTCGCGGCCGGCGAAGGGACGGGGTCGAAGACGAGAGCGGTGACGATGCCGAACTGACCGCCGCCCGCACCGCGGAGCGCCCAGAAGAGGTCGGGATCGTGCTTCTCATCGCAGATGATGACCCGCCCGTCGGCGAGGACCACCGTGGCGGCGACCAAGCGGTCGCAGGTCAGCCCGTACCGACGGCCCAAGAGCCCGAGGCCGCCGCCGAGCGTGAGCCCGGCGATCCCCACGGTCGGCCCGCAACCCGCGGGAATGGTGAGACCGTGGCTGTGCAGTCCCTGGTAGACCGCCGCCAGCCGAGCCCCGGCCCCAATGGTTGCCAGTCCGTCCGAACCAACGTCGACGGAGTTCAGCCCGCCCAGATCAAGGACCAACCCATCCGTCGACGATCGCCCGGCGAAGCAGTGTCCACCGCCTCGAGGTACGACGTGCAGGCCAGAGTTCCGCGCGTACGCCAAGGCCTCGACCACGTCGTCGACCGAGCTGCAACGCGCGATCGCGGTCGGTCGCACGTCGCGGAAACTCCACTGCGCCGGCACGCGCAGTACGTCGTACAGCTCGTGGTCAGGCCCGATCAGATCGATCACACCACGACGCTAGGCCCATCCGGTGTCGCGCGGCTTGAACGAAACGTGCACCTACACCTCGATATGCGAACCGATGATCACCGTACGGTCGCGCGGCAGGTTGAAGAACTCGGCCGCGTCCGCCGTGATGTGCGACGTCGCGATGAACAGATGCTTGCGCCAGCCGGCCATCGTCTTGGCCGCACCGCGGCGGAGTTCGATCTTCGACAGGAAGTACGACGCGTGGTCGAGATCGAGGGCACCCTCGGTCGCGTCCGGCCCGAGCGTGGCCAGGGCCGCAGGTACGTCGGGAGTCTCCATGTAGCCGAACTTCGCCGTGACATGGGTGATCCCGTCGTTGGCGTACCCGAGCTGGCTGACGACCGCGCGCTGGTCGTCGCTGACCCGCGGCACCGGCTCGGTCTCGATCGACACGATCACCACGTGCTCGTGCCGGACCTGGTTGTGCTCGACGTTCGCGCGCAACGCCAGCGGTGCGGTCTTGCTGCCACGGTTGAGGAAGATCGCCGTACCGGGAACCGTGCGGGCGGTCAGCGCACCGGTGCTCAGCTGGTCGACGAAGTCCTGCAGCGCACCCTCGGAGCGTTCGCGCTCGGCGGTGACGACCGCGCGGCCACGCTGCCAGGTGGTCATGATCGTGAACGCGGTGAGCGCGATCAGGAGCGGCAGCCAGGCACCGTGCACGAGCTTGGTCAGGTTGGCACCGACGAAGAGCAGGTCGACCGACAGCAGCAGTGTCGCGCCGATGCCGATCAGCCAGCGCGGGATGTTCCAGCGGTGCCGGGCGACGTAGAAGAACAGCAACGTCATGATCGTGATCGTCCCGGTGACCGCCATGCCGAAGGCGTACGCGAGTGCGGCCGAACTGCGGAACGCGAAGATCAGCGTCAGCACTGAGACCAGCAGCAGCCAGTTGATCCAGGGCACGTAGATCTGCCCGATCGTGGTGGCAGAGGTGTGCTGGACCCGGAGCCGGGGGAGGTAGCCGAGTTGCGCGGCCTGGGAGGCGACCGAGTACGCGCCGGTGATCACAGCTTGGGAGGCGATCACGGTCGCCGCGGTCGCGAGCAGTACCAGCGGCAGCCGGCCCCAGTCGGGGACGAGCAGGAAGAACGGGCTGCTGATGTTGGACTCGTCCTTGAGGATCAGCGCGCCCTGACCCAGGTAGCTCAGCGTGCAGGCCGGCAGGACGAGGATCAGCCAGCCCCGCGTGATCGCACGACGGCCGAAGTGACCCATGTCGGCGTACAGGGCCTCGGCGCCGGTGACCGACAGCACGATCGCGGCCAGCGCGAAGAACGCGATATGGAAGTGCCCGGACAGGAAGCCGATCGCGTACGTCGGTGAGAGTGCCTTGAGGATCCCGGGGTGTTCGACGATCCCGGAGATCCCGCAGGCGCCGATGACCACGAACCACGCGATCATGATCGGGCCGAAGACCTTGCCGACGGCCTCGGTGCCACGCCGCTGGACCAGGAACAACAAGATGATGATCACCGCGGTGATCGGTACGACCCATTCTCCCAGCGACGGCTCGACGACCTTGAGGCCTTCGACCGCGGACAGCACCGAGATCGCCGGGGTGATCATGCTGTCGCCGAAGAACAACGAGGCGCCGAAGATGCCGACCGCGGCCAAGGTGACGGCGGCCTTGCGGCCGCGCTGGCCGCTCCAGCGGCGCAGCTGCGTGATCAGGGCCATGATCCCGCCCTCGCCGTCGTTGTCGGCGCGCATCGCCAGCAGGATGTAGGTCACGGTGACGATGATCATCACCGACCAGAAGATGACCGACACCACGCCGTAGATGTTGTTGTCGCTGACCGGCACCGGGTGCGGGTCTTCGGGGTTGAACACCGTCTGCAGGGTGTAGATCGGGCTGGTGCCGATGTCACCGAACACGACCCCGAGTGCTCCGATGATCACAGCGAGCTTCACCGTGTCGTTGATCGTGTGTCCCGGTTGCCTGCTGACGCCGGTGTCCGGGTCGGTAGCACTCCCACCGGCTGTTCCCGGTGTGTCCTCGGTCCCCGCGTCTTGATGTTCCGTCACGGCCCGGACGATACCGGTCCCAGGAGACCACTCCGGGGATGTCGAGCCCGGCCGGACGCCTCCGACGTACCTGGTGACTACGGAGGAGGCAGGGATGACAGCGGAGCGGGTACTGCGGACCTACATCACGCTGGTCGTGGTGTCGACCGGAGCGTCGTCGATGATCTGGGGGATCAACACGCTGTTCCTCCTGGACGCGGGCCTGAGTATCGGGCAGGCCTTCGCCGCGAACGCGTTCTTCACCGCGGGCATGGTGCTGTTCGAGGTCCCGACCGGTGTGGTCGCCGACACGGTCGGACGGCGTACGTCGTACCTGATCGGGACGGCCGTTGTGCTCGCGACGACGCTGCTTTATCTGCTGCTCTGGCAGACGCACGCGCCGTTCGTGGCGTGGGCGGTGGTGTCGATGCTGCTCGGGCTCGGGTTCACCTTCTTCAGTGGAGCGACCGAGGCCTGGCTCGTGGACGGCCTCAACGCGACCGGCTACCGCGGTTCGCTCGACCAGGCGTTCGCGAAGGGCCAGATGGCCAACGGGATCGCGATGATGGTCGGCTCGATCGGCGGTGGCCTCATCGCCCAGGTGTCGAACCTCGGCGTCCCGTACGTCGCCCGCGCGGTCCTGCTAGCGGCCACTTTCCTGGTGGCGTGGCGGTCGATGCGCGACATCGGCTTCACCCCGAAGCCGCGGGTCTCCGTGCGCTCCGAGATGGGCGGGATCGTGCACGCTTCACTGCGGCACGGGCTCGGCAATCCGTCGGTCCGCTGGCTGATGATCGCCGGTCCGTTCGCGGCCGGGGCGAGCATGTACGGCTTCTACGCCGCGCAGCCGTATCTCCTCCAGCTCTACGGCCACACCGATTCGTACGCGATCGCCGGTCTGTCCGCGGGGATCGTGGCCGGTGCGCAGATCGCGGGCGGTGCGTCCGCGTCGTACATCGCTCGGATCTTCAAGGACCGGATCCGGACCATCATCGCGGCCATCACCATCTCGGGTGCCGTGATCGCCCTGATCGGTCTGGTCACGTCGTTCGGGATCGCGCTCGTCCTGCTGATGGTGTGGGGCACGATGTTCGCCGCGATCACCCCGATCCGGCAGGCGTTCCTGAACAGTCACATCCCGTCGGCGCAGCGGGCGACGGTGCTGTCGTCGGACAATCTGCTCGGCTCCGCCGGTGGTGTCGTCATCCAGCCGGCGCTGGGCCGCTCGGCCGACCTCTGGGGCTACGGACCCGCCTACCTGCTGACCGCGGCCATCCAGCTGTGTGCGCTGCCGTTCCTCGTCCGGGCCCGGCGCAACGACAAAGCCGTCGAGCCGCGACCGGAGGAAGCACTAGCCTTGCAGCCGTGACAGCGCGACTGATGATCGTCAACGGTGGGTCCAGCTCGGGAAAGACCGGGATCGTGCGGTGTTTGCAGGCGGTGCTGGACGAGCCGTGGCTGGCGTTCAGCGTGGACGACTTCGTGGACGCGTTGCCGGCGGCAATGGAAGGGTCGGCGGACGGGATCGTCATCGGCCCCGGTGGTGAGGTGTCGGTCGGGCGCGCGTTCCGGGAGCTGGACGCGGCCTGGATCGCCGGGATCGTCGCGATGTGCCGGGCCGGTGGCCGGGTGATCGTGGACGACGTCTTCCTCGGTGGCGCGGGCTCGCAGCAGCGCTGGCGGGACGCAGCCGGCGACGTCGAGACGCTGTGGGTCGGCGTCCACTGCTCACCCGAGGTCGTGACCGGCCGTGAGATCGCTCGCGGTGACCGGGCTCCCGGGATGGCCGCGAAGCAGGCGCTGATCGTCCACGAGGGCGTGTCGTACGACGTCGAGGTCGACTCCACCCACACCGAGTCGATCGAGTGCGCCCGGATCATCGCGAACTACCTGAAGCAAGCGACCACGTAGGTCGTTCCGTGGTGGATCCGTGGCCGGCACGGATGCCGGTCATGGGTCGCGAGCGGGACCTTCGTCGTACCAGGAAACGACGAAGGAGGAAATCATGAGTACGACGGTGACGATGCGCAGGGCGGTCCGGCCGGGGACCGTGGTGTTGTGGGTGGTGCAGGTGGTGCTGGCCTCGCAGTTCGTGATGGCGGGCCTGATGAAGCTGTCCGGGAATCCCGGGATGGTGGAGATGTTCGGCAACGTCGGCGCCGGACAGTGGCTGCGCTACCTGGTCGGGGCGCTCGAGGTGGCCGGGGCGCTGGGTCTGCTCATTCCGCGGCTGTGCGGGCCGGCCGCGCTCGGCCTGGTCGCGTTGATGGCCGGCGCGATCGTCACGAATGTGTTCGTGCTGGGGGAGTCGCCGGCGATCCCGCTCGCCTACTTGCTGGTGGCCGGTGTGATCGCGTGGTTGCGCCGATCCGCCCTGGCGAGCGCCTTCGGGATCCTCCGGAGGTGATCCGCGGCGACCTGCTCGGCGTCCTCGCCGGCCAGGATCCGCCGTACCGACTCGAGGTGGACCGTCCGGTAGGCCGCGACGGTCAGGGCAGCGGTCAGGTGAGGTTCGGGCTCGCCGGTGCGTTCCATCGCACCGGCGATCGCCTGTTCGAGGTGGTCGAGCAGCTCGCGGGCCCGGGACTGCAGCGCGCGCGACTCCGCGATCACCTGCCAGAAGCGGGCGAAGTGAGCACGCATCGTCGCCAGCGGATGCCCGGTCCGGGCAAGCTCGGTCAGCAGCGTGGACAGGGCCGCCACCGCGGACGTGCCCTCCGGCCGATCGTTGATCGTGGCAACGATCAGGGCCTCCGCCTCCGGGTAGCGGTCGAAGAGCAGGTCCTCCTTCCGGGCGAAGTGCGCGAACACGGTCGGCCGGGCCACGTCGGCGGCCTCGGCGATCTCGGAGACCGACACCTGGTCGAACCCGCGCTCGAGGAAGAGCGCGGTCGCGACCTCGGAGATCTGGGTCCTGAGCGCGGCCTTCTTCCGCTCCCGGCGCCCGTGCTGTGCATGCTGGTCCACGCGGATAACCATACTGGATAAAAAAATGTACTGAGTATGAGATTGTTGCTAGGCTGCCCGGCATGCAACCCATCGGGGTGAACTACGACACCGGCCTGCGCTACGACGGACATGACAACAACCGCAGTACTCGCAACCGCTTCGATCCCGGCACCGTCGCCGCGGAGCTACGGATGATCGCGAACGACCTGCACGCACCCGCGGTCCGGGTGTCGGGCAACGACCCGGATCGGCTGGTGATCGCGGGGGAGGCGGCGCTCGACGCCGGGCTCGACCTGTGGTTCTCGCCGATCCCGATGGATCTCGAGCCGGACGAGTACATCGCCTTCCTGGCCGACTGCGCCGCCCGCGCCGAGACGCTGCGGCAGTCCGGCCGGGGTGACGTCGTACTGGTGCTGGGCTGTGAGCTCTCGGTCTTCTGCAAGGGCATCGTGCCGGGCGAGACGTCGGGGGAGCGGCTCGCGCTGATGGGCGACCCGGCGACCTGGACCGATCAGGACAAGCTCGCCCAGTTGTACGCCGGACTCAGCCGGTGGGGCGAGGTCCAGCAGAAACTGGTGGCGGCCGCCCGTGGGGTGTTCGGCGGCCGGATCACCTACGCGGCCGGGATGTGGGAGGACGTGAACTGGGAGCTGTTCGACATCGTCAGCGTCGACGCGTACCGCGATGCCGCCAACTCCGCGACCTTCCGCGACGACCTGCGGGCCCGGTTCACGTGGGGAAAGCCGGTGGCGATCACCGAGTTCGGCTGCTGTGCTTACCGGGGAGCGGCCGACCGTGGTGGGTCGGGCTGGATGATCGTCGACCGCAGCGTCACTCCACCCGCGATCAAGGGCAGCTTCGAGCGCGACGAGGAGGAACAAGTGGAGTACCTGCTGGAACTCGTCGAGGAGTTCGAGCGGATCGAGCTCGCGGCCGCGTTCTGGTTCAGCTTCGCCGGCTTCGAGCTCCAGCGCCGTCCGGACGATCCACAGCACGATCTCGACCTCTCGTCGTACGGGCTGGTCGCGGTCCACGACGATGGTCGGCTGACGCCGAAACGGGTGTTCGGCAAGCTTGCCGAACTGAATGACGGGCAGCGCTGACATGGATCAGGTGAGGCTGGGCGGCACCGGTCTGCGGGTCTCGCGGATCTGCCTGGGGATGATGAGCTTCGGCACCGGCGGTGCGCGGGAGTGGCATCTGGGTGAGGACGCCGCGGACCCGATCGTCCGGCGCGCGGTCGAGGCCGGCGTGACCTTCTTCGACACCGCCGACGCGTACTCCAAGGGGACCGGCGAGGAGCTGACCGGGCGGCTGCTCGGGAAGTTCTTCGGCCGGCGCGAGGACTACGTGCTGGCGACCAAGGTGTACTACCCGACCGGCGACGGACCGAACGATCGCGGCCTGTCCCGCAAGCACATCCTGGACGGGATCGACGCGTCCCTGCGCCGGCTCGGCACCGAGTACGTCGACCTCTACCAGATCCACCGGTGGGACGACGAGACACCGATCGAGGAGACGATGGAGGCGCTCGCGGACGTCGTCCGGGCGGGCAAGGCGCGCTACCTCGGGGCGTCGAGCATGTTCGCCTGGCAGTTCGCCAAGGCCCAGCGGGTGGCGTCCGTCCCGTTCGTTTCGATGCAGAACCACTACAACCTGGTCTACCGCGAGGAAGAGCGCGAGATGATCCCGCTCTGCATCGACCAGGGCGTCGGTGTGATCCCGTACAGCCCACTGGCCCGCGGCCTGCTGGCCCGCACCGGCAGTACGGCGAGAGCCGGCGCGGATCCCGTCGCCGACGACCTGTACGGCGAGAACGACCTCGCCGTCGTGGAATCGGTCCGGGCTGTCGCCGCTCGTCGCGGAGTCCCGCCCGCGCAGGTCGCCCTGTCCTGGCTGATGAACTCTGCCGGTGTGACCGCGCCGATCGTCGGAGCCACCAAGACCAAGCACGTTGAAGATGCGGTCGCCGCCGTCGACCTCACCCTCACCGCCGAAGAGCGAGCTGAGTTGGAGGCGCCGTACCGTCCTCACCCTGTCCTGGACTGACCAGTACAATCGACCGTGTGTTGACGGCGAAAGGTTTGGCGACGCGCGGACGGATCATCGAGGCGGCCGCGGCCGAGATCCGGGACCGTGGCGTCAGTGCGGTGACGCTCGACGATGTCGGGCGGCGGAGCCGGACCGGGAAGAGCCAGCTCTTCCACTACTTCCCCGACGGCAAGGAGCAGTTGCTGCTTGCCGTCGCCGAGCGCGAGGCCGATCGCGTCATCGACGACCAGCAACCGCAGCTCGGGCAGCTGACGACCTGGGACGCGTGGAACGAGTGGCGCGACGTCGTGGTCGAGAAGTACCGGCGCCAAGGCGTGAACTGCCCGCTCGGTGTACTGATGACCGAGATCGGGCGGCACACCCCGGCAGCGCAGGCGATCACGGCCAGGCTGCTGGCGCAGTGGCAGCACCGGATCCAGGTCGGGATCGAGGAGATGAAGGCCGCGGGTGAGATCCGCTCCGACGTGGATCCCACCCGCGCGTCCGCCGCGTTGATCGCCGCGATCCAGGGTGGTGTCGCCATCTTGATGGCGAGCGGTTCGGCGCAACACCTCGAGTACGCGTTGGACCTCTGCCTGGACTACCTGCGGGTCAGCTCCAATTGACCACCGGTGGTCGATAGCCGGCCGGCTTGTCGGCGACCTTCGCGTCCGGGTTCACCAACCAGCCTTGGTACGCCGGGGTGAACATGCGATAGACCGACTCCGGCGGTACGGCGCCGGCCTCGTCGAGTGCGGCCCGAAGCTCGTCCGGTAGCTCGAAGTCGAGGGCTCCGACGCTCGCCCGCAGTTGTTCACGGCTGCTCGCACCGACGATCGCCGAGGCGACTCCGGGCTGCGTCGCGACCCAGTTGACGGCGACCTGGGCCATGGTCACCCCGAGCTTGTCCGCGACGGATTCGACGGTCTCGAGCAGCTCCCAGTGCCGATCGCTCCACGCCCGTACCGGCGCGCCGTCACCGGTCAGCCGTCCGTCTCCGCTGACGCCTCGCGCGTCGTCCCGCTGGTACTTCCCGGTCAGGAAGCCGCTTCCGAGCGGACTCCACGCGGTCACCCCGAGGCCGAGTTGCTGTGCGGCCGGGATGTGTTCGGTCTCGATGGTCCGCTCGACCAAGGAGTACGGGAGTTGCAGGTTCACCATCGGCGTCAGTGCGTTTGCGTCCGCGAGGGTCTGCGCGCGGGCGGCGTACCAGGCCGGTACGTCGGACAGACCGGCGTACCGGATCTTGCCGGCCCGGGCGAGGTCGTCGAACGTGCGCAGGACCTCCTCGACCGGGGTGATCCGGTCCCAGGTGTGCAGCAGGAAGACGTCGACGTAGTCGGTGCCGAGCCGGCGCAGTGACGCGTCGAGCGCGCGGATCAGGTGCTTGCGGCCGTTGCCGCCCGCGTTCGGGTCGCCGGGGTCGACGCTGTTGGTGGCCTTCGTGGTGAGCACCATGCGTTCGCGGTTCCCGGCCTCGGCGATCAGTTTGCCGAGGATCCGCTCGCTCTCACCGGCGGTGTAGAAGTCGGCCGTGTCCAGGAAGTTGCCGCCGGCATCGACGTACGCGCGGAAGATCGCCCGGGCCTCGTCCTCGTTCTTCCCGTACGGCGCGTGGAAGCCGGCCACGCCGAAGTTCATCGTGCCCAGGGCCAGCCGGCTGACGCGCAGTCCGGACCGGCCGAGCAGGTAATAGTCGTCAAGTGCCATGTCTCCTAGATTTGCTCGGAGAAAATGGACCGGCAAGTACAGAAGAGCGCGGTTGCCGGTGATCTGAAAGGATCTGGTTGTGCGCTTGTCTGAACAGCAGCGGGTTGTCCTCGAGCGGTTGGCCGAGCTTGCGGTGCCGGCGGATGAGTTTCCCGCCGGCGACGTCGGGGCCGTGGAATTCATCGAGCGGGTCCTGTCGCTCGACCGGCCGGACTGGCTCGAGCGGGTGGAGCGGGCGCTGGCGGTTGCCGGGCAGTCGCTCGACGCGGTCCTCGCGGACGACGACGGTGCCTGGCTGGTGCGGTTGCTGGCCCAGGGGTACTACGCGGAGCCGTCGACCTGGCCGATGATCGGTTGGCAGACGGGTGACTTCGAGCCGGTTCAGACCGAGCTGACGATCACTCCACGCTCGGCGCTCGCGGATCGGTACGACGCTGTCGTGATCGGCTCCGGTGCGGGCGGGGGAGCGGCGGCGCAGGTGCTGGCCGAGTCCGGGCGATCGGTGCTGGTTGTCGAACTGGGTCGCTATCCGTCCACGGCGTCGCTTTCGCGGGACCATCTGCGGAACCCGCGATCGGTGGCCGGGCTGCCGGCGGTGACCGACCCCGACCCGGCCGGGCGACCGCGAGTCTCGGTGGTTGACGGCGTACCGGCTCAGGTTCTGCCGCCGGATGGTGGGTGGGGGAACAACGCGTTCACGGTCGGCGGCGGCACGCGGGTGTACGGCGCGCAGGCGTGGCGGTTCGTCCCACGGGACTTCACGATGGCGACGACGTACGGCGTACCTGAAGGCAGCGCGCTATCCGACTGGCCGATCACGTACGACGAGCTTGAGCCTTACTACTCGTTGGCCGAGCAGCGGTTCGGGGTGAGCGGTGGAGGTGTGGACCCGTGGCACGAGGCACGGTCGATCCCGCTGCCGATGCCGCCACTCCCGCGAACCGGTCCGGCCCAGCGTTTGGCTGACGCTGCCGATCGGTTGGGTTGGGGCACGCTCTCGCCACCGCTGTTGATCAACTCGGTCGACTACCAAGGCAGGGCGGGCTGCGTCCGCTGCGCCCAGTGCGTCGGCTTCGCCTGCCCGGTCGAGGCGAAGGCGGGCACTCACAACACCGCGCTACCGGCCGCCCTCGCCACCGGCTGCTGCACCCTCGTCACCGAGACCACAGCCGAGCGACTCGTCACCGACGGATCCGGCCGGGTCACCGGAGTCGCACTGGTCGCTGAAGGTGGCTGGCGTCGGACGGTCGACTGCACCGAGGTCGTGGTGGCCGCGGGTGCGTCCGAGACACCGCGGTTGTTGCTGAACAGCGCCCACGACCGCGAGCCGAACGGCCTCGGCAACAACCAGGACCAGGTCGGTCGCCACCTCCAGGCCCACGTGTACGCCGGAGCTGTTGGACTGTTCGCCGACGAGGTGTCCGACCTGGTCGGGCCGGGCGTCTCGATCGCGACCTGCGACTTCCGGCATGGCAACGACGGGATCATCGGCGGCGGGATGCTGGCCAACGAGTTCGTGCCGACGCCGGCTGCGACGTACGACTATCTGACCGGCGCCGGGCTGATTCCGCCGGCCGGTGCCGCGGGCAAGGAAGCGATGCGGCGCGAGGCGCGCCGGATGCTGCGCGTCGTCGGTCCGATCCAGGAGGTGTCGTCAGCGGAATCGCGCGTACGGGTCGATCCCGGTGTGGTCGACCGGTTCGGGAATCCGGTGGTCAGCATCAGCGGGTCGATTCATCCCGAAGACGTGCGGGCGCACGAGTTCATGAGCGCGAAGGCGCGGCAGTGGCTGGAGGAGGCCGGCGCCGTCCGGACGTCGGTCGGCGGAGTCGGCACACTGGGGCGAGCGAGCAGCGGTCAGCATCAGGCCGGCTCGTGCCGGATGGGCAACGACCCGGCGCACTCGGTCACCGATCCGTACGGGCGTGTGTGGGGACACGACAATGTCTGGATCGCGGACGCGTCGGTGCACGTGACGAACGGGGGAGTGAACCCGGTCCTCACGGTCCTGGCGAACTCACTCCGGATCGCCGAGCGGTTGGTCTCCTAGGCGAGGCTGCGGGAGATCCCGACGCCGCTGCGGGCCTCGCGGCCGTACTTGGCGACCTCGGCCGCCAGGTCGAGCCGGCCGACGCCGGTCTTCTGCTTGTCCTCGTCGGTGAGCAGGTCCGCCGGGATGATCCAGACGACCTCGAACTCGAGTCCGTTCGGGTCCTTGCCGTACAGCGACTTCGTGGTCCCGTGGTCCGACGCGCCGACCAGTGCGCTGTGCTCACTCAGGGTTGCAGCCAGGTCCTCGAGGTCGCCGAGCGTGTCCACCTCCCACGCCAGGTGGTAGAGGCCGACCGTCGTTCGGCCCGCGCCGGAGGCCGCGGCCTGGGAGCCGATCTCGAACAGCCCGAGGTCGTGGTCGTTGGTGGAGCCCGCCGCCCGGAGGAACGCGGCGCCCGGGATGGCGTCGCCGCCGTCGGTGTACGTGAAGCCGAGGACGTCGCGATAGAACGCGACACTCTCTGCCACGTCCCGCACGTACAGCACCGCGTGATTCAACCGGAAGATCGCCATGACCGCACTCCACTCGCTGGGCTGCACCCCATAATAGTTGAGAACTCAACTGAACACTAGCGCCGACACTCAGCGGCGGGGCCGCGGCTTCCTCCGCCCGACAGCCTTCTTCGCCGGCGCCGACCTCTTGGCCGGGGCGGGCTTCTTCTTGGCGGGAGGTGTGGGCGCCGCGCCGCGGCTGCTGTTGACGGTCCGCCCGCGGACGATGCCGATGAACTGATCCATCAGCTCGGACGGCTCGCCCTCCGGCCAGCTCAGCGCGACCTGCGACTCCGGCGCGCCTGTGAGCGGCCGGTACGTGAGGTCCTTGCGGTGATGCAGCCGCGCCAGCGACTGCGGTACGACGAGCAGCCCGGTGCCCATGGCAACCAGCGCGATCGCATCCGCCGTGCTGGCAGGTCGCTCGTCGATGACCCGCCCTGGCAAGGCGTCCCAGTCGAGTACGTCGTCCACCGGGTGCAGCATCAGTTCGTCGGCGAGATCCCCGGTGGTCACCTCGTCGGCTGCCGTCACCAGGTGATCCTTCGGGACCACGACCACCGTCTGTTCGACGTACAGCGGAATCGCGTGCAGGCCGTCGCGGTCGAACGGCAGCCGCAGGAGGGCAGCGTCGGCCTTGCCGTCCCGGATCAGCCCGGGCGCGTCGGCGTCGGCGACCTGGAGCAGCTCGAGTGGGATCCGGGGTAACCGCTCGGCCCAGATCCGCGCCCACTTGGCGGGTGTCACGCCGGGGACGTACCCCAGCCGGAAGGAGGGTTGCCCGGTCACGGCTGCCAGATTACCCGGCGTAGCGGGTTCGCCGACTACCCTGCTGCCATGACGACGCGCAAGACTCCCCAGACGATGAAGCCCGCGACGGCCGCGAAGAAGCTCGATGTGTACCTGCAGGCCACGCCGGCGGAGTTCCAGGAAGGCGTCGTATCCCGAGACGAACTGAACGCCCTGCAGGCCGACCCGCCCGAGTGGCTTCGCGAGCTCCGCAAGAACGGGCCGCACCCGCGCTCGGTGGTGGCGGCGAGGCTGGGGGTCTCGATCAGCGGCCTCGCGCGCGCCGGTCTCACCGAGGCGCTGACCACCGACGAGATCGAGGACATCAGGTCCGAGAACCCGGACTGGCTGGAGCGTGAGCGCGCCACCCAGGCGGAGGTCCGCCGGCAGGAGGCCGAGCTCAAGAACAAGCCCCGCAGCTAGCTGATCCGGACGCGGAGGCGCCGGAAGCCCTTGCCCTTGCTCTCCATCTTCACGACCTCCATCCGGCCGATCATCGCCGTCGAGGCGACGTGGGTGCCGCCGTCGGCCTGGGTGTCCAGGCCGGCGATGTCGACGATCCGGACCACCTCGATGTCGGGCGGCAGCAGGTTCTTCGCGGTCCGGATGATGTCCGGGATCGCGAACGCCTCGTCCCGCGGCAGGTTGCTCACCGTGATCTGCCGGTCGGTCCGGATCTCCGCGTTCACCGCCTCGGCGACCCTGTCCTTGAAGTCCGGCGGCACCTCCGCGAGGTCGAAGTCCATCCGTGCGGTCAGCGGCTCCATGTTCCCGCCGGTGACGAGCGCCCCGAAGTCGCGGAACACCACGCCGGTCAGCACATGCAGACCGGAGTGCGTCCGCATCAACGCCGTACGCCGCTCATCGTCCAGGGCGCCTCGTACCGCGGTGCCCACCGGCGGCACCGGATCACCCTCGTCGGGCACCAGATAGAGGTCATCACCCTTGACGGTCCCGACGATCCGGGTCCGCACGCCGCCCCACAGCAACACGCCCTGGTCGGGCGGCTGCCCGCCGCCACCCGGATAGAACGCCGATCGATCGAGCACGATCCCGCGCTCCGGATCGACCCCGACCACGGTCGCGTCCCACTCCCGGACCGAGGCGTCCTCGAGGTCCACCCGATGCGTATGACCGTGCTGATTCACCGAACTGTTCATGGTGAGCCGAACCTACCCCAGCACTCGGACGGCGCTGAAGGGTTGACGTGGACTGTATCGGGCGCTGTAGTTTCGGCCATGGCCGTAAAGGGCGGCGGGCTGAGGAGGTCCGATGAAGGTTGGGCGGATGGTTGCGGGGCTTGCTGCCGCGGTGCTGGTGGCGGGTGTGAGTGCGTGCGGGGGTTCGGGGGAGTCGTCGGCCAAAGCGGTCGTGACGGTGTGGATGTACCCGGTGATCGCGGATGAGCAGAAGGCGACGGCGTACTGGTCTCAGGTCGAGAAGGACTTCGAGGCGGCCAACACGACCGTCGACCTGCGGATCGAGCAGCAGCCGTGGGCGAACCGGGACCAGAAGCTCGCGACCGCGTTCTCGGGCGGTGGGGGCCCGGACGTGCTCCTGCTCGGTCCGGACCAGATCCCGCAGTTCGTCACCAGCGGTTCGCTCGAGCCGATCGACAAGGTGCTGGCGGCCGACAAGGACAAGTTCCTGCCCGGTGCGCTGGACGCGCTGACCGTCGACGGCAAGCTGTACGCGGCGCCGATCTACCACACCGTGACGACGACGATCTACAACAAGGCCCTGCTCACGAAGGCCGGGATCACCAAGCCGCCGGAGACCTGGGCCGAGATCAAGGCGGCCGCGCCGAAGCTGAAGGCGGCCGGCGTC
The DNA here is from genome assembly GCF_040680855.1 of Kribbella sp. NPDC051952. Lineage (NCBI taxonomy): Bacteria > Bacillati > Actinomycetota > Actinomycetes > Propionibacteriales > Kribbellaceae > Kribbella > Kribbella sp. NPDC051952. Next base: position 142,267 of record NZ_JBFAXQ010000016.1, read on the forward strand.
GCGACGCTGGACTACTCGGCTTCGAGCGAGGCGTCGCTCAACCTCAGCTTCTACCCGCTGCTCTGGCAGGCCGGCGGCAACGTGTTCGCCGAGGACGGCAAGAAGGTCGTGTTCAACCAGGCGCCCGGACTCGAGGCGCTGACGTTCCTGAAGTCGCTGTACGACGCCGGTGCGCTGCCGAAGAGTGCCTTGAGCAACGCGAACGTGGTGGCCGACCAGGCGCTCGGCAAGCAGCAGGTCGCGATGGGGTTCACCAACACGCTGATCGACGCCAAGACGGTCACCGCAAGCTGGGGTGCCGCGAACGTGATCGTCGGCGTACCGCTGGAGAACAAGAAGCGCGTCGGCTTCGGTCTGCCCGGTGGGCTCGCGGTGAACGCCGGGTCGAAGAACGTCGAGGCGGCCGAGAAGTTCCTGACCTTCATGACCCAGCCGGCGCAGGTGAAGAGCCTCGGCGCCGCGGCGAACTTCCTCTCGCCACGGACCGACGCGCCGGTCCCGGCCACCGACGAGCAGTCCAAGAAGTTCGAGGAGGCCCTGCAGTACGCGTACTCCGGCGAGGTCAACCCGGCGGCCCGTCAGGTGATGGCCTTGCTCTCGGTTGAGATCCAGGCGGTGCTGACCGGCAAGAAGGCGCCGCAGCAGGCCCTCGACGACGCGGCCAAGCAGTCCAACGATCTGCTCTCCAGACAGCGGTGAGTGGATGCGAGTGATCGACGTCAACCGCATCGTCGGTCCGATGCCGACGGGCCACGTGCCGAGTACGGACGCACCCGGTCTGCTGGCCGAGTTCGACCGGTTGGCGATCGACGCCGCATGTGTCGTGCACTCCCACGACCTGTACTACGACCCGATGACAGCGGCCGAGCTCCCGGACGATCCACGGCTCGTCCGGGTGCCGGTCGTCGTACCCGGACCCTTGGGTACGACGGCGCCCGCCGACGCGAAGCTGGTGCGGATGTGTCCGGCCGAGCACCGCTTCCTGCTGACCGGGCCACACGGGCTGGCGTTGGCCCGGGACCTCGCGGATCGTGGCATCGCGGTATTGCTGACACCGGAGAACCCGGGGGAGATCCATCGCCTAGCGACCGAGGTGCCGGGGTTGCGGATCGTGCTGATCAACACCGGCTACCGCGCGCTGCGCGAGCTCGCCGACCTGATGGACGTCCACGCTGAGATACGAGTCGACACCGCGACGCTCGTCGGGCACCTGTCCGTCGAGTGGGTCGCCAACCGGTACGGCGCTCAGCGGGTCCTGTTCGGCACCGGGGCACCCGCGACCGACGACGCCGGGCCGCGGTTCCAGCTGGATCATCTGGAGCTGTCCGCTGCCGACGTCGAACTGATTGCCGGTGGCAACGTCATGGAGCTGCTCAGATGATCATCGACGCCCACGGCCATCTCGGCGCCTGGTTCGCGTTCGCGATCCCGGACAGCTCGACCGCGAGCCTGGTCCGGGTGATGGACCGGTGCGACGTCGCCACGATGTGCGTCTCGCACATGCTTGCGATCGGCCCCGATGCACGAGCCGGGAACGCCTTGCTGCTCAAGGAAATCGAGCAGTACCCGGACCGCTTCCTCGGGTACGCCGTCTTCGATCCCCACGATCCCGAGGCCACGGAACGCACGGCTGACCTGCTCGCCACCCCAGGGGTGGTCGGTCTCAAGCTCCATCCGGATACTCACGAGCATCTCCTGGATGGGCCGGGATATGAGGCCGCGTTCCAGCTCGCGGCCGAGCACGATTGCATCGTGCTCGCGCACTCGATGCACGGCTCGCGCTGGTGTGCTCCGGACCGGTTCGCAACCGTTGCCGCCCGGCACCCGTCCGTCGAACTGCTGATGGGACACGCCGGGCTGCTCCCGGCCGGCTTCCCCGCCGCGGCCGAGGTCGCATCGCAGCATCCGAACGTGACCCTCGAACTCTGCGGCTCCCGGATGACCGCGCGTGACATCGCCTGGTTCGTCGATACCGTCGGAGCGGACCGGATGGCCTTCGGCTCCGACGCGCTCTTCCTCGATCTCCGCGTCGGGCTCGGCCGGGTTCAGCTCGCGCCGATCTCGGCGGCCGACCGCGACCAACTTCTGTCCGGCACCATGACCCGCCTCCTGAAGGGACGTCGATGACGCTCGCACTAGACGGCGGTACGCCGGTCCGCACGGCCGGCTGGCCGTCGTGGCCGCCGCCCGCGAACGCGGAGCAACGTGAACTCCTGCTCGAGGTCCTCGACAGTGGCGCCTGGGGATCGACCACTGGTCAGAAGGTCAATGACTTCACGAAGGCTTTCGCCGCGTCGATCGGAGCGCCGTACGGCGTCTCGGTCGTGAACGGCACGGTCGCATTGTTCCTCGCACTCCGGGCGCTCGGGGTCGGACGGGACGACGAGGTGATCGTGCCGGCGTACACGTTCGTTGCCAGTGCGACCGCGGTGGTGCTGGCCGGGGCGCGACCGGTGATCGCGGACGTCACGCCGGACACGCTGCATCTTGATCCGGTCGCGGTCGGGCGACTGATCGGCCCCCGGACGAAGGCGATCATGCCGGTGCATCTGGCTGGGGCTCCGGCGGAGGTGGATGCGCTGAAGGAGTACGGCATACCGATTGTGGAGGATGCCGCGCAGGCGCATGGGGCGACGTGGCGCAATCGGCCGGTCGGGACGCTCGGCGATGCAGCGTGCTTCAGTTTCCAGTCCAGCAAGGCGATGACGGCCGGTGAAGGCGGGCTGGTTGTGACGGCGGACGAGGCCGTCTACCGGAAGCTCTGGGCGTTGCACAACGTCGGCCGGAGTCTCGAGGGTGGCTGGTACGAGCATCCCGACGTCGGGTGGAACCTGCGGATGACCGAGTTCCAGGCGGCTGTCCTCATCCCGCAACTCGCCGTCCTCGAAGAGCAGCTCAGGCGCAGGGCGAACGCGGTCGAGGTCCTCAGTCGTGAGCTGGACATCCTTCCGGTGCCGGCCGGGACGACGCGAAACAGCCATCACCTTGCGCTGGTCCGTTACGACCCCAAGCTGTTCGGTGGACGGAGCAAGGCCGAGTTCATCGCGGCGATGGCAGCCGAGGGCGTTCCCCTCGATTCTGGCTACCGATCGCTGTCCCGCGAGACCGCACTCAGCGCCTACTCAGACTTGCAGCCGTGCCCGGTCGCCGAGGCCGCGGCGGACTCGATCGTGTGGATCCGGCAGAGCATGTTGATGGCCGACGAGGAGTCACTCGCCGACATCGTCACCGCGACTCGGAAGATTCAACGAGCGTGGTGAACGCATCGAGGGCACGCCGGATGTTCTCGACCGAGTTGGCGTAGGAGAACCGCAGGTGGTTCTCGCCGTACTCGCCGAACGAGGTGCCGGGGAGGACAGCCACACCGGCTTCGTCGAGCAGGCGGTCGGCCAGGGTGGCGGCGGACATGCCGAGCTCGCTGATGTTCGGGAACGCGTAGAACGCGCCGCCCGGCTCGACACAGGACACACCCGGTACGGCGTTCAGCCCGGACACGATCACCTCGCGCCGTTCGCGGAAGGCGGCGAGCATCCGATCGACGTCGTCCCACGGGCCTTCCAGTGCGGCGATAGCGGCGTACTGGCTGAAGGCCGACGTACACGAGACGGAGTTGATCAGGAGGCGGGTCACCGGCTCGACCAAGGGCTGTGGGAAGACACCGAAGCCGAGTCGCCAGCCGGTCATCGCGAACGTCTTCGACCAGCCGTCGAGGAGGATCGTCCGGTCGGCCATGCCGTCGACCTCGAGCACGCTGTGGTGCTCACCGTCGTACCGAAGTGCCCAGTAGACCTCGTCGCTGAGTACGACGAGATCGTGCTCGATCGCGATCTCCGCGATCGCCTGCAACTGCTCGGGAGTGGACGCGCTGCCGCAGGGGTTGTGCGGTGAGTTGAGAATGAGCAGCTTGGTCCGGTCGGTGACCAATGACCGCAATTCGTCGGGGTCGATGACGAACCCGTTCTCCTCGCGCAGTGGCACCGGCACCGGCTTCGCGCCGGCGAACGCGGCGATCGACGCGTACATCGGGAAGCCGGGGTCGGGGTAGAGGACCTCGTCGCCTTCCTCACACAGCGCCATGATCGTGAAGAACATAATCGGCTTGGCGCCTGGCGTTACCAGCACCCGATCAGGGTCGGTCTGCATCCGGCCGGTGCGGTCGAGGAACTCGCTCACCGCGCTCCGCAGCTCCGGGATCCCGGGCGACGGCACGTAGTGCGTGAAACCCTTGTCCAGCGCCTGCTGCGCGGCGTCGATCACGTGCGCCGGGGTGTCGAAGTCCGGTTCGCCGATCTCGAGGTGCACGACCTCGCGGCCGCTCGCCTCCAAAGCCTTCGCCTTGGCCAGCACCTCAAAGGCCGACTCGGTCCCGAGACGTTCCATCCGCTGAGCAAGTTTCACAACGACAACTTTAATCTGCAACGATGAAGAACATGGCACGGGTAGCGGTGACAGGAAGTAGCGGAAAGCTCGGTCGGGCCGTGGTCGATCACCTGGTGGACAACGGCTGGGACGTGGTCGCGCTCGATCAGGCGGCTCCGGCTCGGAGTGACGTGGTCTCCACCCGGCTGGATCTGACCGATTTCGGCCAGACCTACGAGGCGATCGCCGGGATCGACGACCGGCACGACGGGATCGACGCGCTCGTGCATCTGGCCGCGATTCCGGCGCCGGGGTTGCGGCCGAACGCGGCGACGTTCCAGAACAACATGACCGCGACCTACAACGTGTTCTCGGCCGCACTGCGGGCCGGCGTCCGGAACATCGTCTGGGCGTCGAGCGAGACCGTGCTCGGACTGCCGTTCGACGAGTTCCCGCCGTACGTGCCGGTGGACGAGGACTACCCGCCGCGGCCGAACAGCACGTACTCGCTGGTGAAGACGCTTGAGGAGGAGCTGGCCCGGCAACTGTGCCGGTGGCATCCGGACCTCAAGCTGATCGGGCTGCGGTTCTCGAACGTGATGTACCCCGAGGACTACGCGCGCTTCCCGTCCTTCGACGCCGACGCACAGGCCCGCAAGTGGAACCTCTGGGGCTACATCGACGCCCGCGACGGTGCCCAGGCCGTCCGCAAGGCGCTCGAGTACGACGTCACCGGTACGGACGTGTTCATCGTCGCGAACGCCGACACCGTGATGTCCCGGCCCAACGAGGAACTGCTCGCGGAGGTGTTCCCCGGCGTAGCGGTGAAGCGCCCGTTCGGCCCGAACGAGACGCTGCTGTCGATCGAGAAGGCGCGCCGGCTCCTCGGCTACGAGCCGGCGCACAGCTGGCGAACCAACGACTAGCCAGGCCCGTACGGGAACAGCTTCTCCGGGTCGTGCGCCGCCCGCACCGCGGCCAGCCGCGTGAACGTCTCGGCCGGCCACGACGCCTGGTACGAACCGGGTACGGCGAAGGCACCGGCGAAGTTGACCGTCATCTCGGGGGAGATCCAGGGCGCCACCTTGGCCAGTACTCCGTCGGCGGTTGCCGGCAGCACCTGTTCGAACAGGCTGGGATCGGGTACGCCGATCAGCATCAGCGTCGCCGCTCCACCCCGGCCGCCGACCGCACTGCCCTCAGGTACATCGCGCTGCGTAGCGCCGCCGAGGTGCCGGAGCTCGACCGCCACCAGCGGTAGCTGCTGGTCCGGCCCGGCCGCATCGACGAAGGCCTTGATGAAGTCGGCGTCGAGCGAGGTCAGCAATACGCCACGGTCCCAGGCAGGGGTCGGGGCCTTGGGATCGTTGTGGATCAGCGCGATGTCGGTGGCCGGCATCTCGCCGACCGCGTCGATCAAGACTGTGCCCGCGTCCCGGATCGGCTGGAACAACTGCTTGCCTTCGGCAACGTCGCCGACGAACGCGAACCGGACGTTCAGAACGGTCTTGCCGCGCAGCGGTTCCGGGATGAACTCGAGCGGCGGCAGCCGCAGGATCACCGCCGACGAGTTGGCCGTCTCCGGCAGGGTCGATGTCCACTCGCCCCACGCGCTCAGCACCGGCGCGATGTGCTCGGCCTCGAAGAACACGGAACCGCCGTACAGCGTGGTCAGCTCGACCAGCGCGAAGTCCATCGACGTGACGATGCCGAGGCCGCCCTTGCCGCCGCGCAACGCCCAGAACAGCTCGGGATTCTCGGTCGCGTTCGCGGTGACCGCCTCGCCCGTCCCGGTGACCACGCGGAATCCACGCGCCCAGTCCGACGAGAAGCCATAGGTCCGGGACAGCGGACCCACACCGCCACCCAGGGTGTACCCGATGCAGCCGACGGCGTCGGACGCGCCGGTGATCGGTGCCAGCCCGTGCTCACCTGCGGCGCTGACGACCTCGGCCCACACGCAGCCGGCGTTGATGTGCGCAACCTTCGCATCCGGGTCGACGGTGACGCCCGGCATCCGTGAAGTGGTGACCAGGATGCCGCCGGTGATCGGCTCAGGGATTCCGTGCCCGGTCGCGAGCACGCGGACCGGCGTACCGGTCTCCGCTGCTGCCTGCACTACCGCGACGGCGTCGGCTTCACTGGTGATCCCGACGGCGACGTCAGGACTGTGCGTGACCGCCAGGTTGAATCCGGCCAGTTCCCCGGCGAAATCGTCGTCCCCCGGAACCAGCACCGGCCCGGCCACAACACCCCGAAGTCGCTCGACCAATCCACTCATGCCGTCGTCCTCCCCAAAGTCGCGTTCTTCGGTGCAGTCTTACGGCACCGAGGGTCACGACACCGCGAAATTCGACCCCGACTCGACGGTAACGGTCCCGGGCTGAAAACCTGTGCCAGCGACGGGCCAAGTCAGGCAATGGCCCTGTGGCACAAGGCAAGGTGAGACACGGAGGCGGTCGATGTTCAAGCGTATCGCAGTGGTGAACCGGGGCGAGGCCGCCATGCGGCTGATCAATGCTGTCCGAGAGGTCAACGCCGAGGGCGGTGACCAGATCGAGACGGTGGCTTTGTTCACCGACGGCGAGCGTACGGCGACATTTGTCCGCGAAGCCGATCTCACCTACTCGCTCGGGCCGGCGTCCGCACGCCCGTACCTGGACCTCGCTGTGCTCGAGCGGGCACTCCTCGAGACGAAGGCCGACGCGGCCTGGGTCGGCTGGGGGTTCGTGGCCGAGGACCCGGCGTTCGCGGAGCTGTGCGAGCGGATCGGCGTCACGTTCATCGGGCCGTCGCCGGAGGCGATGCGCAAGCTGGGCGACAAGATCGGGTCGAAGCTGATCGCCGAGGAGGTCGGCGTACCGGTCGCGCCCTGGAGCCGCGGACCGGTCGAGTCGCTCGAAGCGGCTTTGCAGGCGGCTGAGTCGATCGGCTACCCATTGATGCTCAAGGCAACGGCTGGTGGTGGTGGCCGCGGCATCCGGGTGGTCCGTTCCGCCGATGAGCTGACCGATGCGTACGCGCGGACCAGCGAAGAGGCCGCCCGTGCGTTCGGCAGCGGCATCGTGTTCCTGGAGCGTCTCGTCACCGGTGCGCGGCACGTCGAGGTGCAGGTGATCGCTGATGGCCAGGGGACCGCTTGGGCTCTTGGCGTACGGGACTGCTCGGTGCAGCGCCGCAACCAGAAGGTGATCGAGGAGTCCGCTTCCCCGTTGCTCGCGGCCTCACAGGTCGATGACCTGAAGGCGTCGGCCGAGCGGCTGGCACTCGCGGTCGGTTACCGCGGCGCGGCGACGGTCGAGTTCCTGTACCACCCGGGAGAGAAGAGCTTCGCCTTCCTCGAGGTGAACACCCGTCTGCAGGTCGAGCACCCGATCACCGAGATGACGACCGGGATCGACCTGGTCAAGGCTCAGCTGCACGTCGCCAACGGCGGCCGGCTGGAAGGACCGAAACCTCTGGAGAGCGGTCATGCGGTCGAGGCGCGGCTGAACGCCGAGGACCCGGACCGTGACTTCGCACCGTCTCCCGGGCGGATCGCCGTACTGGATCTGCCGGCGGGACCCGGCGTCCGCGTGGACACCGGCGTGAGTGCGGGGGACACGATCCCGGCCGACTTCGACTCGATGATCGCGAAGATCATCGGGTACGGCCGGACCCGGGACGAGGCGCTGGCGCGGCTGCGCCGGGCGGTCGGGTCGACCACGGTGCTGATCGAGGGCGGCGCGACCAACAAGAGCTTCATCCTCGAACTGCTGGACCAGCCCGAGGTGATCGACGGCAGCGCGGACACCGGCTGGATCGACCGCGTGCGCGGCGAAGGCCGGCTCGTGTCGCACCGGCATTCCGGAATCGCCCTGGTCGCGGCCGCGATCGAGGGATACGAGGACGCTGAGCAGGTCGAGCGGACGCGGTTGCTGGAGACCGCGCACGGCGGCCGCCCACAGGTGCAGCACGAGGTGGGTCGCGCGATCGACCTGAAGCTGCGCGGCGCGAGCTACCGGGTGACGGTGGCGCGGATCGGGCCGGACCGGTTCCGGGTCGGCGTCGGCACCGGCAACGATCACCTCAAGGTGGTCGACGCCGAGCTGGAGCGGCTGGACGACTACACGAGCCGGCTCGTCGTCGGCGGGCAGCGATTCCGGCTGGTGACCGCGACCCACGGCCCGGTTCACCTGGTCGAGGTCGACGGCGTGACCCACCGCGTGAGCCGCGACGAGGGCGGCGTACTGCGTTCGCCTGCGCCGGCTCTCGTGGTTGCGACGCCGGTGCAGAGCGGTGCCGAGGTCGAGGCCGGGGCGCCGGTGCTCGTGCTGGAGAGCATGAAGATGGAAACGGTGCTCTACGCGCCGTTCAAGGCCACGGTCAAGGAGTTGCTGGTCTCCACCGGCAGCCAGGTCGAGACCGGTGCGCCGCTGCTCCGGCTCGAGCCGCTGGCTGACGAGGCCGAGGCGGCGGAGGTCGCGCCGACAGAGAACGGCGTACAGCTGGATCTGCCGAACGGGACCGGGGAGAAGTCCGCGGCCGAGCGGGTGGAGCGTGGGCTCGACGACCTGCGCAGCATGCTGCTCGGGTTCGACATCGACCCGCAGGACGAGGACGGGACGCTGGCCGGCTACCTGGCCGCGCGCGCGGAGCTTCCGGAGGCGCCGGTCGTCGCGGAGATCGAGCTGCTGAAGGTGTTCGCGGACTTCGCCGAGCTGAGCCGCAACCGGCCGGCCGGTGCGGATACGAGTATCGAGAACCGGGTGCACAGCCCGCGGGAGCACTTCCACACCTACCTGCAGAGCCTCGACCCGGACCGTGGCGGTCTGCCGGCCGAGTTCCGCTCCCGGCTGACCCGGGTGCTCGGTCATTACGGGGTGACCGACCTCGAACGCAGTACCGAGCTGGAAGAGGCCGTGTTCCGGACCTTCCTGGCTCAGCAGCGCTCGACGCCCGATGTACTCCTGGTGACGTCGGTGCTGCAGCGCTGGATCGCCGAGCCGCGTCCCGAGGCACCGCTCGACGAGTCCGCGCACGACCTGCTGGACCGGCTGGTGCTGGCCACGCAACTGCGCTTCCCGGTGGTCGGCGACCTGGCCCGGAGCGTCCGGTTCCGCTGGTTCGACCAGCCGTTGGTGGACGAGGAGCGCGCGTCGATCATCGCCGGGGTCGGCGACGAGGTCGCGGATCTGGCCGCCCACCCGGAGGCACCGGACCGGCAGGAGCGGATCGACGCGCTCGCCGCGATCCCGGAGCCGATCGTCCGCTTCCTCGCGCAACGGCTCGAGCACGGCTGGAGTGAGCGCGAGCCGATGCTCGAGGTGCTGATCCGCCGGCACTACCGCGAGTACGAACTGCACGACCTGCGCGAGTTCGCCGTCGACGGGCGGCCGTTCGCGACCGCCGACTACTCCATCGACGACCGGCCGAGTCACCTGATCAGCACGGTCGGCACGATCGACGAGCTCGCCGACCCGGACAGCGCGCTGTCCCGGGCGCTGTCCGCCCGGGTCGACGCCCGGACCGTCGGCCACGAGGCCGTGATCGAGCTCTACCTGTTCGGCCCCGAGCTCCAGGAGACCCAGCAGGAGGCCTCCGACCGGTTCCGCCGGATGGTCGCGGCTCTGCCGATCGCCCAGCGGGTACGCCGGATCTCGGTGGCGCTCGCGCCCGGTCACAACAAGCCCGTCTACTACTTCACCTACCGCCCGGCCGGTGGATCGGTGGCCGAGGACGACAACGTCCGCGGCGTACACCCGATGGTCGGTCGCCGGCTCAACCTCTGGCGGCTGCGGGACTTCCGGATCACCCGGCTCGAGGGCCCCGAGGACGTCCTCCTCTACTACTGCGTCGCTCGCGAGAACGCCGCCGACCAGCGGCTGGTCGCGCTGGCCCAGGTGCGCCAGTTCGCGGTGGTCCGGGACGAGGACGGGCAGGTGACCTCGCTGCCGCACGCGGAGCGGGCGATCGCGAACTGCCTGGAGGCGATCCGCCGGGCTCGCACCGAGCGTGGCGCGGCCGGAGCCAAGCTCGACATGAACCACGTCTGGGTCCAGATCTGGCCGGTGGTCGAGGCCCAGGTCGACGAGGTGACCGCACTGCAGCGCAACATCGCGCCGCTCACCGCCGGGGCCGGGATCGAGGAGGTCCTGGTCCAGGGCCGGGTGGCGGCGCCGGACGGCACGATCAACCCGGTCGCGGCCAGGTTCTACTACCAGCACGGTGCGGGCGTCGTCACCTCGGTGGAGCAGCCGCCGACCGGACGGCTGCTGCCGCTCGACGACTACGCGCAGAAGGTGCAGCGGTCGCGGCGCCGGAACACGATCTACCCGTACGAGGTCAGCGGCATGGTCGCGGGCGACGGCGGCTCGTTCGTCGAGTACGACCTCGACGACACCGGCGCGCTGGTCCCGGTCGACCGCCCCCGCGGCCTGAACAAGGCCGGGATCATCCTCGGTGTCGTCCGGACGCCGACCGAACGGCACCCGGAGGGTGTCACCCGGGTCGCGCTCAGCGGCGACCCGACCATGGCCCTCGGCGCGGTCGCCGAGCGGGAGTGCTCACGGATCATCGCGGCCCTCGACCTGGCCGAGGAGCTCGGGGTCCCGGTCGAGTGGTACTCGCTGTCCGCCGGTGCGCGGATCTCGATGGACTCCGGCACCGAGAACATGGACTGGGTCGCGAAGGCGCTCAAGCGGATCGTCGAGTTCACCCAGGCCGGCGGTGAGATCAACATCGTGGTCGCGGGTATCAACGTCGGCGCCCAGCCGTACTGGAACGCCGAGGCGACCATGCTGATGCACACCAAGGGCATCCTGGTGATGACCCCGGACAGCGCGATGGTGCTGACCGGCAAGCAGACCCTTGACTTCTCCGGCAGCGTCTCCGCCGAGGACAACTTCGGGATCGGCGGCTACGACCGGGTGATGGGTCCGAACGGCCAGGCGCAGTACTGGGCAGCGGACCTGAAGGGCGCCCGGGATGTGCTGATGTCGCACTACGACCACACGTACGTCGTGCCGGGGGAGAGCGGACCGCGCCGGGCCGAGACGTCGGACCCGGTCGACCGGGACGTCTCGTCGTACCCGCACGACGTGCCGGACAGCGACTTCAAGACGGTCGGCGAGATCTTCTCCGCGGCGACCAACCCGGACCGCAAGAAGGCCTTCGACATCCGCACGCTGATGCGGGCCGTCACCGACCAGGACCACCCGGTGCTGGAGCGCTGGGCCGGGATGGCCGACGCCGACACGGCGGTCGTCCAGGACGTCCGGCTCGGCGGCTACCCGGTCTGCCTGGTCGGGATCGAGTCCAAGTCGGTGCCGCGCCGGGGCTTCCCGCCCGCGGACGGGCCGGACGTCTACACGGCCGGCACGCTGTTCCCGCGGTCGTCGAAGAAGGTGGCCCGGGCGATCAACACGGCCAGCGGCAACCGGCCGCTGGTGGTGCTGGCGAACCTGTCCGGGTTCGACGGCTCGCCGGACTCGATGCGGAACCTGCAGCTCGAGTACGGCGCCGAGATCGGCCGCGCGATCGTGAACTTCCGGGGGCCGATCGTTTTCTGCGTCGTCTCGCGGTACCACGGTGGTGCGTTCGTGGTCTTCTCCAAGCACCTCAACCCGTCGATGACGGTGCTGGCGGTCGAGGGCTCGTTCGCCTCGGTGATCGGCGGTGCGCCGGCGGCCGCGGTGGTCTTCGCGGGCGAGGTGGACGCACGGACGGCGGCCGATCCGCGCGTGGCGTCGCTGGCCGAGCGGGTCAGTGAGGCGACCGGCGCGGAGCGGGCCGCGCTGGCGACCGAGCTGGCCGAAGTGCGCACCGCCGTACGGTCCGAGAAGCTCGGTGAAGTGGCGGCCGGGTTCGACCGCGTGCACAGTATCCAGCGCGCGGCCGAGGTCGGATCGGTCGATGAGGTCATAACTGCAAGGGAATTGAGACCAAAGTTGATCAAGGCAATCATCTCCGGCCTACCGGGAGCGACTCCACTGCTCTAGCCTGGAGGTATGCGAACCGACAGGGGCGGTCGCAACAAGGCTCGCGCGTTGATTACGTTCATCGGCGTGAGTGTGCTGTCGGGCGCGCTGGCGGCTGGGCTGGCGATTCCGTTCGCCGGCTTCGCCGGGCGTGGTTCGGCAGGGGTTGCCATGACCGTGCAGGATCTGCCCCGCGAACTCGAAGTGGACCCGCTCGCGGTCCGGAGCAGGATCCTGGCGTCCGACGGGACGCTGATCGCCACGCTGTACGACCAGAACCGGGTGCCGGTGCCGCTGAGCAAGATGGCGCCGATCATGCGGACCGCGATCGTGGCGATCGAGGACTCCCGGTTCTACGAGCACGGCGCGCTCGACCTGAAGGGCACGCTGCGGGCCATGGTCCGCAACCAGACCGAGGGCGAGGTGCAGCAGGGCGGGTCGAGCATCACCCAGCAGTACGTGAAGCTCAGCCTGGTCGAGAAGGCCAGGACCGCCGCGGAGCGCCAGCAGGCCACCGAGGTGTCGTACCAGCGCAAGCTGGCCGAGTTGCGGTACGCGATCGCTATCGAGAGCGACCTGTCGAAAACCGAGATCCTCGAGCGCTACCTGAACCTGGTGAACTTCGGCGACGGCTCGTACGGCGTCCAGGCCGCCGCCCAGCACTACTTCCGGACCTCGGCCGACAAGCTCACCCTCCCGCAGGCCGCGCTGCTGGCCGGCCTGGTCAAGAACCCGACCGGCTACGACCCGACCAACAACCTGGCCCGGGCGAAGGCCCGCCGTGACGTGGTGATCCGGCGGATGCTCGAGCTCGGCGCGATCTCGGTGCACGAGGCGAACGAGGCGCTGCGGACGCCGGTGATCAACCTGGCCAAGGTCGAGCCGGTGCCGAACGGCTGCGCGAACTCCCGCTACCCGTTCTACTGCGAGTACGTCGTCTCCAAGCTGCTGGAGAACCCGAAGCTCGGTGCGACCGCCAAGGACCGCGACCACTACCTGAAGACCGGTGGCCTGACCATCCGGACCTCGATCGACCCCAAGATCCAGGCCTCCGCACAGGCGTCGATCGACAAGCACAGCAAGCCCACCGACACCGCGATCGCGGCGATCACGATGGTCCAGCCCGGCACCGGCCTGGTGAAGGCGATGGTGCAGAGCAGGCCGTACGGCAACGGCCGCAACCACACGAACTACAACTACAACGTCGAGAAGTCCTACGCCGGCGGGTACGGCGGGTTCCAGAACGGCTCGACGATGAAGGCGTTCACGATCGCGGCGGCCCTGCAGAAGGGCATCGCGATGGACTACCGGATCAACTCGCCGGAGCAGATCGACCTCAGCCGGAAGAAGTTCCAGACCTGCACGGGGACGACGTACGACCCGGACTACACGCCGAAGAACTCGACCCGCAGCGGCGACCTGACCATGGTCGAGGCGGCCCGGTACTCGACCAACACCTACTTCCTGCAGCTGTCCCAGCGAACCGGCCTCTGCTCGATCGGCCGGATCGCGTCCAAGCTCGGGATGTACAACGCGCAGACCCTCCAGCCGCTCGAGCAGGTCGTCTCGATGACGCTCGGGGTCGGCTACGTGACCCCGCTGCAGCTGTCGAACGCGTACGCGACCTTCGCGGCCCGCGGCAAGTACTGCAAGCCGCTCGTGGTCACGTCGGTGCGGGACAAGGCCGGCAAGTACATCGAGACCCCGCAGATCTCGTGCAAGCAGGCCATCTCCAAGCAGGTCGCCGACGGGGTGAACCGGGTGCTCAGCGCGGTGATGGCGCCCGGCGGGACCGGCGGCAACCTGCGGTTCGGCACCCGGGACATGGCCGGCAAGACCGGAACCATCCAGCAGAACCTGGCCGTCTGGTTCTCCGGCTACACCCCGAACCTGGCCTCGGCCGCGGTGGTCGCCGACGCCAACCTCCCGTACCGGAACCTGATGTACGGGCACACCCTGAACGGCCGCGACATCTCCGACCCGACCGGTTCGGGCACGGCGGGGCCGCTGTGGGAGACGGCGATGCAGGGCGCGCTGCGCGGGATGCCGGTGAAGCGCTTCGTCGCCCCGCCGGCGAAGATGCTCAAGGGGCCGGACTCCGGCAAGCCCAAACCGGGTGAGAAGCCTAAGCCTGGTGACAAGCCTCCGGACCGTCGCCCGGGGTAGTTGGTGCCACGTCGATCGACGGGTTCTGGTCGAAGAAGCCGAACGGCTTGAGCCAGAACGCGATCGTGTCGGCCGGCATCACCGGCCAGTCCTCGACCCGGGTGACGTGGTGGATGCCGAACACGTACCAGAGCACGACGTCGGTGTTCTCCAGCGATTCGTCGTCGGCGACCCACCGGGTCATCCCGGCGTCGTCGGTCGACTGGGTCGGGTAGTCGCCACACGGCCAGCGTTCCTCGTCGTGCTGCCGGGTGACCCAGAGCGTGTGCCCGATGATCGGCGCCCGCCGGTACTGCGGCGTGTCCGGATCCATCAGCGGCGGGATCGACGCGGTCGGGACCAGCTTGTACGCCGGATTCGTGCCGACGGCGTTCACCCGGTTCGGGTTGACCACCTTCCACGATCGTTGGGTCGACCAATTGAAGTCACGGGCAGCGCCGGATTCGGACCGGATCGGGGTCGCGTCCGTGACCACCGCGAGCCCGTACGGGTTGTCCGCCGAGACCGGTAGCGCCCGGGAGTCGATCTCCTGGACGGTGTTCTCGTCGCCGTCCACGTCGAGGTCGAGCCGCGCGACCAGGAAGTGCTGGTGGAACGGCGCGTAGGTCCGCTCGTCGACCACGGTCCCGGTCGCCGGCGGCGTACTGTCCGCGGCGAACGGCGTGGTCACCATCAGGCCGGTCGCGCGGACCTCGCACTCGATGTTCCCGTCCTGGTAGAACCGCCAATAGATCAGGTACTCGTAGTTCGCCACCGTCGCGTGACAGGACACGACCATCCGGCGCATCCGCCGTACCTCGGCTCCGGTGGTGTGGTCGACATGCTTCCAGAGGACGGCGTTGTCCTCCTCGTGCAGGCAGATCGCGTTCTTGATCGTGTACGGCTCACCGTGCGTGTCATGCAGTACGGCGTCCTTGTAGACGATCTCGCCGAGACAGTCGCAGCCGAGCTCGAGCGACGTGGTCATGAAGCCGAGACCCCACTCGCCGATGTCGAACGCCGTACGGCGGTAATGGTCGAACGACGTGTCCCGGTAGGGGACCACCATCTCGGCGAACGACATCCGGTAAGCGATGTCCCGGGTGGTGCCGTGGTCGTCGTACGTGACCTGGTAGATGACCGGGCCCTCACGGTGGTTGAAGCTGAGCCGCATGGTCCAGTTCTGCCATTTGAGCTCGGTGCCTTCGACCGTGAACGAGACACCCTCGGGCTGGTGGACCTGCAGCGGCTTGAGGTCGGTCCGGACCGTGCCCTTCCACGGTCCGGGGGCGTACTCGGCGTCGACGGCCGGTTGCCCGTGGTCGTGATCGTTCTCGAGTTCGAGCAGCTCCAGCGTGTTCATGTCGACGACGACCTTGAGCCCGGAGACCGGGTGCGCGTACGGGTTGCCGTCGGGAGTCTCGCGGTACCAGATGTCGCACCAGCCGAGCCGCCGGTCGCGGTACTGCGCCGGCATCAGCGCCTTGCCGTAGGTCCACACCTCGATCTGCACCAGCGCGAGGTCCGTGATCCCGCGTGCAGCGAGGGCCGCGATCACGTCCGGGTGAGCCCGCATCGCCTCGTCGACCTCGTGGTACTCGTCGGTGGTGAAGTTCGGGGTCACGCCGGGCACGTGGGTCCACGACACCACTCGGTCACCGATCAGGTCGACGACACCTTCCCAGGTCTGGTTGTCGGCCCGGTTCCACAGTACGGCGAACGCCGTCCGCGGCACCGGATCACCAGGACGCCACGCCTTGACCGCGGTCTTGGCCGGCTCGAGCAACTCGATCGCCGCGAACCGCCAGGTCCCACCGAGCTCCTGGTCCCGGCGCAGGATCGCGACCGTTCGCCGGAACTCGTCCTCGTCCAGCGGCTCCAGTGGGTGTGCCATGACCTTCTCCTCGGGACTAGACGTCTCGGGCCATCAGGTCGTCCCACGTCTCCCGGCGTACGACGAGACGTGGGACGCCGTCGTTCGCGAAGACCACGGGGATCCGGCGGTTGCCGTTGTAGTTGTTCGCCATCGTGTAGCAGTACGCCCCGGTCGCGGGGACGGCCAGCAGGTCACCGACTTTCGGGTCCGACAGCGGTACGCCGTCGACCAGCACGTCACCGCTCTCGCAGTGCCGCCCGACCACGGTCACGTTCTCCATGCCCGCCTGAGGAGTCCCGTCGAAGCGCCCGACGATGCCCGCCTCGAACCGCTGCTCGAACAACGCGACCTCCAGGTTGTCGCCCATTCCGCCGTCCACCGCGACGAACGTGATCGACCCGCGCTTCACCGTGGTGACGCGGTAGATCGTGGTTGCCGCCGTACAGACCATGCTGCGTCCAGGTTCGATGATCAGCTGCGCGGATGCGGGGAGGTGCTGCTTCGCCGCGCCGATCAGAGCGTCCAGGTACGCCGCCACCGTCGGCGGCTTGTCCGCCCAGGTGTACCGGGCACCGAGCCCGCCGCCGAGGTCGTACACCTCGAACTCGCCGAGCCGCGCGACCGGCGCGACCGACTCCGCGAACGGCTCGACGTCGAGGATCTGCGAGCCGACATGGACGTGCAGCCCGCGCATCCGCAGCCGTGGACTGTGCTCGATCCGCTGGATCAGCCGGGCCGCGTCGGGCGGCGCGAGACCGAACTTCGAGCCCGCGTGCCCGGTGAGCACGTGCGCATGCGTGTCCGCGGTGACGCCAGGGATGATCCGCACGAGCACGTCCTGCGAGCGGCCGGTCGCCTCCAGCCGGTCCACGTCGTCGGCGTTGTCCACCACGACCAGGCCGATGCCGTGCTCGACCGCGAGGGCGATCTCCTCGTCGCTCTTCGCGTTGCCGTGCAGGACGATCAGCGCCGGATCGACACCCGCCTTGAGCGCGGTAAGGATCTCGCCACCGCCGGCGACATCCAGGCCGATTCCTTCCTCGACCATCACCCGCTGGACCGCCGTACACGGGAAGGCTTTGGAGGCGAAGACGACCCGGGAGTCCGGCCAGCGGGCCGTGAGCTCATCGCGGTACTCGCGGGCACGTTCCCGGAGCGCCTGCTCGGCGACGACCAGGACCGGCGTACCGAACTCCGTGGCGAGGTCGTCCGCGCGGCAGCCGCCGACGATCAAGGTGCCGTCGGCAGCCAACCGGCTGCCCGGCGGAAAGAGCGACAACAGATCACTCATTCCTCGCTCCGGGACGTCGTGCACGGCTGCCTCAGCTCACGGTTGCCTGGTCGGCCAGCTCCTCGGCCCGGTTGTGCGGGACGACCAGGACCGGCACGGGGGAGTGGCGGAGGATCTTGGCGGCCCGGGACCCCAGGAACACCCGGGCGACCGGCCCGAGGTGGCTCGATCCGACCACCAGGACGTCGCCGGCATCCCAGCCGACGTCGTCGATCGCCTCGGCCCAGGTCGGTCCCGAACCGACCACCGTCTCCATGGCGCTCGGCTGTTCGGGCAGCTTGCGTACCTGCGCGAGCGTGGCGGTCACCGTCTTGTCCAGCTCGGCCCGCCACTCCTGCAGCACCAGGTCCTCGGGCTCGGTACCAAGCCGGGTCGTGTACGCCGGACGCGACCAGACCGCGAAGGTGGCGATCCGCAACGACGCGCCCACATCGGCCGCGATCGAGGCCGCGGCCAGGACCAGGTCCTCGGCGCTCTCGGTGCCGCCGAACGCCGCGGTCACCCGCGCGACCTTCCGATCTCCGGGACACCGGAACCCGCGGGTGGCCAGGGCAAGCGAGACATGCGAGCTGTGCAGCAGCCGGTCGGTGACACTGCCGAGCGCGATGTGCCCGAACACCCCGTCCGACGACGAGCCGAGCACGATCAGCCGGGCGTCATGCAGGTCGGCCAGCTCAAGCAGGCCGGCCGGCGCCGACCGCGCGCTGTGCCGGACGTAGGTCGCCGGTACGTCGGTCGGCAGGAAACTCTGCGCCCGTCGCAGTGCATCATCGGCGGACTGGGCCAGGTACTCCTGGTACTCCGCGTCCACCCGAGCCATCCCGGGCGTCCAAGGCGCCGGTACGACGCTGCACACGATCAGATCGTCGCCCGCGGACCGGGCCAGCATCCCGGCCAGATGCAGGGCCGCCTTGCCGCGCTCGTCGGCGGCGTACCCGACGATCATCGTCATGGCTGCGGCCCGTCCTCGTCATGGATCAGCCCGACGTGCTCCTGCCGCCCGAGATGGGAGTGCTTGAAGCCGTAGAAGAAGTACCAGGCGAGTGCGACCGCGACCCAGATCAGGAATACGTAGATCGTCACCGCGCGCAGGTCCTTGATGATCCACAGACAGCCCAGGATCGACAGGACCGGCGTGACCGGATACCCCGGCACCTTGAAGCCACGTGGCAGTTCCGGGTGGGTACGCCGTAGCACCATCACCCCGATCGACACCACCAGGAACGCGACCAGCGTGCCGATGCTGGTCATCTCGGCCAGGAAGTTGATCGGGATCAGCCCGGCCAGCAGGCCGATCACGATCGCGACGATCAGCGTGTTCGGTACCGGCGTGTGCGTGCGCGGATTCACCCGGTGGAACAGTTCGGGGATCATCCCGTCCCGCGCCATCGCGAACAGGATCCGGGTCTGCCCGTAGATGACGATCAACGTGACGCTGAAGATCGAGATCACCGCACCCGCGGCCAGGACCGTGGCCGGCCAGGACGATCCGGTCACCTTCTCCAGGATCGCGGACAGCCCGGCCTCCTGGTCCTCGAACTCACCGGACGGCTGGGCGGCGACGGCGACCAGCGTGACCAGGATGTAGAGCGCGGTGACCGTGGCGAGGGCGATCAAGATTGCCAGCGGCATCGTTCGCCGCGGGTTCTTGACCTCCTCACCGGCGGTCGAGACGGCGTCCAGACCGATGTAGGAGAAGAAGATGATGCCGGCCGCCGAGGTGATCCCGGTGACGCCGAACGGCGCGAAGTCCGAGAGGTTGTTGGCGTCCCAGCCCTTCAGCCCGAGCACGATGAACAGGATCAGTACGCCGATCTTGATACACACCATCACCGCGTTGGTCTTGGCCGATTCACTCGCGCCGCGGATCAGCAGCAGCGTGCAGAGCGCGACCAGGATCATCGCGGGCAGGTTGAGGATGCCGCCCTGTTCGGGTGCCTGCGACAGGCTGTCCGGGATGGTGAAGCCGAAGATGTTGTCGAACAGTTCGTTCAGGTACTGCGACCAGCCGACCGCGACGGCGGCAGCGGAGACGCCGTACTCGAGCAGCAGGCACGCGGCCACGCCGATCGCCGGCAGTTCACCGAGCGTCGCATAGGCGTACGAGTACGACGAACCCGAGACCGGGACCGCACTCGCCAGCTCGGCGTAGCAGATCGCGGTCAGCCCGGCGACCACGCCCGCGATCACGAACGACCAGATCACCGCCGGTCCCGCGACCGGAACGGCCTGTGCGAGCACGAAGAAGATGCCGGTGCCGATGGTGGCACCGATGCCGAACATCGAGAGCTGGAACAGACCGATCGAACGGACCAGTTCGCTCTGGCCGGAGTCAGTGCCGCTCTCCTGCGACATCTCCGGTACCGGCTTGCGGCGGAACAGCTGCTGCAGAGTCATCGCCATGATGCCTCCCCTCCCTGGAAGCCCCCGCCACCCTCTTCGGAGTGTGGCACCGGCGTTCCCTACTGGGAACAGGTCAGCTCGGCTCGGACCGGTCACCCAGTAAGGGCTGAGCCGGATCCCAGTGGGTGCCGTCGCGCTCGTCCTTGCGCCTGCGGGCGATTGCCGACACCGCTTCCAGTACGACGCGATTGGCCAGCGCAGCCGTAATATCCGCGTGGTCGTACGGCGGACTCACCTCGACGACATCCATGCCGACCACGGGGAGCTCGAGGCAGATCCGGCGTACGGCATCGAGTAATTGACGTGCGGTCAGACCACCTGGCTCAGGTGTCCCGGTGCCGGGAGCATGACCGGGATCGCAGACGTCGATGTCGACGGACAGAAAGACGCCCTCACACTCGTCGGTCGCGATCGTGAACGCCTCGGTCAGGCACTCGTCCAGGCCGCGGTGCACGATCTCGGTCATCTCGTAGGACCGCATTCGTTGCTCGGCCATCCAGTCCAGCGTGTCCGGCGGCGGCCAGTACCCGCGCAGGCCGATCTGCAGGAAACGGTCGCCACGCAGCGCGCCGGACTCGATCAGCCGGCGCATCGGTTGCCCATGGCCCCACAACGAGCCGAACTCGATGTCGCCGGTGTCCGCGTGCGCGTCGAAGTGCAGCATCGACACCCGGCCGTGGCCGAGTACGTTTGCGACGCCCTTCGCATCCGGGAACGCGATCGAGTGGTCACCGCCGAGCACGATCGGGATCGCACCCGAACGGGTCACGGTCTCGACGGCCGCCTCGAGGGCGGGGAGTGCGACCTCGATGTCACCGGAGTACATCTCGACGTCACCGGCGTCGACCACATGCAGGTCGACCAGGCCGTCGGTGCGTAGCGCCAGGCTCGGCCGCGACCCGTCATGGCCGAGGTAGTCCCGCATCCGGATCGCCATCGGCCCGAACCGGGCGCCGGGCCGATGTGAGGTGCCGCCGTCGAACGGCGCGCCCAGGATGACCACCTGTGCGTCCGCGTACGAAGCCGGGTCGTCCAGGTCGCAGACCGGGACGCCGAGGAACGTGAAGTCCGGGCCGAACTGCTGGCCGTAGCGGCTCATCTCCGGAGTCTCGCACCCCGGCTCCCACCCGTCCAGCAGTCCGCCGATCGCCCCAAGTAATTGCTTTGGGCAACTGGTTGTTCACAACGGCCGGAGTTCGGAGCCCGGGATCCAGGTCACCCGGCCGTCCTTGCCGCGGAAGCGGCCCAGCCATTCGCCGTTGTCCCGGATCCAGACGTCGAGCTCGCCCGTGGTCCACTCGGCCCGCTGGACCGCCTGGGCCGGATCCACCTTCCGCACCGCGTCCGCGGGTCTCGGCCCGTGCGCGTCGTACTGCACGTCGAGCTCCGACGCCATCAGGTAAGCCTCCGTCTCGTCGTCGATACCGATTGCACGCCACCCGTTGACCGCACCGTCCCAGACGCCGAATCCCTCGGATCCGTCGTCGGACGGGCGCACCGTGAACCGACCAAGCATGTTTTCAGATTAGCGCACCTTCGAACATATGTTCTAGTCTGGCGTGGCCGGTCCGAGCCCGGCAGCCGTCGTGCTGCCGAGCCCGGTGACGGTGGTAGTGGCGGTGGGGTCAGCTCCGGTAGCGGAAGGTGATCCGGCCCCGGGTCAGGTCGTACGGGCTGAGCTCCACCAGGACGCGGTCCTCAGGGAGGATCTTGATGTAGTTCTTCCGGATCTTCCCGCTGATGTGCGCCAGGACCTGATGACCGTTGGTGAGTTCGACCCGGAAGTTGGCGTTGCGGAGGCACTCGACGACGGTGCCTTCCATTTCGATGCCGCCTGCGTTTCTGGGCATGGTCAGGCCTTCCCCTGCTGGTGGACCAGTTCCAGATTGCTGCCTGTTCGTCGAGCGCCGAAACTCTCGAACAGCGCCATCGCGGCCGCATTGGTTTCGTTCACCTCGGCCGATGCTGCTTCGACCCCGGATCGGTGCAGGTCACCCAGCACCCGGCTCAGCAGAGCCCGCGCGATACCGCGCCGTCGCTCGCCGCCCCGGACCGCGATCAGCCCGATCCGCGGCTGCCGGGTCCTCGTCGCCAGCCGGACCAATCCGACGTACTGATCGCCCCGCACGGCGACCGTGTACTTCGACGGCTCCATGGGCGTAGTACCACCCTGCCAGGGCAGCACCTCCGCCGGCATCGTCTCCCAGCCGACGGTAGCCCGGACCTCGGTCCGAATCGCCTGGTCCAGCTCACGAAGCGGCCCCTCCGCCACCTCATCGGCCGCCACGATGACCACCCCCGGCGGCAGCGATGCCGAGGCGCGCCCAGTGGGTACGACGAATTCCCGCTCGCGGCGCCAACTCGTGAACCCGGCACGTTCCCAGCTGGCCGCCAGGTCACGGTCGGTCTCGTCGACGACCGTGTACAGCGGCGTCGACTGGTCGGCCAGCATCGCGTCGGCGAGTCGGTCGAAGACGGCGCCGCGCCACGTATCGATGCTGAGGAAGGTCCGGCCGTCGAGCCGGCGCGAAGCATGACCACGACCGACGACCAGGTCGTTCTCGACCGCGTGCCACTGGTTCTCCGCGACCCGGGAGACCGTCAAAGGCAAAGAGTTCATAGGTGTTCCTTTCGGGAGTGCCGAACTTCTCGAGGCGCTCCCGGCGACACCTATGTCAATCGCCCGCCCGTGACCACGAGAGGCGGAGCACCCACTGCGCTACAGCGTTCATGGGGTCTCACCTCCAGGCGTGATGTCACGGACCCCGGAACCGTACCAACCCACCCATCGCACCGGCCAACCATTTCCTACATCTCAAGTCGCCGCAGCGAGGGCAGTAGCAGTGGCAGCAGCATGGCCACCGCCAACAGTGCCCCACCGCTGACAGCCACGGCCGCGGCCCCGAAGGCCGCGGCCAGGAACGGAACCGAAAGCTGACCGAGCGGAATCGACGCGAACGACCCGAACTCGTCGTAGGCGCCGACCCGGGACAGCAGCCGCTCGGGAATGTGGACGTGGCAGATCGTCGACCAGACGACGGTGAAGAACTCGGCCGCCACTCCTGCGACGAAGGCGGCGACCGCCAGCCACCACGCGTTCGCGCCGACGCCGAGGAGGATCAGCGGGACAGCGGCCAGCGTCATCATGGACAGCGCTCGTACCATCGGACGCCGCACGGTCAGCTTCACCATCACCACAGTCGCCAGGAACGACCCGGCCGCGCGGGCGCTCAGCACCAGACCCCAGCCGTCGGCGCCGATCGTAGCGAGGGCGATCACGGGCCCGAGGATCTGCCAGATTCCCGTGTAGGCGGCATTCAGAACAGCGAATGCCAGTGTCACCGACCAGATCCACGACTGGGAACTGAAGTAGCTCCAGCCTTCCCGCAGTTCGCTGCGCATGCTCGGGGAGCCGGCGCCGCGAGCCGGCCGGGCGGCGAGCGCCATCCGGCCGAAGCAGGCCGCTGCCAGGAAGAAGGATGCGGCGTCGGCGGCAATGGCCCAGCCACCGCCGATCGTCACGGTCAACAACCCGGCCGCGGCGGGGCCGATCATGCGAGCGAGGTTTCTGGCGGAGGCGAGTAGCGAGTTGGCCACCTTGATGCCTGGTCCGGTGGTCAACTGCGGGACGATGCCACGCATGGTCGGCGTGGTCAGTGCCTGGAAGACGCCGTTCAGTGCTGCGAGCGGGAGCAGGAACACCGGGTCCTGACGGGTCAGCAGTACGACGGCCACGCCGGCCTGGCTGATGCCGGCTCCCAGGCTGGACAGCCGCAGGACACGGTCGCGACGGTACCGGTCGGCGATCCCGCCGCCGATGATCATCGTCGCGATCAGCGGAACCATCGATGCGGTGAGAACCGCCGACAGCCAGGTCGCGCTGCCGGTGACCTCCAGCACGCCGAATGCCAGCGCGACGGGTGCCA
Source organism: Kribbella sp. NPDC051952 (assembly GCF_040680855.1). Classification (NCBI taxonomy): domain Bacteria; kingdom Bacillati; phylum Actinomycetota; class Actinomycetes; order Propionibacteriales; family Kribbellaceae; genus Kribbella; species Kribbella sp. NPDC051952. Next base: position 166,225 of record NZ_JBFAXQ010000016.1, read on the forward strand.
TCGAGCTCCCGGCGACGGAGATCGACCACCCGGCGAAGAACCATCGGAAAGAAGGCGACCGAAGCGGCCGACTCGACGGGTCCCCTTGGCCGTCGGGTTCCTCCGCGTCAGGCACAAGGGGTGATTCTGGTCTCCGGGCCGGGGGTCATCAACCCATTTCGCTGCGATGACGTCGCCTGCGTCGTGTCTTACCCCGTGTAGAACCGTGACAGAAACGGCCCTAGGACCAGTGGATCAGCGACATGTCCAGCGACCTGAATGGTGAGTCGCTGCGCGTCCGGCAAGCATGGGCTGCCGCATCGGCAGCGGCGCCGAAGAAGTCGACCGGCAGTCCGGCCGAGTGTGGATCCAGAGTCGCGCCGGTGCTCAGCAGCACAGGCTGAGCCAATTTCGCCAGCCGCTCTGCGGGTGGTGGACCCTCGCCGACGCAAGCAGTCGTACCGCAGCGTTGGTGCGAGCGCCACCAGCGCCGGCCATACCGGAGCGGCTTCGGCACCCGCGATGTCTTGCTCCGAGGAACCGGCCAACTCCATGAACAGCCGAAGCGCCTGGTCTCGGTCATCGGCATCCAAGGCGACGGCCAGTTCGTCGACGTAGACCAGCCAGCTCGCGACCATTTCGTCGCCGAGGAGATACGGCACCTCGTGAACAGCGATTCTGTCGATAGGTACGCCGGTCGCGGCTGCCTCCAGCGCGAGCGCTCCGCCGGACGACACCGAACACGTGCGCCCGGCCCCCGACCGCCCCGATAACAGCCGCAAGGTCCTCGATCTCGGCGTTCCATCGCGTACGGCGCAGTGTCACCACTGTCTCCACCCACTCCCGCCCGGAGCCGGTCTGATTACGGTATCGAACATTTGTTCTACTATTGCACTTGTTGGGACACCTGCGGTGACGATCGGGGAGGTGGCGTGTGGGTTACAACAATCCGCCGATCAAGTGGTCGGAGCTGGAGCGGAGGTTGTCGGACCGGTCCCGGCCGGGCAGCCATGGCGACCGCCCGGTGACGGCCGACGGTGGCGACAGCCCGGCCTGGTCGCAGCACCGCGGTCCGTATGTGCCCTCGAAGACCGACATCGTCCGCCCAGAGCAGGTGGTTCCCTACGCGGAGCTGCACGCCCACTCAAACTTCTCCTTCCTCGACGGCGCCTCCCAACCGGAGGACCTGATCGAGGCCGCGGTCCGGCAGGGGCTGCATGCGCTGGCGCTGACCGATCACGACGGCTTCTACGGCGCAGCCCGCTTCGCTGAGGCAGCGGCGGCGTACTCCTTGCCCACCGTGTTCGGGGCGGAGCTGTCGCTCGGACTGACCGGCCCGCAGAACGGCGTGGCCGACCCCGAGGGCAGCCACCTGCTGGTGCTTGCGGAGGGTCAGGACGGCTACCACAAGCTGGCCGGCGCGATCACCGAGGCGCAGCTGGCCGGTGGTGAGAAAGGCAAGCCGGTCTACGACCTGGAGGAGCTGGCGGCTCTTGGTGAGGATCACTGGATGATCCTGACCGGCTGCCGGAAGGGCCTGGTCCGGCAGGCACTGGAGCTCGGTGGGCACGCCAACGGTCCAGCCGCCGCCGGACGAGAGCTGGACCGGCTGACCGGGTTGTTCGGCAAGGACCGCGTAGTGGTCGAGCTGATCGACCATCACCTCCCCGCGGACACCACCCGGAACCGGATCCTGGCCGCCCTGGCCGCCGACCGCGGTCTCCCGGTAGTTGCCACGAACAACGTTCACTACGCCACCCCGGCCCAGCACAAGCTGGCCGCCGCGCTGGCCGCGGTCCGCGCCCGACGAGACCTGGACTCGATGGACGGCTGGTTGCCCTCGAGCGGGATGGCGTTCCTACGCTCGGGGGAGGAGATGGCCGCCCGCTTCCGCCAGTACGACGGAGCCGTTGCGCGCTCGGTGACACTGGCCGACCAGCTGTCCTTCGACCTGGCCCGGGCGAAACCGAAGCTGCCCTTGCGAGACGTACCGGACGGGCACGACCCGATGTCGTGGCTGCGGGAGCTGACTTTCGACGGCGCCGCGAAGCGGTACGGCACCCGCGAGCAGCGGCCGGACGCGTACGAGCGGCTGGAGCGGGAGTTGGCGGTGATCGAGGAGAAGGGCTTCCCGGGATACTTCCTGATCGTCGAGGACATCGTCCGGTTCGCGCACACCGAGGGAATCCTCTGCCAGGGCAGGGGATCGGCGGCGAACTCGGCGGTCTGCTACGCGCTCGGGATCACCGCGGTGGACAGCATCCTCTACGACCTGCCGTTCGAGCGGTTCCTCGCCACGACCCGGGCCGAGGAGCCGGATATCGATGTCGACTTCGACTCGGACCGCCGCGAAGAGGTGATCCAGCACGTCTACAAGAAGTACGGCCGCCACAACGCCGCCCAGGTGGCGAACGTGATCTCCTACCGGCCCAAGTCCGCCGTACGCGATATGGCGAAGGCGCTGGGGTATTCGGTCGGTCAGCAGGACGCGTGGTCGAAACAGGTGGACGGATGGAGTCCGGAGATCACCTCGACCGAGCACGACATCCCACCGCGGGTGGTGGCGATGGCGTCCGAGTTGCTGAAGTTCCCGCGACACTTGGGGATCCACTCCGGTGGGATGGTGCTGACCGAGCGTCCGGTCGGGGAGGTGGTGCCGATCGAGCACGCCCGGATGGAGAACCGGACGGTGCTCCAGTGGGACAAGGACGACTGTGCCTGGATGGGGCTGGTGAAGTTCGACCTGCTCGGGCTCGGGATGCTGGCCGCACTGCAGTACTGCATGGAGATGGTGCGCGAGCAGGTGGGGGAGTCCTGGTTGCTGCACACGATCCCGAAGGAGGAGGCCGGGGTCTACGACCAGCTCTGCCGGGCGGACTCGGTTGGTGTGTTCCAGGTCGAGTCTCGGGCCCAGATGGCGACGCTGCCACGGCTGAAACCGCGCAGGTTCTACGACCTGGTCACCGAGATCGCACTGATCCGGCCCGGCCCGATCCAGGGCGGTGCGGTCCATCCGTACATCCGCCGCCGGACCGGTGAGGAGCCGATCACCTATCTGCACCCGAAGCTGCAGCCGGTGCTGGAGCGGACCATGGGCGTGCCGCTGTTCCAGGAGCAGCTGATGCAGATGGCGATGGCGGTCGGCGAGATCGACGGCGACGAGGCCGACCTGCTCCGCCGGGCGATGGGCTCCAAACGCGGCATCGAGAAGATCTCGTCACTGAAGGAGAAGCTGTACGCCGGGATGGCGCGGAACGGGATCACCGGCGACCTGGCCGACGAGATCTACGCGAAGATCGAAGCCTTCGCGAACTTCGGGTTCGCCGAGTCGCACTCGATCAGCTTCGCCCTGCTGGTCTACTCCAGCACGTGGCTGCGGCTGCACTACCCGGCCGCGTTCCTGGCCGCACTGCTCCGAGCCCAGCCGATGGGGTTCTACTCACCGCAGTCCCTGGTCGCCGACGCCCGCCGCCACGGCGTGGAGGTGCGGCGACCACACCTGCACCTGTCGGGGATCGACGCCGGGCTCGAGCAACTGATCGACGGGCAGGAGTTGACCGGACCGACCGGGTCGGACCTGTGTCTGAAGGATCCGCAGCCGCTGGTCGGCCCGTTCGACCCGAAGGCGCCGGCCGACACCACGTTCCATCGCCGCGACGGTGCGTTCGCAGTCCGGCTCGGGTTGTCCGAGGTGCGCACGATCGGGACGAAGGGCGCGAAGCTGATCATCGAGGAGCGGGAGCGGGGTGGGCCGTTCACCGAGATGGCCGACCTGGTCCGGCGTACCGGTATCACCGCGGCGCAGGTCGAGGCGCTGGCCACCGCCGATGCCTTCGAGTGCTTCGGCCTGGACCGCCGCCAGGCCATCTGGGAAGCCGGCCGGGCCGCCGAGGAACGCCCCGGCCAACTGGCCGGCATCACCGCGGCCGGTCCACCACCGACCCTGCCCGGGATGAGCGACATCGAGGCCGATATGGCGGATCTCTGGTCCACCTCGATCACCACCACCAGCCACCCGATGCAGCGCGTCCGCGATCAGCTCCGCGCCGAAGGCATCCTGTCTGCGGCCGAGCTCCGCAAAGCCCCGGACGGAGCCCGCGTCCGCGTCGCAGGCGTAGTCACCCACCGCCAACGCCCCGCCACCGCCTCCGGCGTCACCTTCATGAACCTCGAAGACGAGACCGGCATGGCCAACATCGTCATCACCGTCGGCTGCTGGCACCGCCACGCCGCCGTAGCCCGCAACGCCAGCGCCATGATCATCCGCGGCCGGGTAGAACGAGCCGGCGAAGTAACCAACCTCTCCGCCGACCACCTCCAACGCCTCCCCCTAGCCACCCGAACCCCCTCCTCCCGGGACTTCCGATGACCCGCTGATCAGCCCGACGATCGTCGTACCGCCTTGAAACGCACCACGTCGTACCTGGTCGAAGAGGGCGTACATCATCTTTGCCTCGTACACCCAGTCCAACCGGAGACCGTGCCGTCCGTCGAAGTCGTTGATGAAGGCATCCAGTTCGGGGGTTCGCTTCGCGTAACCACCGAAGTGGTAGTCGTAGTAGAGGCGCCAGGTGCCAACGCGAGCGCCGTAGGTGGCCTGCTGGAGTCCGGCGATCTCGTTCTCGAGGAAGGTGCCGCCTTTCAGGACCGGTACGCCGACCACGACGTGTCGCTCGCTCACCCCAGCGGCGACGCCTGCCAAGGTCCCGCCGGTGCCCACTGCGCAGAACAGGACATCGAACGGTTCGGTGAGCTCAGCTGGAAGCTCTGCGCATCCCAGCACTGCGGCGCCGTTGCTACCGCCTTCTGGCAGTAAGTAGAAGTCGCCGAACTGCTGGCGCAGCCTGTCGATCACCTCGGCTGAGGTCTTGGCGCGGTAGGTGGTCCGGTCGAGGTAGGTGAGCCGCATGCCGCGGGCTGCGGCATACGCGAGTGAGGGGTTCAGCGGCAGGTGCTCTTCACCCCGTACGACGCCAATCGTGGTGAGGCCGGCGTAGTAGCCGAGGGCGGCGGTTGCGCGCAGGTGGTTGGAGTACGCGCCGCCAAAGGTCAGGATCGTAGTGTGGCCGAGCTCGCGGGCGGCCGCGAGGTTGTACTTCAGCTTGCGCCACTTGTTGCCCGGGATCTCCGGGTGAATGAGATCGTCCCGCTTGAGCAACACCCGAACGCCGGCCGCAGTCAGCCGGTCGTCGTACAGCTCCACCAACGGCGACGGAACCCGCAGCTCGATCACTGGAGGCACACCCACAGCCCCAGCATCACATGGCGACCGATGGTCCGGCCGTAATAGCTCCCGTCCGCATGATCACGCCGGATCACGTGGGTCACGTGAGGTGAGGGGTTACGAGGGTCCGGAGGTGGGGGTGGGTTTCAGGGGCAGCGGCGATCAGGCCCGAGGTGGTGTGAAGGGGGTTGCCGCGGAGGTCAGTAACAGTGGCGCCCGCAGCCTGGCAGAGGATGGTGCCGGCGGTGAAGTGGACGCTGTCGCGGAGGTTGCCGTCGGTGATGTACGCGGCCTGGCGGCCGATGGCGACCCAGGCGAGGATGAGGGTGGTCGAGCAGACCCGGAGCGCGAACGCCTCCCGGAGCTTCGCATCCGTCAGCAGTTGAGCCCCGATGAAATCACCCTCCGGCGGCGCGTCGATATCGACGTTCACCATCCGCGAGGTGGCGTCCGGAGCGGCCGGGGAATCGATCCCATCCTTGCGCACGGCAACCGTCGTACCGTCGGTCCAGAAGATCTCGCCGGTGAGCGGCTGAGCGACCGCAGCGACGTCCCCCGTGGGGCTTTGCAACGCCACATTCACGGAAAACAAGGGGTTCTGCGCCGCGAAGTTGAGCGTCCCGCACAGCGGGTCGACCAACCACGTGCGCTCAGCTTCACCGCTCGCGCCGTACTCCTCGCCAATCACGGCGTCATCGGGACGCTCGGCCTGGATCACCGCGAGGATGGCCCGCTCAGCCTCCAGATCCGCCTCGGTGGCGAAGTCGGTCGCCGACTTGTCGTACCGAGTCAGCGCCCCACCAAACTTCTGCCGCACCACCGCAGCCCCCGCCTCAGCCGCCTTGATCGCCACCTCGACATCACGCAGATCGCTCATACGCCCATCCAACTCCATCGGGATCCCAACGCGAACCCACTGTCCACGCGCGGCAAGCACCTCCGCGGTGCCTACCAGTTCTCACCGATCGATCTGGTGTGATGTTTCCCCTTGTGGATAAGGCTTTTCGGTGCGATCTGCATTTGCTTCACGAACGATTGATACATAGAGTCGATCACATGTTCGAGGAAGATCTGGCGACGCTCTCGACGGCCGACCTGCTGGAATCGGCCGCCGAACACCGCGCAGTCGTCAACCGCGCCGAAGCCCGGCTCCTCGAACATGCCCAGATCTACGCGGACCGCTACCATCCCGATAAATGCCCGACCCGTCCGGGCCGCCGCTCCTGCGACGGCCGCGAACGCCCGGTAGTCCTCGGCGGCGAAGGATGTCCCGAGATCGCCGAGTTCGCCATCGCCGAATTCGGAGTCATCCTCGGAATCTCCCCTCGCGTCGCCGCCGACTATCTCGGCCACGCCCTTGCCCTGCGACACCGGTTCCCTTTCACCTGGGCACGCGTCCAGGCCGGCGACGCCACCGCCTGGAAGGCCCGCCGGATCGTCGCCGACTGCACCAAGCTCTCCGAAGAGGCGGCCAGGTACGTCGACCGCCGTATCGCACCGATCATCGACTCGATCACCCCGTACCGACTCGAGAAGATTGTCAATGCCGCCAAGAACCACGCCGATCCAGAACTCGCTCGCGCCGAAACCGATGAGAAGACCCGCGAACGCGGCGTGTACGTCGGACAGTCTGACGACCGCGGCACCAAGACCATCTATATCCGCACGGCCAGCAGCAACGCCACCCGCCACGATGCCACCATCGCGAACATCGCCGACGCACTCAAGATCTTCGGCGACACCCGCCCCGTCCAACACCGCCGCTCCGATGCCGTCGGCATCATCGCCGACCCCTGCTACACCCAAGAACTCCTACGCCGAGCCCGCCACGAGGCCGGCAACACCCCAGCCGCGACCGCCACCGCGAAGACCGCACCACTGACTCCACCTGCAGGTCCGGCCGCCGGCCGCCGCGACCACATCGCACTCGGGCGAGCAGCCGATTCCCAGTCGTACGACGACGAACTGCTGGTCGACCGGACCAAGGACTGGATCGAGCCCGGCCTGAACGACGAAGCGGACCGCGAAGCGCCGCCGCCCAGTGCGACCGGCATGCCCGACCCTCTCGACACCCAACGCGCCACGCCGATCGAACCCTACGATCCCAACCTTCACCTGGATCTCGATGACGGTGAACCCATGGACGCCGCCGCCCAGCGAGCCCTGCACGCACGCCTCGCCCAGATCAAACACGACGCCTACACCAGCCCCTCCACCGCCGGTGGACGACTGCGCCCAGGCAAGACCGAGATCTACGTCCACCTCACCGACCACACTCTCGCCACCGGCAGCGGAGTACTCCGCGCCGAAAGCATCGGCCCTCTCCTCGCCGATCAACTGACCGAGCTCGTCGGCCACGGTCCGTACGTCGTGAAGCCCGTCATCGACCTCAACGGCGCCATCAGCGTCGACGCCTACGAGATTCCCGACCGGATTCGTGAGCGCGTCCGACTCGCCAACCCGGTCGAGCTGTTCCCATTCGGCACCCGCGAGACCCACCCCGGCATGGACCTGGACCACATCCAGCCCTACGACCCGCTTGGTCCACCAGGCCAGACCAACACCCAAAACCTCGCACCCCTGGGCCGGTACACCCACCGGGTCAAGACCCATGCCCCTGGCTGGAGCGTGCGCCGCATCGACCACAAGACCCTGGAATGGACCACACCCCACGGGTTCACGTACCGCGTGACTCCCACTGGCACCCGCCGCGTAGACACGCCTTAGTCGGCGTGGCTGAGGTGGCCGTTGGGGTCGAGGGTGGTGAGGATCGCTTCGGTGATCTTGGTTAGTTGGGTGATCTGGGTCGGGGTGAGGACGTCGATCACGTGGTCGCGGACGGTGTCGACGTGGCCGGGGGCAGTTGCCTGGATCTTCTCCCAGCCGGCCGGGGTGAGGCGGGCGTTGGTGGCACGGGCGTCCTCGGGGCACGGGAACCGCTCGATCAGTCCGCGGTCCTCGAGGCGCTTCACGACGTGGGAGAGGCGGGGGAGCGTGGAGTTCGTCCGGAGTGCGAGGGCGGTCATCCGCAGTGTCCGCTTCGGCGCCTCCGAGAGCATCGCCAGCACGAAGTAGTCGAAGTGCGTCAGCCCGGCGTCCCGACGTAGTTGGGTGTCGAGTACGCCCGGCAGCAGTTCGAGTACGGCGGCCAGTCGCACCCAGGCGGCGAGTTGGGCCTCGTCGAGCCAGCGCGGTTCGGTCATGACGAGATTCTCTCATCCAAATGGTTGTAGCTACAACCAACCTGCGCTACCGTAATGGTTGAACGCACAACCAAATCGAACGCAGGAGAGCGACATGACGCACGTCAGCATCATTGGCAAGGGCAACATGGGTCAGGCCATCTCGGCCGTCGCGACGCAGGGCGGCAACACCGTCGAGCTGTTCGACACCACCGACAAGGACCGTCCCGTCACCGGCGAACTCGTAGTACTCGCGGTGCCGTACCCGGCGCTCTCCCAGGTACTCGCGGAGCGCGGCGACCAGCTGGCCGGCAAGGTTGTCGTGGACATCACCAACCCGCTGAACTTCGAGACCTTCGACTCGCTGGTCGTGCCGGCGGACGGCTCGGCCGCCGCTGAGTTGGCGGAGAAGCTGCCCGAAGCCAAGGTGGTGAAGGCGTTCAACACCACCTTCGCCGCGACGGTCGCGACCGGACAGGCCGGCGAGGTGCCGACCACGGTCCTGATCGCCGGCGACGACGTCGAGGCCAAGGAGCTGCTGGCTGGGGTTGTCTCCCAGGGCGGCCTGCGCGCCGTCGACGCCGGTTCGCTGAAGCGCGCCCGCGAGCTCGAGGCGGTCGGATTCCTCCAGCTCACGCTCGCAGCCGGCGAGAAGATCGCCTGGACCGGCGGGTTCGGCCTGTCGGAGACCCCGGCCGCCTGATCCCACCGCCCGATCGGCCGCAGTGAAGCTGACCGCAGAAGACCACATGCTGGCAAACGTTTGCCGGATCCGGACATCGGAGCCCTGGGAGCGGCCGGGCGCTGACAGACTGTTGCGCCATGGGTGCTTCTCGGGTGATCAATGACAACGGTGCTTGGTGCTGGTTCCAGGATGAGCGTGCGGTGGTGGACCCGGAAGACCAGCTGCTGGTCGTCGGGTCCATCGCGGCGCCCGAAGGTCCGGGCGGCGCGGAGCGAGCCGGCAACGTCGAGCTGACCGTTGTGGATCTGCGGTCCGGTTCGACCGACATCGTCGTACTGCATGAGCAGTTCGAGGCCGACGATCACGATGTGCCGGCGTTGTGGCGGCGTGCCGATGGGCGCTGGCTGGCGGTGTACACGAAGCACAAGACCGATGACCTGACCCGGTGGCGGGTGAGTGAGCCGGGAGATCCGCGGACGTGGGGGCCGGAGCAGACGTTCGACTGGGGTCCGTACACGGGCGGTCGCGGCGTCACGTACTCGAACCTGCACCAGCTCGACGGACGGTTGTACTGCTTCGCAAGAGCGGTCAACGACGATCCGTGCGCCCTGGTCTCCGACGATGACGGCGATACCTGGACGTACGCGGGCAAGCTGTTCACCCGCCCAAAGGTCGGCTACGTCAACGGCTACACGCGCTACGTCTCAACCCCGTCGCGGGTCGATCTGATCACGACCGACCACCATCCCCGCGACTACAACAACTCGATCTATCACGGCTACCTCGAACGCGGCGCCCTGCATCGGAGCGACGGGACGGTCGTGGACCCAGCCGTGCTGGAGGGCGAGGCTCCGTCGCAGGTAGAGCTCACGACTGTGCTCGCGGCCGATTCAGTCTGGGACGGCGAGCCGATGACGCACTGCTGGACGGTCGACATCCGGCGTAGCGAGGACGGCGTACTCGCGGCTGTCTTGTCGGCTCGCCAGGACGCGCCGGAGAATCCCGAGGACGCCTTTGCGCGACGGCATCCGGTGCCGGATCACCGCTTCTTCTACGCCCGCCTCGCGCCGGGCGGCACGTGGCAAGTCCATCAGCTGGCCAAGGCCGGGCCGGGTCTGTTGGTGCATGAGAACGACTACACCGGCCTGGTCGCGATCGATCCGTACGACGTGGACTCGCTCTACGTCTCCACGCCGATCGACCCCAGGGACGGGACCGAGCTCGAGCATCACGAGATCTACCACGCGCGTACGGCAGATGCCGGCGAGAGCTGGACCTGGACACCGGTCACCGAGAACTCCAGCACCGACAACCTCCGCCCGATCGTCGCGCCGGGGGATCCCGCCCGCGTCCCGCTGTTGTGGTTCCGCGGTGAGATGACGGCATCCCAGCACTACGCCTGCGAGGTTGTTCTCGTGGACACTCCCAGACAGAGATAATACCAAGCGGTACTATCTCGCCCATGAGTGTTCCGGTCCGGCGGTTGTGGGTGGCGGTGCTGTGTGGGTATCTCGCGTTCGGTGCGACGCTGCAGGCGTTGCCGTCGTACGTGCCGGAGAGGTTCGGCGGGGGTGCGCTGGCGAGTGGCACCGCGGTTGGGATCGCGTTCCTGGCGACCGCGTGCTGCCGCCCGTTTGCCGGATGGCTGGCGGATGCCGGCTGGTCGCGTCCTGTCGTGCTGGCCGGGGGAGTGCTGACGGCCATTGGTGGCGTTGGGCAACTGCTTGCGCCTGGCCTGGCCGCCTTGCTGGTCGCCCGGTTGGTGATGGGTGCGGGGGAGGCTGCGCTGTTCTCGGGCGCATTGCCATGGGTGCTGGCCGGGACGCCGGTGGCGCAGCGCGGACGGTTGGCGGGATGGTTCGGCTTGTCGATGTGGGGCGGGCTGGCGGGCGGTCCGGTGATTGCCACGCTGGTGGGCGGCGACCGGGTCTGGTGGACCGTCGTGGGGCTCGCCGGATTGTCGGCAATCCTGGTGTCGACAACCCGCGCCGACCCCGGGCGGATCGAGCCGCTGGTCCGGATCCGCCGGATCCGCGATCTCCTGCCGGTCGGCGTACCGTTGCCAGGAGCAACCATTGGACTGGCGGCGTACTGCTACGGGACGGTCGCGGCGTTGCTGGTACTACGCCTGCGGGACGGTGGGATCGTGATAGACCACATCGCGCTGGCCGTGTTCGCCGGCTCCTTCCTGGTCGTGCGGTTCGCGGGCAGCCCGCTGGTGGACCGGTACGGCGGTCGCGCGGTGGCGGTCTCGACCGTGGCGATCGAGAGCGTCGCGCTGGTGGGACTGGCACTTGCTCGTGGTCCTGTGAGTGCGCTGGTGTGCATCGCGCTGGCCGGCCTCGGGATGGCGCTGGTCTACCCGGCGTGCGTGTCGATGACCCTGGATCGCGTGCGGGGGCTGCGTCCTGGGGTGTCGATGGGCGTGATGACGTCGTTCTGGGATCTGGGGGTGATGGTGGCGGGTCCGCTCGGCGGGTTGGTGGCCGAACGAGCCGGGTTCCCGGCCGCGTTCTTCGTGGCGGCCGGTTTCGCGGTGGCGTGCGTGGTCGTGTGTGCGGCGTTGCTCAGGCCGCGTCGAGCAGGGTCTCCACGATGACGCGCGCCTCCGCGCCTAGACCGGGGTCGCGCTCGACGGCGCTGATCAGCGTCGCTCCTTCGAGTACGACGACCAGCTGCCGGGCCGTGGTCCCGGGGTCGCGGACGCCGACCTCGGTCAGGAGCCGGGCGAACAGGTCGCGGTAGAACGCGAGGTGGTCCGCGGCGAGTCGCCGCGGGGCGCCGTCCTGGCCGCGGTCCTCGGTGGCCGCGTTCATCATCGCGCACCCGCGGAATCCGGCCTCGGCGTACCAGCTCGCGATCAGGTCGAAGACGGCCAGGATCCGGTCCCGGCCGGGCGCGGCCTGCTCGACCGCGTGGTTGTGCCAGGCGCGGACCCGGTGGGTGCGATCGGTGAGGACGGCTTCGATCAGGCCGTCCTTGGAGCCGAAGTTCTTGTAGATGGTGAGTTTGGAGGCGCCCGCCGCCTCCGCGACCTCGTTGATCCCGGCCGCGTGGATGCCGCGCCGGGTGAACACCTCAGCCGCCGCCGCGAGGATCCGGGCCTTCGTCGCCTCCGGGTCCAGTCGTTCTCCGGCCTTGACCGGCATACCGCACCACCTCCTGCAGACCAGAGTACCGATCGGTGTCATCTACTGGCACAAGATAAGAACGATCGGTACTATCAGTCCATGATCGATGGCTGGACAGCGGCAGGATTCGAGCCCGTGGCCGAGGCATTCGAGCGCAACTTCGCCGAGCGCGGTGAGCTCGGAGCGGCCTTCGCCGCGTACCAGGACGGCGAGCTGGTCGTCGACCTGTGGGGTGGTACGGCGGACCGCGACACCGGCCGGGCCTGGGATCGCGACACGGTCCAGCTGATGTTCTCCGGGACCAAGGGTCTCGCGGCCGCCTGCGTACTACGCCTGGTGCAACGCGGCCAGGTGTCGCTCGACGATCCCCTCAGTCGCTACTGGCCGGCGTTCGCCGCGGCTGGCAAGGCAGGCATCACGATTGGGGAGGTGCTGTCCCATCAGGCTCGGCTGCCGTGGGTCGAGGCCGGGTACGCCGACCTCCTCGACCACGACGTGATGGCGGCGCACCTGGCCGCGCAGGCGCCGGTGGCCGATCCGCGGGCCGCGTTCATGTACCACGCGATCACCTGGGGCTGGCTCGTCGACGAACTGGTACGGCGGGTGGACGGCCGGACCATCAGCGCATTCTTCGATGCGGAGTTCGCCGTACCGCTGGGGCTGGACGTCTGGATCGGATTGCCGGAGGAGCTGCACTGGCGGGCAGCCACGATGGTGGCGGCCGACGGAGTGCTCACCGCCGAACCGCTCCCAGAACCGCTCTTCAGGCCTAATCCGTTGCTGGTGCCTGGTGCCGAAAAGATCTGGAACAGCGTCGAGTACCGCAGTGCGGGGCTCGCCGCGGTCGGCGGATTCGCGACGGCCCGCGGGATGGCGCGCTTCTACGCGTCGCTGCTGGACAAGGTCGACGGCGTACTCGCACCCGCGATCGTCGAACTGGCCCGCCGGGAGATCCGGCGGGGGATCGAGCCGACGTGGGGCAGTGAGATCGCCTACGGTGCCGGCTTCGAACTGCGGACCGCTGCCGCCGATCCCGCCGACATGTTCGGTCATGCCGGAGCCGGCGGATCCCGGCACGGCGCGTGGCCGAGCCGGGGAACCGCCTACTCCTACCTGATGAACGAGGTGCGCGTCGGTCCAGACGACCGTCCGCTCACCTTGCTAGCCGCACTCAGCCGAGGTAGTCGCGCCAAGGACCGGTGATGGCGAGCGTGATACCGGGGGTCTGGATGTTGACGAACAGCACCTTGCCGTCCTCGGAGAACGTCGGCCCGGTGAACTCCGAGTCGTTCAGCATGTTCCGGGCGATCGCGTACGTCGGCCCACCCGGGGTCGCGCTCAGCACGTGGCTGCTGGCCTGACCGTCCTCGGCCAGGATCAGCGAGCCCCACGGCGTGACGGTGACGTTGTCCGGTCCGTCGAAGTTGAGGTCCTGGTACTTCGAGTCCGGAGAGTTCGCGGCGGCGTTCTCCGGGAAGTACGTGACCAGCTGGATGGTCCGGTTCTTGTAGTTGTAGAACCACACCATGCCGTCGTGCGGTACGCCGTCAACCGGCACGTCGGCCGTTCCGGACTCGGCGTACGAGTTCACGACATACACACCGTCCCGGGTGCCGAAGACGCCCTCGAACTTCTTGCCCCGGGTGATCTGGTCGTCGGTGAACTGCTTGCGGACCGACACCGACGCGCCGTCGCGGTCCGGCACCGGCACCCACGCGACCCGGAACGGCCGGAGCAGCTGGGCCGAGGTCAGGTACGCGACGTCCGGGATCGGCTTGCCGTCGTCACCGAGGATGGCCAGGGCCTCGAGCGTGCCGAAGTCCTTGTCCGCAAGGTCTTTCCAGCTCTTCGAGCTGAGCTTGTAGCCGCGCGGTCCGGACCAGCGGTAGAAGGTCCCGTTCGGGCCGGAGGCGTCCTCGGACAGATAGATGTGGGTGCGGTCCTCGTCGATTGCGAGGGCCTCGTGCGCGTACCGGCCGAGTGCCTTCAGCGGCGTCGGGTGCGAGGTCTTGCCGTCGCCCCAGACCTCGAAGACATAGCCGTGGTCCTTCAGCCGGGTGGTGCCGTTGGCCTTGTTCTCGGTCTCCTCGCACGTCATCCACGTGCCCCACGGCGTCGGGCCGCCGGCGCAGTTGGTGATGGTGCCGGAGATGCCGACCCACTCGCCGAGGTTCTTGCCGTCCCGGTCGACCGAGATGACCGTGCAGCCACCGGCCGCACCGACGCCGCTGTCGTAGACGGTGCCCTCGATCGGCGGTACGCCGAGCGGGTCGGCGGCACCGATCTCGTGGTTCTGGATCAGCAGGTACGTGTCGTGCCGGCTGCCCTTGAAGACCGCCGTACCGTCGTGCAGGGTCGGCGTCGGGTGACCGCTCTTGAGCTTGGTCTGGCCGGCCTGCGTGACGATCTTGTACTTGAACCCGGGCGGCAGGGCGAGGACACCCTTGGGGTCGTCGAGCAGCGGCGGGAACGGACGGTGCTGCGGGAACGGCTCGTGGTGCGACGACGGCGTCGCGTCGGCGAGGGTCGGTACGGATCCGACGATTCCGACGCCGGCCGCACCAGCGGCGGCGCCTCGTAGGACAGATCGACGTGCAACAGGCATGGCGGTCTCCTTGGTGCGTATGGTCAGGGTGATCCTTCAGGGAGTCGGCTGACATACGGCAAACACCACTTGAACAACTGCCAGGTAACCAGGGCTGCAACGAACCGAAGACGTACGGCGTCTACTGTGGGAGGTGATCGTGATGCGCAGAGTAAGCGTAATGGCCGCAACTGCGGTTGCGACTGTCCTGCTGGTTGCATGCGGCAACGAATCCGGATCCGGGGAGGAACCGTCGATGAATCCAGCATCACCCGACCCGACGTCGGAGCCCACCACCCCACCCACCCTGCCCGCCGACCCGGTCGAGCAGGCGAAGGCCGATCTGGCCGCGCGACTGCGGGTCGACGCGGCGCAGGTGACCGTGGTCAGCGCGGCCGAGGTGACGTGGAACGACGGGAGCCTCGGCTGCCCGCAACCCGGCATGTTCTACACCCAGGCACTGGTGGCCGGCTTCCACACGGTCCTCGAGGTTGCCGGCACGCAGTACTCGTACCACTCCGGCGCGGGCCGGGCTCCGTTCCTGTGCGAGAAGCCCCAAGAACCGACGCGCTGAGAATTTCTGAACTGGGGTGTATCACAGTCTGTCGTCGCGGACTCCGCACAAATGGGGGATGTCTCCAGGTTGCACCAGGGGGGATTGCGATCCGGAGGCTCGTCGGGGGGAGGGCTGACGCGGTACGGCAGGTCCGGTGGTCAGGCCGGAGTTCCGTACCGCGTCAGCGCACGACACCGGCCTAAGGCAGTGAAGCCAGCGCGTCACCCGGCCGCAGGACTGGGCCGACACCCGGCACCGCCTGCGTCAGTGCGAAGGCCAGCAACGCATCTGAAGCCTGCTTGGCGTTCTCACCGGTGACCGACATCCGTCCCGCGATCAGTGCGGCGACCAGTGGCGTCGCGAACGACGTACCACTCCACTGCGCCATCCCGGCGAAGTTTCGCAGTTCGTCGACATGAGGCGACTCGGTGCACTTGTAGGTGCCGGTGAGGAACGCATTGATCAGGTCCACACCCGGTGCGTAGACATCGACCCAGCCACCGAAGTTGCTGAACGACGCGCGATCCCGCCCGCTCGACGCCAGGGCTCCGACCCCGACACTCTCTGGGAAAGCGGCCGGCCAGAAATAGTCCCGGGTGCCTTCGTTCCCGGCCGCGGCGACGAGAGTCAGACCGTTGACGCGGTCCAGATGGGTCTGGACGAAGACGTCCAGACCGAGCGGCGGCAGATCGAAGCGCGTCCGCGTGCCGGCGGACAGGCTGATGATGTCCGGCCCCAGATCGAGCACCTCGTCGAGTGCGAGCGCCAGATCGAACTCCCACATCGCGCCCGTCGTGGTGAAGTAGCTCTTCACCACGACCTCGACATTGCGCGCGATCGCTCGCAGCACACCGGCGATGAACGTGCCATGACCGGCGTACGGCCTGATCTGCCCGGCTCCGTCGAACGCGTCCTCCGGGTCTCCGGTCACCCCGGCCAGCCAGTACGCCGCCGGCGCCTCGGACCAACCGACATCGAGTACGACGACCTTCACCCCGGCGCCGTCCGCCGCGCCGCCGGACACGAGCGGAGTCGGCAGGACCGGATCTGGCGGGGTCCCGGGCGCTACCTCCTCTGGTTCGGTCGCGGGACACGGACTCACGCTAGGAGTCACGTAGAACAGGTGTTCCGGAGTGACCACGCCCCGACCGAGTCGCAGGTCGGCGAACTGCAGATACGCCTGGGTGAGCCCTAGCTCCTCGGGCACACCCGGCGGGTACTTGTCGGGCAGATGCAGCCGGGTCACCCCGCCGATTCCGCCCTCGCCCTGCCGGCCGCCTCCGAAGAGCTCGACGACCCGGTCGACGTCGGCATCGCGGACGAGCACGGTGCCGGTGCGGTACAGGTAGTCGGCGCCCTCCTCGCGCCGCTGCCAGTCCCGCGGATAGACCTGGACGTCCTCGCCGTACGCTCGCAGAATCAGCTCGATCTGCTGGACGTATTTTCTGTCATCCGTTTGCTTTCCCCCGTTGTCTTTCCCCTGCTGAGCCATTTCCGGCCTTCCCCCTGGAATCGAATGAAATGGAGCATTCGGCCGTTATCCTTTCAGAGTGCCGACCGCCGGGGGGAGTGTCGCAGCAGAATCTTTGCTGCCGCTTGCACTGTCGAGGCCGCATGACGCGATCGAGGCAGCGCAGGCTTTGTTGCGCGCCGATCCGCCGGCCGCCGCGGCATCCCTGGCGCATCAGGCGATCGGCATCGCGGTGCGCCAGCTCGGCGATGTGCCGGCAGCGATCCGCGAACTGCGCAGTGCGTTGCAGCTCGCCGAGCTCAGCGGTCTGGCCGATCGTGAGGCCGACGTACTGGCAACCCTCGGCGCCACTCTTGGTCGCGCGGGTCGAAGCCGCGAGGGCTTGGCGAATCTCGACCGTGCCGTCGACCTCAGCCGCGGCGCCCTGACCGGACGCGTGCTCGTACGGCGTGCCGACGTACTGCTCGTACTGGGCAGGCATCGCGAGGCGTTGGACGACTTGCGGGCCGCGATCACGCGGTTGCGTCGTTCCGGCGATCAGGTCTGGGAGGCGCGGTCGCGGAACTATCGCGGCTTCATCCAACTCGCCCTCGGTGGGACCAAACGTGCGGACGCCGACTTCTCCGTCGCCGAACGCCTGTACGCCGCCACCGGCCAGGAGTTCGAGTACGCCGAAGCCCGGCAGAACCGTGGTCTGGTCGCGTTCTCCCGTGGTGATCTGCCGGCAGCGTTGGGATATCTGGACGATGCCGGAAAGCGCTTCGCGGCGGTCGGTGTGGTGTGGCCGGACCTCGCGATCGACCGTTGCGGCGTACTGCTTGCTGCCGGGCTCAGCACCGAGGCGTCGGCCGAGATGGATCAGGCGATCGCCCGGATGGAAGCCGAAGGTGCGCAGGCGACGAAGCGCGGTGAGGTGTGGTTCGCGTCGGCGCATGCGGCTCTGGCTACCGGTGATCTGCCGGCCGCGCGGGAGCGGGCGGATCGGGCTCGGCGGCTGTTCTCCGCGCAACGGCGCGAGTGGTGGTCGGTGCGGTCGTCGATGGTGCACCTGGAAGCGCGTTATCAGTCGGGCGAGAAGGGTCCGCTGCTCCTGCGACGAGTGGGTGAGGTGGCGCGACGTCTCGATGCACTTGGTGCTTCCGAAGCATCGGCCGCGCATCTGCTCGCCGGTCGGCTTGCGCTGGCCGATGGACGGACACGGATGGCGGATCGCCAACTGGAGTTGGCCGGACGGCGCAGCAAAGACGCGCCGCCGTTGGCTCGCAGCGCGGCCTGGCTCGGCAAGGCGTTGCGTTCAAAGGCCCGCGCCGATGTGCGCGGCATGTTGACCGCTTGCGGTCGCGGCCTCGACGCCTTGGACGAACATCGGCTGACGATGGGTGCCACCGAGCTCCGCGCGCTGGCGACCGGTCATGGCGCAGAGCTTGCCGAGTTGGCTTTGCGCGACGCGCTGCGGCGAGACGACGCGCGCAGCCTGCTGGCCTGGAGCGAACGCTGGCGCGCGACCGCGCTCACTGTTCCGCCGGTGCGACCGCCAGGTGACGAGCAGTTGGTCGGCGATCTCGCCGCCCTGCGAGACGTCGTACGGCGCCTTGATGCGCAGCCGGACCCTGCTTTGGAGAAGGAGCGGCGCCGGCTGGAGAAGGCTGTCCGGGAGCGGACGCTGCGGGCACACGGTGCTTCGTTGCGTGGGGCAACGACTCGGTTCGAGGTCGACGAGCTGGTCGGGGCACTGGGCGAGACGGTGCTGGTCGAGTTGATCGAGGTCGACGACGTACTGCAGGCGGTTGTGGTCCGGGACGGGGTGATCAGCCGGCATACGGTTGGGCCGATTGCGACGGCGGCGGTTGAGGTCGAGCGGTCGCGGTTCCGGTTGCGGTGGCTGGCCCATGGCCGGTCGCAGCGTGGTCCGTCGCTCGAGGTGCTCGGCGCGCGATTGGGGGCGGCGATTCTCGGGCCGGCGCAGGAGTTGCTCGGTGATCGGCCGGTGGTGATGGTCCCGCCGGGGCGGTTGCAGGCGTTGCCGTGGGGACTGCTGCCGTCGCTGGCTGACCGCCCGGTGAACGTCGTACCGTCGGCGGCGACCTGGTTGCGAGCGCGCCGGCTGCGGCCGCCGTCCGATCGGCGTGTGGTGCTGGTGCTCGGTCCGGGGTTGTCGGCGGGCAAGGTCGAGGTGACTCGGCTGGCGGCGCGTTATCCGGGCGCGACGGTGCTGGCGAACGGTGACGCGACCGCGGAGAAGGTGTTGCATGCCTTGGATGGTGCGTGGATCGCGCACATCGCCGCGCACGGCACGTTCCGGTCGGACAGCCCGCTGTTCTCGTCGCTGCGGCTCGACGACGGTCCGTTGACCGTGTACGACTTCGAGCGGTTGCGGCGGGCGCCGTACCAACTGGTGCTGTCGAGCTGCGATTCCGGCCTGGCCAAGCCGGTCGGGGCGGACGAGTTGCTCGGGTTGAGCAGCAGCCTGATCCCGCTCGGGGCGGCCGGGATTCTGGCCAGCGTCGTACCGGTGAACGATCCTGCGACCGTGCCGTTGATGACCGCGCTGCACGACAATCTTCAGGCTGGACAATCGCTTGCCGCTGCGTTCGCCGCGGCCCGGACGGCGGCCGCGGACGATCCCGTGGCCCTGGCAGCTGGGAGGTCGTTCGTCGCGCTGGGGGCTTGAACCGATGTATCACAACGGGCCGTACTGACTCCGTACTGATGAGCGGTCCGGTAGGAAAGGGGGATGACATGCGGGATGACCCGACTGTCGTCGACCTGGTCACCCGGGCCAGAGACGGCGACAAGGATGCCTGGGACGAATTGGTGGAGCGGTACGCACCACTCGTCTGGTCCGTGTGCCGTCGATACCGATTGACACAGGTTGACGCCGACGACGTCGGGCAGAGCGTGTGGTTGCGGCTGATCGAACACCTGCCGGGCCTGCGTGAAGCCGCGGCGCTGCCGGGCTGGATCGCCACCACGACGCAGCGCGAGTGTTATCGGCTGCTGCGGGCGGCGAGCCGGATCGAACCCATCGACCCGGCCGAGTCGAACGACGTGGTCGAGCAGGCGATCGCCGAGGAGGAAGTGCTCCGGTACGAACGCCGGGCCGCGATCCGGGCGGCGTTCCGCGAGCTGTCGCAGCGCTGCCAGGCGTTGCTGGCACTGCTCACGCTGGACCCACCGACGGCGTACGACGAGATCAGCCGGCGCCTGCAGGTGCCGATCGGGAGCATCGGACCCAACCGGGCCCGGTGCCTGGAACGACTACGCCGTACCCCCGCCCTGGCCTTGCTGGTCGCCGGGGGACCGGACGATGAGACGAGGAGGTGAGCGGAGTGATGGATCTCGATTGGAATGACGACGAGCTGCTCGAGGCGTTGCGGGACGCGCTGGCCACGAGCGATGAGGTGCCACAGGCGTTTGTCGAGGCCGGCAAGGCCGCCTTCGTCTGGCGCACGATCGACGCCGAACTGGCGGCGCTCACCTACGACTCGGACTGGGACGTCCCCGAGCCGGTGCTGGTGCGCTCGGAGAGCGCGACGCTTCGGTCGCTGACGTTCGCTTCCGACGGGTGGACGATCGAGCTCGAATTGACTCCGGATGGGGTGCTCGGTCAGCTGGATCCGCCGGATACCGGCACGGTCACGGCTCGCGACGACGCCGGTGAACTGGCCTCGGCCCAGGTCGACGAGCTCGGGTTCTTCGCACTACGGCCGGTCCCGACCGTCCCATACCGTTTGGTATGCAGTGTCGACTCCGGGATCACGATCCTGACCGGATGGGTCACCCCGTAGAACGGGTCTGCTTAGAACGGGTACGGCGCGATGTCTGGCCGGACGGTCAGCCATTGCGTGTCCGTGAACGCTTCGATGTTGGCCTCGGCGCCGCCGAAGCGTGAACCGGTGCCAGAGGTACGGACGCCGCCGAACGGGACCTGCGCTTCGTCGCCGACAGTCTGCTCGTTGATGTGGACGATGCCGGCCGGGACCGCGTCGGCGACCGTCATGGCCAGGCCGACATCGCCGAGAATCCCCAGCGACAGGCCGTATGGCGAATCCGCGGCCAGCTTGATCGCGTCGTCGAGCGAGCCGAAGGACAGCACCGGGGCTACCGGGCCGAAGACCTCCTCGGCGTACGCCGGCATGTCCGGGGTGACGGCCGAGAGCACGGTCGGGCGGTAGAAGAGGTCCTCGAAGCGGCCGCCGGCAGACAGGTTTGCGCCGGCCTCGACGGTGCGGGTGACGAGGTCGTGGATGCGATCGCGTTGGGCGGCATCGATGATCGGGCCTAGGGCGACGTTCTCCTTGGCAGGGTTGCCGATCGGGAGGTTGGTGGCCTTGTCGGCGAGGAGTGCGACGTAGTCGTCGTACAGGGATTCGTGGATCAGGTGGCGGCCGGTGGTCATGCAGATCTGGCCTTGGTGGTTGAACGAGCCGAACGCGCCTGCGCTGGCGGCCTTCGGTAGGTCGGCGCCCGGGAGGACGATGAGGGCGTTGTTGCCGCCTAGTTCGAGGTGGACTCGCTTCAGGTGTTCTGAGGCGGTTCGGCCGACGGCTCGGCCTGCTCTGGTGGAGCCGGTGAAGGAGACGATCGACACCTCTGGGGCGGTGACGAGGGCTTCGCCGACATCCGGTCCGCCGGGGAGGAGTGAGAGCAGGCCGTCGGGGAGGCCGGCTTCCTGGAAGATGCGGGCGAGTACTACGCCACCGGAGACTGCGGTCCTGGGGTCGGGCTTGAGGAGTACGGCGTTGCCGAGGGCCAGGGCCGGGGCGACGCTGCGGATCGAGAGGATCAGCGGGAAGTTGAAGGGCGCGATGACCGAGACGACTCCGGCTGGGCGGCGGCGCGAGAAGGACCAGTGCGGTTCTCCGGAGGGAAGGACTTGGCCCATGGGGTGGGTCGGGAGTCCGGATGCTTCGAAGCATTCTGCGGCCGCGATGTCGGTTTCCAGCCCGGCTTTCGGGCGGATCGAGCCGGCCTCGCGGATCAGCCAGTCCTGGATCTCCTCGGCGTACTGCTCGAAGAGTTCGCCGGCGCGACGGAGAACCGCACCGCGGACGGCGGGCGGCGCGACGGCCCACTCCCGTTGGGCGGCTGCGGCCCGGGCAGACGCGCGTACGACGTCTTCCGTGGACGCCATGCCGATCTCGCCAAGCTGCCCACCGGTCGCCGGCTCAACCACAGCCCGCGAACCAGCCGCCCCAGAAGTCCACTTCTCTACAAGAATCTTCCCGGACCACACCTCGGGCGCCAGCAGCATCATGAGTTGACGCTAGGAACGAGGTGCCGCGGCCGGACATCACGCTTCCGCTGAGTGGAAGCTTTCCAGTTCTTGGTGAGGGCGGGACTGCCAGAGAGCCCATTCGGCGCTGACGTCGCCGGCGGTGCGGAGGAGGAGGGGGAGGTGAGCCTGGAGGAGCTTGTCGGTGGTGGTTTCGGCGGCGTGGACGGTGACGTTCATGGCGGCTCGGACCGTGCCGGTGCCGTCGCGGACGGGGGCCGCTACCGACCGAACTCCAGGGGCCAGTTCCTCGTCGGCCAGCGCCCAGCCGCGGGCCCGGATCTCGGTGAGCTCGTCGCGGAGCTGGTCCGCCGTACGGCCAATGTACGGCGGAAGTCCGGCGCGGCTCGGCTGGGCGAGGACGTCGGCCAGATCGTCGGGGGAGAGGGCCGCGAGCAGGACCTTCCCCTGCGAGGTTTGGGCCGCGGGGAACCGGGTGCCGATGTCGACGCGGAGCGCAATGATCTTCGGTACCGATACTCGCGCGACGTACACGATGTCGGACCCGTCGAGCTGCGCCATCGACGACGATTCGCCCGTCCGCGCGACGAGTTCGGCGAGATGCGGTTTCGCGATGTCCCACAGCCCGAGCGAACCGACGTACGCCATGCCGAGCGTCAGCACCTTCGGCGTGAGCTGGTAGGAGCCCTCGACCCCACGGACGAACCCGAGCTCGGCCAGCGTCAGTAGCAACCGCCGCGCGGTCGGCCGCGCCAGCCCGGCCGCGGTCGCCACCTCACTGAGCGACATCGTCCGGTGGTCGGCGTCGAAGCAGGCAAGCACATCCAGCCCACGAGCCAGAGATTCGACGAAATCCGGGCCCGAGCCCCGTCCTGCCATCAGTGCCTGCCTCCAACCGGCGTACGACGTACCGCCCGAGCCTACGACGTCTCGGATCCGGGATCCCCGAAGATGGTGCCGCGCGCCTCCCGCGTCGAGTCGGACTTGTACTCCGTGTACTGGTACGGGTTGTCGAGCACCTCGCCCTTCGGCAACTCCGGGTTCATCCCACTCGCCCACGCCTCCGCACCGAGTGACGAGCGCAGGAAATCGACCGTCGACTCGACCTCGCTCCGGACCGCGGCCAGATCACAACCGACCAGTTGGTTGGCGAACTTCACCACCTTGCCGTCCACGATCACCGTGTGCACGTCCCCACGCTGCGCCTGGAACGCCACGTGCCCGTAGGGATTGACGAGCGGGAACGACACGGGGGAGGAGTCGTTCTTGAGCAGTACGACGTCCGCCTTCTTCCCGACCTCGAGACTGCCGAGGTCGTCCCGGCCGAGTGCCTTCGCACCACCGCGGGTGGCCCAGTCGACGACGTGCTCGGCACGCAGATGGCTGTGCGTCACGGTGTCGCCCTTCATATGCGCCTCGAGGTGTTCACGAGCCCGGTCGGCGCCCAGCGTCGTACGCATCGCGCTGAAGAGATCGCCGCTCCACCACACGCTGGTGTCCATCGACAGCGAGACCGGTATGTCGTGCCGGCGCACCTGCCAGGTGGGTGGGTAGCCCTGACCGGCGCTCTGCTCGGATTCGGTCGAGACCGAGATCGACCCACCGGTCGCCGCGATCCGCTGGTAGGAGTCGGTGTTCAAGGTGGCCGCGTGCACGTAGATGTTCTGCGGTGTCATGAAGCCGTTCTCGTGCATCAGCCGGATGCCGTCGTCGTTGGTCGCGCCCCAGACGCCGGCATGCGTAGTCACGCCGAGCCCGAGCTCCCGCGCCACTTCGAACGCGCCGCGCTCCGGGAAGGCCGGGTCCCCGGTGACGTCGAAGGCGAGCTGCAACCCGATCTCGTCGTCGTCCCGCAGCCGCTCCAGGAACGCCCGGACCGCCGCATCGGCGGACCACTCCCACGGCCCCGCCTGAATGTTGCCGTAGGCAAGAACAAACCGCCCGGGTACGGCGCGGAGCGCATCGACGGCAGCCTCCGCATGATCCACGCTCTGCAGCCCGTGGGACCAGTCGACCGTGGTCGTGACACCGGCTTCGAGGGACTCCCAGGCCGAGGTCAGGTTGCCGGCGTGGATGTCCTCGGGGCGGAAGATCTTGCCGTGCTCGAGGTAGTACCAGACGAAGTACTGCGTCAGCGTCCAGTCGGCGCCGTACGCGCGCATCGCGGTCTGCCACATGTGCCGATGGGTGTCGATCATGCCGGGCATGACGATGCCGCCGGACGCGTCGATCACCTGGGTGTTCTCGGGGACGTCGAGCCCCGGACCGACGGCCGCGATCTGATTGTCGGCAATCAGAACATCTCCGTCGGTGACGATCGTGTGGTTGTCGTCCATGGTCAGCACGGTGCCGCCGCGCAGCAGGATCGGCCGGCCCGCCAGCGGCGCCTCGGCAGTGGTCATGGTTCCCCTCCAGAAGAGTGCCCGGACATACGTCCGTATGACGGTCATCGGGGCGGTGATACTCACTATCTGAGCGTGCGCGCGGAGTGTCAAGGGGTCGACCGGGTGGTTGACAGGCGGGTGGCGACGGTCGGAGACTGAGGCGATCCAACCGTCCGGACAGCTGTCCGGAATAGTGCTGGGAGGTCGTGTGACGGGTCCGCTCTCCGGGCTGCTGGTGGCCGACTTCTCCCGGATCCTGGCCGGGCCGTACGCGACCATGCTGCTGGCCGATCTCGGCGCCGACGTGGTGAAGGTCGAGGCTCCCGGCGGCGACGACACCCGGTCCTGGCAACCACCGGTCCGCGACGGGATCTCGACGTACTACCTCGCGGTGAACCGGAACAAGCGGTCGATCGCGCTCGATCTCAAGGACGCGGACGACCGGGCCGCCGCGCAGGAGCTGGTCCGGCGCGCGGATGTGATGCTGGAGAACTTCAAGCCTGGCGGACTGGCCCGGTTCGGGCTGGACTACGAGACCGTTGCCGAGGGCAACCCGAAGCTGATCTACGCGTCGATCAGCGGCTTCGGCTCCGGCCCGAAAGGCGCCGAGCTGCCGGGATACGACCTGATCGTGCAGGCGATCTCCGGGCTGATGAGTCTGACCGGTGACCCCGACGGTGAACCGTTCCGGGCCGGTATCTCGGTCTTCGATGTGATGGCCGGCCTGCACGCAACCATCGGCGTACTGTCCGCGCTGAACGCCCGGCACGAGACCGGCCGGGGTCAGCACGTCGAGGTGAACCTGATGTCGTCGGCGCTGTCCGGGCTGGTCAACCAGTCGAGCGCGTACGTCGCGGGCGGCGTCGTACCGATGCGGATGGGGAACAGCCATCCGAGCCTGTTCCCGTACGAGCCGTTGCCGTGTTCCGACGGGGATCTGATCATCACGGCCGGGAACAACAACCAGTTCCGCCGATTGACCGAGGTGCTCGGCGTACCGGAGCTGGCCGACGACCCGCGGTTCGACCGGAACGAGAAGCGGACCGCCAATCGTGACGAGCTGCGGCCGCTGCTGGTGGAGCGGTTGGGCACCAGGACCCGGATGGAGTGGTTCGGCGACATCATCGCCGCGGGCGTGCCCTGCGGTCCGATCAACACGATCGACGGTGGCGTGGCGTTCGCCGAGGACATCGGCCTGGACCCGGTCGTCACGGTCGGGTCGATCCCGACCATCCGGAACCCGATCGCGTTCTCCGACAGCGCGGCGTCGTACCGGCTGCCGCCGCCGGACCTGGACGAGCACGGCGCCGAACTACGGAAGTGGCTGACGACATGAGCTTTCCAACCTCCTTGGGTACGTCGTCAGCCGACGAGATCCGGCTGTTGGGACAGGACCTCACGGCCGACCTGATGGGCAAGGTCGGATTCGGTGAGCTCGCGTTCTGGCTGGTCGCGATGCGTCGGCCGACACCGTCGGAGACCCGGGTCTTCGAGGCCGTCCTGGTCGCACTCGCCGACCACGGCTTCACCCCTACCGCCATCGCGGCCCGGCTCACCTATCTGTCCGCACCTGACTCCCTGCAAGGCGCGTTGGCGGCCGGGTTGCTCGGCGGGGGATCGCGCTTCCTCGGCGTGACCGAGGACTGCGGGATGTATCTGCACGAGGCTCTCGAAGGACTGGAACCGCCCACCGATGACGCAGGGTGGGACGCGCTCGCGCTCGAGGTGGTCACCGCGACCCGGGCAGCGGGGAAGTACGTGCCGGGACTCGGGCATCCGGTGCACAAGGTCGAGGATCCGCGTACGCCGGTGCTGATTGGGATCGCCGCCGACGAAGGACTGCTGGGTCCGCACCTGCAGTTGTTCCAAGCGATCGGACGAACGCACGAGCAGGTGCTCGGCCGGAAGCTGCCGCTGAACGGCGCCGGAGTCTGCGGTGCCGCGCTCGCCGACCTCGGGTTGCCGGTCGAGCTGTTGCGCGGATTCGCCTTACTGGCAAGGGCTGCCGGGCTGCTCGGTCAGCTGGCCGAGGAGCGCCGCCGACCGATCGGTATGGACGTCTATCTCACCGTCGACCGCGACGCGGTCTACGTCGACCCGAGCGTCGACCCGAGTTGAGAGGAGCACTACATGGCCACTGTCGCCGCGGTCATCGCCTCGACGCATCATCCGTTCTACTACCGCGCCAGTACGGCGACCGGCGACGACCGGCCGCCGTTCGCCGACGAGTGGGTCGCGAAGATCGAGGCGTTCCGGGAGACCCTGACCAAGGCCCGGCCGGACATCCTGGTGATGGTCGGCAGCGACCACTTCCATCAGCTCTGGCTGGACAACATGCCGCAGTTCCTGGTCGGCAAGGCGCCGTACTTCGATGCGAACTGGTACAACGAGGAGCGCGAGTTCGGGCTGCCGCGGATGACGCTGGCCGGGGAGGAGCGGCTGTCCGAGCACATCCTGCGCAACGGCCTGGACGCCGGCTTCGATCTTGCCTTCAGCAACGAACTGCGGATCGACCACAGCATCACCTGCCCGATCATCACGCTCCGGCCCGAGGCAGATCTGCCGATCGTGCCGATCTACACGAACATCTTCGCGCCACCGCTGCCCCGGCCGGGCCGGTTCGTCGAGCTCGGCCGGACCATCCGGCAGCTGGTCGAGTCATGGCCGATCGATGCGCGGGTGGCGATCATCGGCACCGGTCACCTGTCGCTCGAACTGGGTGGGCCGCGACAGTTCGGCGAGCACGGGCCGGATCCGGAGTTCGATCGCAAGGCGGTGGAGTGGATCGCGAGCGGTGACCTCGACGGTTGCCTGGCCGAGGTGACGCTGGACAGCCTGCACCTGCCGGGTAATGCGACCCACGGGTTCATGGACTTCATGCTGATGATGGGAGCGGCCGGCGCCGGCGCGAAGGCCGATCACGTCGACTCGCTCGACCTCTTCCACACCATGGAGGCGTACTTCACCTGGTACCCGAACGGAGTGCCGGCATGAGTAAGTACCTGCTGAACAAGTTCCTCTACACGGTCGACCGTGATCCGGAGCTGGTCGAGCGGTATCGCGAGGACGCGGTCGGCACCGTGACCTGGTGGGAATCGGAGCGGGCCAACGAGCTCCTCAACTGCACGGTTCAGGAGAAGTCGACCTGGCTCGCTTTCACCGACGAGGAGCGTCGTGCCCTGAGCGAGCACGACCACGTCGCGCTCTTCGAGCTGGGCGCGCATCCGTTCCTCACGCTCACGCTGTTCATCGCATTGTTCGAGCGTGACCACGGGCCGCTCGAGTACCAGAAGGCGTACGGCCGGGCGTTGCAGCACCTCACCTTGCCCTATCCCGACGTCAGCACCTGAGGAGGCCGGGATGCGAGCAGCAGTCCTGCACACCCACGGCGAACCGCCGTCCCACGGCGAACACCCCGACCCCGTCGCAGCGGACGGCCAGTCCATCGTCCGCGTCACCGCTGCACCGGTCGTGCCACTCGACCTGCTCTGTGCGTCCGGTACGTCGTACTTCGGTCAGCCGCAACTCCCTTATGTACCAGGCGTTCAAGGGGTCGGCGTGGTCGAGCAGTCGGATGCGGTGGCGCCGGGGACGAAGGTGTTCTTCGCGACCTCGGCCGGCATGGCTGCGGGGGACGGCAGCCTGGCGGAGAGGTCCGTCGTTCCCGATGGCGATCTGATCGTGCTGGATACGGCGGTGCCAGATGCGCAGGTGGCTGCGATCGGATTGTCGGGGGTGGCGGCTTGGATGGCGCTGACTTGGCGGGCTCAGCTCAAGCCGGGGGAGCGGGTCCTCGTGCTCGGCGGCGGTGGCGCGGTCGGGCAGGCCGCGATCGGGGCTGCTCGGGTTCTTGGTGCTCAGCGGGTTGTCGCGATGGTCCGCTCGGACACCGCCAGAGCTCTGGCGGCGGGGGCCGATGAGGTGGTCGGTGTGGACGAGGGGTTCGGTGATGCACGTTTCGACGTGGTGATCGATCCGGTCTTCGGAGCGGCCGCGACCGCTGCGGCGGCCGCACTGGCCGACGGCGGTCGGCTGGTCAACCTCGGTGGAGCTTCTGGTGACGAGGCAACGTTCTCCTCGGCCATCCTGCGCAGTCGTACGGCGAGCATCCTCGGCTACACCAACAACGCCATCACCCCGGACCAGCGTCGCGACGCGCTGACCGCCGTACTGGAGCACGCGGCGACCGGTGCGATCAAGGTCGCGTACGAGACGGTCGCGCTCGCCGACATCGCGACCGCGTGGCACCGGCAGTCCAGCGGTACCACCTCAGGTCGTCTGGTCGTGACGATCTAGTCGTATGTTTGGCTCAGGCCGTGTGTTCAGCGGGTGGGTCAGCCAGCGGAGCCGAATATGAGCGACAAGGATCAACCGCCGCCGCAGGATCAGTCCAGCTCGGAGCGGGACGAGCGGCCCGATGATGTGCGGCGGCATCCGCACAAGCCGTGGCGGACCGAGGGGCTGCCGGCCGGGCATGACGACGGGGACAAGCCGCGAAGGCCGCGGTGGTGGCGGTGGGTGGCCTGGATCGTCGGCGGATACCTGCTGCTGTTCCTGGTGACCACGATGCAGGACCAGATGTCCGGCAGCGAACAGACCATCGCCTACACCGACTTCACCGCGCAGGTGCAGAAGATGAACGTCGCCGAAGTCTTCTCCCGCGGCGACACCATCGAGGGCCGGTTGAAGAACGCCACCCCGGTCCCCGGCAAGAGTGACTCGACGTACACGAAGTTCACCACCGAGCGACCGACGTTCGCGAACGACGACCTGTACGGCGCTCTGCAGAAGAGCGGCGCCACGGTCCGGGCGACGCCGGTGACCCAGCAGCGTGGCGTGCTGTGGAACCTGCTGATCTCGTTCGCGCCGATCCTGCTGCTGGTCGGCTTCTACATCTGGCTGTTCCGGCGCCAGCGGGCGGCCGGTGGCGGACTCGGCGGTCTGCTCGGTGGCGGCGGCCGGCAGAAGAAGCCGGTCGACCCCACGTCGGTCCGGGTGACCTTCGCGGACGTCGCGGGGATCGATGAGGTCGAGGCCGAGATCGAGGAAGTCGTCGACTACCTGAAGGATCCCGAGAAATACCGCCGGGTTGGTGCGCGGGCGCCCAAGGGCGTGTTGCTGTCCGGCGCGCCGGGGACGGGCAAGACCTTGCTGGCCAGGGCGACTGCGGGGGAGGCCGGCGTACCGTTCTTCTCCGCCAGCGCGTCGGAGTTCATCGAGATGATCGTCGGGGTCGGTGCGAGCCGGGTCCGGGAGCTGTTCGGCGAGGCGCGCAAGGTCGCGCCCGCGATCATCTTCATCGACGAGATCGACACGATCGGCCGCGCCCGCGGTGGGGCTCGCTCGATCGGCGGTCACGACGAGGGTGAGCAGACGCTGAACCAGATCCTCACCGAGATGGACGGGTTCTCCGGGTCCGAAGGCGTCGTCACGCTCGCGGCGACGAACCGTGCCGACGTGCTCGATCCGGCGCTGCTCCGGCCGGGCCGCTTCGACCGCACGATCACGGTGAATGCGCCGGACCAGAAGGGTCGCGAGGAGATCCTTCGCGTCCATGCCCGCGGCAAGCCACTCGCCACGGACACCGACCTGGGCGCCCTGGCCAGATCCACGCCCGGGATGACCGGCGCCGACCTCGCCAACCTGCTGAACGAGGCCGCGCTGACCGCTGCCCGGCAGGGACGGCTCGAGATCGTCCAGCGGGACCTGACCGACGCGCTGGAGAAGATCCAGCTCGGTACGGCGCGCAACGTGGTGATGCCCGCGGAGGAGAGACGTCGTACGGCGTACCACGAAGGCGGTCACGCGGTCCTCGGCATGGTCCAGGTCGGCGCCGACCCGGTCCGCAAGGTGTCGATCATCCCGCGCGGCCGGGCGCTCGGTGTCACGCTCTCCACTCCCGAGATGGATCGCTACGGGTACGACGTGAACTACCTGCGCGGCCGAATCATCGGGGCCCTCGGCGGAATGGCAGCCGAGCAAGAGGTCCTCGGTGTCGTCACCACGGGCGCCGAGAGCGACTTGGAGACCGCGACCCGGATCGCTCGTTCGATGGTCGGTCGCTGGGGCATGTCCGAGGCGGTCGGCCCGGTCTCCGTCCTCCCGTCCGAGGGCGACGCTCGTACGGCCGGAGTCTCCGACGAGCTCCTCAACACCGTCGACGAGGAGATCCGCCGCCTGATCGAGGAGTGCTACGCCGAAGCCCGCCGCCTTCTCCGCGAGAACCGGACCCGCCTCGACTCCCTCGCCGAACAACTCCTCCTGCACGAAACCCTCGACGAAGCCGACGCCTACGCGGCCGCCGGCATCCCCCACGACGCCCGCACCTGACGCGGTCAGAGCGGCTCGTACCGGACCTCACCGTCGGCATCGACGGTGAGCCTGCGGTGCTCGCCGACCCCGAGCCGCACCAACTCGTGGCGCCGGGCAAGCATGGTGGAGGACGACTTGCCCCATTCCTGCCCGAACGCCTTGTCCCCGGCCGGGAGCTGGGCCGGTCCGGCATCCTGCCAGTTGGTCTCGGCGAGCAACGCCCAGAGCTTGTCGGCGAGCCGCTGCAGGATGTCCTCGACCTGCTTCCGGCCGCCCAACAGCCTGATGTTCCCGCGCACGAAGCGTTTGTGGGATCCCGAGTAGTGCGGCAGGACCACCAGACGGTGCATGTACAGCTGAGTGCTCTCGTAGACGAGGCCGTACTCGGAGAGCGTCTGCTGGAGCTCGGCGAGTGAAGCGGTGGCCTGTGGCCGGCGACCGGACAAGGTGGCGCGCTCACGGACCGGATCGTGGAGCCGCTGCGCGAGCTTCAGCAGGAACCAACTGACCTCCGCGTCTGGCATGACCCAGCGCTTGCTGTGCAGCGCCTTCTTCAGCTCCTTCTGATGAACCGGATCCATGCACCAGTCGCGGACGTGCAGTACGGCGGCGATCTCCGCGTCGAGCTCAGCGACCCGTTCGGTCCGGAACCGCCGGTCGAACCCGGGGTCGCGCAGCGCGGTCCCTGTCAGCTGGTCGGCTTCGTGGAGCTTTGTGAGCTCCGCGAACACCCCCGTGACGATCTCCGCCGTCAGTTCGCCCGTGGACATTTCGGTAGTCAACCAGCCCGCCGGGTCGCGCACCGACTGCTGTCACCTTCAGGTCATCCGGCCCACGCTCGGCCAAGGTTCTCACCTGGACGAGCGTGGACCACATCGCCACCTTGGGCGCCTATCGGATAGTCACCGTCTGCTGGAGGTCGTTGTAGCCGGTGGAGGGTTGCCAGGTTCCGGTGTTGGCCAGGCGGACCGCATAGACCGAGTTGTAGGTCTCGGCGGAGCCTGGCAGGTGAGCCTGGGACTGCAGCTTCGGGTCAGCGATGTTCAGCAGGACCTGGTACTTGCCCTTGGGCAGCTTGACGCTCCAGTTCAGGCTCACCGTCTGACCGGCGCCCCAGCGACGCGGATCGGCCGGCACATCGACGCGATAGGTGTGCCTGGAGTTCTGGAAGACCAGCTGAACCTGCCGCGGGTTGTACGGCGCTGCCCACCCGTCGTTCCGGATCTTCACGCCGACCTGGACCTTGCCGTGTGACTGGCTCACCGTGGACTGGGTCAGCGCGAACCGGTAGCCGAGCTTCTGCTTGGCGATGGTGAGGTTGTCACCCCAGCTCGCCAGCACGTCCGGGTGGTACTCGATGTTCAGGAAGGAGAAGTGCAGCCGGGCCATCTCGGCCGACGCCGACGGCCACTCCGAGCGGGGCGCGTTCACGCCGCAGGTCTCGCCGCCCTCCGGCACGTAATTGGTGTCCTGGGCAACGAAGTCCTTGTCCAGCTCGATCGGGTCACTCAGATACGTGCCGAAGTCGTCCGGGCTGGCCAGGAAGCAGTCGTTGTGCTGCCCGATCCGCGCCACGGCCGAGCCGTTGTAGGCCTGCCTGGCGGTGAGCCCGCCCGCGGTGCCGGTCGGCACGCCGTACATGCGTTGCTTCATGTACGGCGTCCGCACCTGGACCATCTTGTCCTTCGGCAGCGCCTTCAGCAGCGCGTCGATAACGGCCTTGCGGTCGGCCCAGTTCTGGTCCGAGACCTGGCTCGGGTCCGCGGGGTCGGAGAAGTAGTCGGTGTAGTAGCCCTCACCCCAGAGGCCGACGAAGCCGGACTGGACGACAGCGATCATGTCGGCGTTCTTCCGCAGGATCGGCGTCAGTTGCTTGATCTGCTTGACGACCCGCGCGACCGGCGCGTCGCCGTACGGCGTTGGCGGCGGCCAGCCGTCGCCCGGCAGTGCGTAGGCGAACCGGACGATCATCTTCACGCCGGCGGCCCGCGCGGTGTTGAAGTCGGCCTGCATCAGGTCGAGGTAGTGCTTGTCGATCACGTCCTGCTTGGAGAACTTCTCCAGATAGAACAGGCGGAGGATCTGGGTGATGTGTTCCTGCGTCCGGTAGTTCCGCAGGGTGGTCAGGTCGAGTGGCACGTAACCGCTGCCGTCGGCCCGGAAATGCGTCTCTTCGTGGTGGTAGAAACCGCGCTCCTGGTTGCTGATGACCTCGTCGGTCGGCGCGTAGGTGCGAGTTGTCGTCGGCGGGTCGTGGTGAGTCATCGCTGCCTGGGCCGGTAGCACCGGCACGAGCAGGCCGATCGCGGCGATGCCTGCGGCAAGCCGTCTCATGGTTGTCTCCTAGCAGTAGCTGGCGGGGGACTAGCTGACGGTGATCGTGTGCAGGAGCGAGTTCATCCCGGTCGCCGCGTCCCAGGTGCCCTGGTTGGCCAGGCGGATCGAGTACTCGGGGCGAGTGGACAGAAGTGGATCCGGCAGGTTGAGCAGCAGGGAGTAGGAACCGGCCGGAAGGTTCGCGGGCAGGGTCAGCGTCTGCGCAACCGTGGTGGTCGCGCCGGCGGTCCAGCGTCGCGGGTCGGAGTTCAGGGTGAGCTTGTAGTTCGTGCCGGTCGAGGTGTTCCGCAGGACCAGCTCGAGGTTGCGTGGGTTGAACGGAGTTGCATAACCGTCGTTATGTACCGCGATCGACACCGGCAGGCTGCCGCCGGGGGAGGCGGTCGACGGGTAGGTCCCGGTCTCCAGCCGGAAGCGGTAGCCGAGGTTCTTGCTGACGTCGGCCAGGCAGCCACCCGTGCTCCAGGAGTTCAGCACGGTCGGCTCGTAGTCGGTGTTCAGGAACGACCAGTGGAACTGCGCGAGCTCGGAGGTGGCCGTCGGGCAGCTGGACCGCGGTGGGTTGGATCCACAGGTCTCGCCGCCCATGGCGACGTACGTCGTGTCGGCCTGCAGGTACGGGTATTCGACCGCGGTGTTCTCGTAGGTGCCGAAGTCGTCGGGGCTGGCGAGGAAGCAGTCGTTGTGGTGACCGATCCGGGACAGCGCCGAGCCGTTGTACGCGCTTGCGGACTGCACCGGTGTGGTCGAGTACATGGTCCGCTTGAACTTCGGCGTACGCAGCTGAACCATCCGGTTGGACGGGAGCACGCTGAGGAGCTTGTCGGTGACGGCCTTGCGGTTGGCCCAGTCGGTCGCGCTGACCGTGCCGGCGTTGCCGAAGTTCTGCGTGTAGTACCACTCGCCCCAGGCGCCGATCAGCCCGGTCTGCACGACCGCGATGACGTCCTTGCCGGAGTTCAGGTACGGCGCCAATTGGTCGAGATGAGCCAGGATCCGGTCCTTGGGCGCGTCGTCTCCGGCGGTCGACGTCGTATAGGCGAACCGCAGGACCATCTTCAGCCCGGCCGCCCGGACGGTGTTGATCTGCTGCTGCAACTGGTCGAGGGCGGCCTGTGCGATCGGGCTGTTCTTGTACTCGGCCAGGTAGAACACGCACATCACCAGCGAGATGCCCTGGCTGGTGCGGTAGCCCTGCAGAGTGCTCTGGGAGAAGTCGGTCTTGTCGCAGTCGCCCGTGTGGTGGTAGAAACCGCGCTCCGGGTTGGCGAAGTTGTCCGTGGCCGCGGTGTAGGTCACGGTGCCCGAGGATCCGCCGCCGCTGTAGACGTGGGTGTACTTGCTCGACGTCTCCAGGGGAGCCTCGACCTGGAAGATCAGGTCGGCGTCATTCGGGGACGCGGTCTCGCCGAGATCGGCACGGTTCACAGTCCACTGCGCGACTCCGCCCGTACTGGAGAAGGTCACTGTGCGTACGAGCGTCCAGCTCCAGCCGGTGCCCGTGTGTTGGTAGAGGCTGCCGTTCTCGAGCAGGTAATCGGCACCCGTGCCGCCCTGGGCGAAGCCGGTGGAGGCGTTGCGGTCGGTGTCGACGTACGCGCGGAGGAACTGTGGCGATCCGGTGTAGGAGAAGCGATAGGTGACCGTGGTCGCGGTGTTGGTGGCCGACGTACCGCTGATGGTGGCTTGGGCGGGCAGGACGACCGCAAGGGCAGCGAGCACGCTGCCGGTGACGATGCCGATCAAGAGCCGAAGGGGGTGCGATGGCGGACGCATGATGGATCCTCTCGCTGGGCGGGCGATGGAATAATCATGGAGTCCTGGGAAACTATGTCAAGGCTTCAGCCCGTTGTAGACGGTCGACTCGACCTGTTCGAGCGCCAACCGGACGGCGCCGAGCGCGACGCCGAGGTCCGCGAACGCCGAGACCCGGATCTCCGGAGTGCGCAGACACCACCGGTCCAGCTCACGCCGAAGCGGCTCGACCAGTACGTCGGCCGACCGGGAGAAGCCGCCACCGATGACGACGACCTCCGGGTCGAGCGTGAGCACCAGAGCCGAGGCGCCGACCGCGATGTCCCGGACGTATCCCCGGACCGCGCGCATCGCCTCCCGATCCCCGTCCCGCGCCGCCAGAAACACCCGCTCGACGTCGTCCCCCGAGTCGTCGGCCCCCAACCAGTTGCGGAGGTGTTCCGGCGCGCGGAGCCAGCCCGCGGCAGGCAGGGCGCCGATCTCGCCCGACCAGTTGGCGAAACCGCGATGCAGCTTCCCGTCGATGATCAACCCGGCGCCGGTCCGCAGGCCCGCCAGCAGGAACACCACGTCCTTGGCATAGCGAGCGACCCCGCGCCAGCTCTCCGCGAGCGCGGCGAGCTTGCAGTCGTTCTCCACCCGGACCGGCCCCGGAACGAGCCGGCGTAGGTGTGCGGCCAGGTCGACCCCGGTCCACTCGGGCAGCGAATCGGACAGCATCACCTTCCCGGTCCCGTCGACGAGCCCGGTCGTCGCGACACCGGTCGACCAGATCTGGCTGCGCTCGACCCCGGCGCCGGCCAGTGCGTCAGCCACACATTTGTCGAGTACGGCGAGCCGCTCGCGCCGCCCGAGCTCGGGCGCGACCGCGATCCGGGCCTGGTGCAGCACCTCACCCTCGAGATCGGTGACCAAGGCAAGGACCTTGTGCCCGCCGATGTCGACCCCGAGCAACCGGCCTGCCTCGGCGTGGAACCGGTAGCGCCTGGCCGGTCGCCCGACGGTGCCCGCGGCCGGCGCCACCTCGGTCACCCAGCCGCGCCCGAGCAGGTCGCGCGCCACGTCCTCGGTCGAGGCGCGGGACAGGCCGGCCCGACGCGACAACTCCGTCAGCGTGAGCGGCTGATCGGCCCGCAGGACCCGCAGCACGGTCGCCGCGTTGAGCTGCCGCAGCCGGGACAGATCGCCACCGGTCGGCTCGTCGATCATCGCGGCCCCTCGAGGTTATTGATGGAGTCCTGAATAACTATAGGCGTCCGTCGTACGTCCCGATCTCACCGCGCGAGAGAGGCGCGCCGGACCCCTCCTCAACCCGATGACAACGTTGTACCGTGGTGTGCCGCGAGTCAGTCCGAAACGTTTCCGACCCAGTAGGAGGACCACTGTGTCCAATCCGCTCAAGATCGCGACCCTGAGTTTCTGGCACGTGCACGCGGGGGACTACTCGCGGCAGGCGCAAGCGCATCCCGGCACCGAGCTCGTCGCCGTCTGGGACGACGACGCCGAGCGCGGCCAGGGCGGTGCCGACCAGTTCGGCGTGGAGTTCACCGCCGATCTCGACGCGCTGCTGGCCCGCGACGACCTCGACGGTGTCGTGATCACCACGCCCACGAACGTGCACCGCGACATCATGCTGAAGGCAGCCCAGGCCGGGAAGCACATCTTCACCGAGAAGGTGCTCGCGCCGACGGTCGCCGAGGCGGAGGAGATCATCGCCGCGACCGACGAGGCCGGCGTCAAGCTGACGGTCTCGCTGCCGCGGCTGTCGCACGGCTACACCCAGGCCATCCGCCAGGTGATCGACGATGGCACGCTGGGGACGCTCACCTACGGCCGGGTCCGGCTCTCGCACGACGGCGCGATTCCGCGCGACGGTGTCGAGGGCTGGCTGCCGCAGCGGTTCTTCGAGCCGGCGACCGCCATCGGTGGCGCGTTGACAGACCTCGGTTGCCACCCGGTCTACCTGACCCAGCTCTTCCTCGGCTCGCAGCCCGACACGGTCAGCGCGACGTACCGGTCGATCGCCGAGCGCGGCCTCGAAGACAACGCTGTCGTGGTGGTCGGGTACGGCGACCAGAAGATCGGCGTGATCGAGGCGGGCTTCGCCAGCCGGAACCCGTTCACGATCGAGCTCTTCGGGACCGAGGGCACGCTGACCTACACCGACGAGGGCAACCTGCTGACGGTGAACGGCGAGCAGACGCCGGTGCCCGAGCACATCCTGGACCCGTTCGGTCAGTGGGTCGACCACATCACCAACGGCACCCGCGCGGACGAGAACATCGAGCGCGCACTCGAACTGACCCGTCTGGTCGTGGCCGCCAACGAGGCGGCCGAAACCGGCAACCACAAAAACAAAAAAAGAAGGGACGACCATGAAAAAAGTTTGGCGAAAAAGTTGCCGCGGGAAA